>JANMPG010000279.1:0-11016 GCA_031369745.1 Actinomycetes bacterium
GATCGATGGGTCGGTCGTCGTAGTCCCGGACGTTTCGACGCGAGCGAAGCGCTTCCCACATCTCCATGGGGCCACCCTAGCTGTCGAAGCCGAGGCCCACCGCATCAAGCAGCTTCAACCACGGGCCGCGGCGACCCTGCCTGCGGTCGGCGCGCGCCAGCGCGCGGCGCGTGATCCACACGCCGAGCGAGCGAAACGGCTCCGGGGGGAACGGGCGCGGCTTCTTGCGCACGAGCTCCAGCTGGGTCCGCGCCGTGTGCAGGTCGTCGACCAGGTCCAGGCACACGCGTGCGCCCCAGCGGGTCGCGCCGACGCCGAGCCCGGTGTAGCCCGCGGCGTAGGCGAGCTTGCCGCCGAACTCCCGGCCGAAGAACACGCTGAAGCGACTACACGTGTCGATCGCACCCGCCCACGCGTGGGAGAACCGCACACCTTCCAGCTGCGGGAACATGTCGAAGAACTGCCCGGCCAGCAGCGCGTAGGTCGCGTCGCGCCGTTCGTTTCGCGGTTCCACGCCGTTGTTCCAGTGGTAGATCGCATCGAACCCGCCCCACAGGATGCGATCGTCGTCGGACAGCCGGAAGTAGTGGAACTGGTTCGTCATGTCGGCGAGCCCCTGTCGGTTCGCCCAGCCGATCGACGCCTTCTGCTCGGGGCTCAACGGCTCGGTCATCAGCACGTAGTCATACACGGGCAGGATGTAGCGCTGCATCTTCTTCATCAACGGCGGGAAGGCGTTCGTTCCCAAGATCACGCGGCGCGCGCGAACGCGCCCGAGCGCGGTGCGCAGCTCGATGGCGTCACCATCCTCGTCCATCGACGTCACCATCGATCGCTCGAAGATCCGCGCGCCGAGCCCCTCGGCCGCGCTCGCGAGACCCCACGCGAGCCTGGCAGGATCGATGTTGGCACCTCCGTCCTTGCGCCAGAACCCGGCGAGGTACTGCGGAGAGTTCACCTCGGCGCGCACCTCGTCTCGATCGAGGAACGCGACGTCGTGGCCGTACTCGGCCATGTGCGGCACCGCGTCGCGGCACCACTGCACCTGGTGGGGCTCGGTCGCGATCGCGAGCGTGCCCGTCGGCTCCCACACGCAGTCGATGTCGTAGCGCTGGATCGACGCGGCGATGCCCTCCAGGCTCTCGCGGCCCTCCTGTTCGATCCGATCGATCTCGGTCGGGAAGCGCCGCAGACCGTTCTCCAGTCCATGCGTCAGCGACGCCTCGCAGAACCCGCCGTTGCGGCCGCTGGCGCCGAACGCGATGCGGTCGGCTTCCAGCAGCATCACCTCACGACCCGGCATGTCCTCGAGTGCCTGCAGCGCCGACCACAGGCCGGTGAAGCCGCCGCCGACGATCGCGAGGTCTACGGTGTGTTCGCCCTCCAGCGCCGGGCGCGCCGAGGGACGTTCGGCGCGATCCAGCCAGAACGGCGTCCACGACGCGTCGGCGAACGTGCTGCGCAATCGCGAGTCGCTCAGGGCCATGGGCGTCCTCAGTCGGGCAGCGTGATCTGGAAGACCTTGCGCAGCGGCTCGTGCACGGTCCAGGTGGTGCGAACCCCTCGGGCCAGTACGCCCATCACGCCCGGCGCCAGCTCCAAGGTGGGGCCGTCTTGCACCTCGACGGTCGCACGCCCCGACACGACCACGAACAGCTCGTCGGCCTCGACGTCGGTGACGGTGCCGGCCGTGATCTGCCACACGCCTCGGATGATCCGACCGTCCTCGGAGGTCCACAGGGTCGCCTGCGTCACCTCAGGAGCACCCTCGACCACACTCGCCGGGTCCAGGTCGCCCGCATCCAGCAACAGCTCGTCCACTGCGAACGCGAAGGTCGTTCCGGGGCCGGCAGGCAGGGCGTGGTCTGACATGGCGCCCAAGGCTACCGGACGGTGGCCTCTCAGATCCCTTTCAGGTATGCAACGGTCTCCGCGAGGCCGTCCTCCAGATGGGTCCAGGGTTTCCAGGCGAGCGCCTTTGCGGCAACCGAGATGTCGAGCGCGATGCGGCGCAGTTCGCCGGGTGGCAACGCGCCGTGGCCCGGGTCCTCGGTGAACCCGATGATCTGGGCGAGCAACTTGTACAGGCCCGTCACGCTGGTTTCCAGGCCCGTGCCGATGTTCACGGTCTTTCCCGAGCCGCGTTCCATGGCCTGGACGAACGCGTGCACCACGTCGTCGATGAACACGAAATCGCGGGTCTGATTGCCGTCGCCGAAGATCGAGGGTGCCTTGCCCGCAAGCATCTGCGAGGCGAAGATCGCGATCACGCCCGCCTCGCCATGCGGATCTTGGCGGGGACCGTAGACGTTGGCCAGCGCGCAGGCCGTGAAGTCCAGCCCGCGATAGCGCTGGTAGAAGCTCAGATAGTCCAGCGCGACCTTCTTCGAGATGCCGTAGGGACTGAGCGGGAACGAGCCCTGGGCGCTGGATTCCTTCGCGGGCAGTCGCTTGGGCTCACCGTAGACCGTGCCACCGCTGGCCGCGTAGATCACCTTACGGACCTCGGCCTTGGCTGCGCACGCCAAGACGTTGAGCGTGCCCATGATGTTGATGCTCGCGTCGACCTCGGGCTTGTCGAGGGATGGCCGCACGCCCGCTTGCGCCGCCAGGTGAAAGACGATCTCGGGGTGATGCCGCTCGAACAACGAGGACAACCCCTCGGCACGCACGTCCATGTTGAAGAAGGTGTAGGCCTTGCCGTAGGCCCGAGCGTCGCCGAGGTTCGCGATGCGACCCGTCGACAGATCGTCCACCGCGATGACGCGGTGGTCTTCTGCCAAGAGGCGGTCCGCCAGGTTGGAGCCGATGAACCCGGCGCCCCCGGTCACCAGGATCGTGGTCACGGAGACAAGGGTAGGTTGGGGTCGGCCGCGATGTCCAACCCGGTGCGCTCGCCCCTCGCGAGCCGGGCGGCGCCCAAACACGCCACCATCGCCGCGTTGTCGGTGCACAGCGACAGCGGTGGGACCCGCACATCGAGCCCCGCGGCGGCTCCATCTGCCTGCAAGCGCTGCCGCAATCGGGAGTTCGCGACCACCCCGCCACCCAGCAGTACGCGTGTCACGTCGGTGACGCGCGCCGCCTGCAGCGTCTTGGACACCTGCACGTCCACGATCGCTTCTTGGAAGCTCGCCGCGAGGTCGGGGACGTCGATCGCTCGGTTCGCCGCGCGCTCGGCCTTCACGTGGCGAAGCACCGCCGTCTTCAGCCCGCTCATGGAGAAGTCAAGGTCGCCGGAGTCCTGCATCGCGCGGGGGAAGCGCACCGCCGTCGCATCGCCCGTCGTCGCGGCGGCGTCCAGCGCAGGCCCCCCCGGAAAGCCGAGCCCGAGCAGTCGCGCGACCTTGTCGAACGCTTCCCCCGCGGCATCGTCCAACGTCTGGCCCAAGATCTCGTGGTGAAAAGATCCGCGGACATGGACCAACATCGTGTGCCCGCCGCTCACGATCAAGGCAACATACGGAGGGTCGAAAGGGCCACCGGTCAGGAAGTTCGCCCAGTAATGGGCCTCCAGGTGATTGACCCCGATCAAGGGCACACCCGTTGCGAGGCTGAGGGACTTGGCGGCCGCCATGCCGACGAGCAGCGCGCCGACGAGCCCGGGTCCGACGGTCACCGCCACGCCGCCGAGATCGCCGAAGTCCAGACCCGTGTCCTCGAGCGCTTGCGCGAGCAATGGGTTCAGCGCCTCCACATGCGCGCGTGCCGCGACCTCGGGCACCACGCCACCGAAACGCTCGTGCAGATGCTCTTGGCGGGCGATCAGGTTGGCGCGGATCGTGAAGCCATCCTCGATCACCGCGACGGCGGTCTCGTCGCAGGAGGTTTCGATGCCGAGCGTGATCACGCGGGGCGGATCCCTTCCGTCAACGTGTTCACGATCGAGACCACGCGCTGGCGGAACGCGCGTTCAGTGATGTCGTCGGTCCACATGATCAAGGCGTCCTCGTGCAGCTCGGCGTAGTAGTTGCGCCGGATCCCTACCGGGTGGAAGCCGTAGCGCGCGTACAACCGTTGCGCGCGCCAGTTCGTGACGCGCACCTCCAGCGACACCGCCTTGCCGCCGAGCGCGCGAGCCGCGTCGAGTTGCTCGGCCAACAGCCGGTGGGCGATCCCGTGGCCCTGCAACATCAGATCGACCGCGATGTTGGTGATGTGCGCCTCATCGCCGTAGCAGATCAAGCCGGCGTAGCCCACGACGTCCTTGTCGATGCGCGCGACGACGTAGCTTCGGTTGTTCGGCTCGGTCATCTCGGCCATGAAGAGATTCGGCGTCCACGGGCGTGCGTACGCCTGACGCTCGATCGCCATGACGCCACGAAGGTGACGTCGGCGCATCTTCGTTATCTCAAGGCTTGCTGCCCCGAGCTCGCTCGTCCCACGCGATCTCAGCATCTGACTTCCTTACATACATCGGCACGACATCGAACAACTGGTCATGCTCCTCACGCAGGAACCTCGGCACGGCCAGCTCGACCAGTGAGGCCGCATCGGGGTGAGCCGTGGCCGCCGAGGCGAACTCGAGCCTTGGCCCCACCGCGTGGAGCACATCCCGGTACAGGATGGCACCGTCGCCGACGGCCAGCACCTCGCCCGGCCGAGCTTCCAGCTCCGCCGCCAGCGCCTCAGGTCGTTGCACCGCAGGCTCTGTGAGGCGCATCACGCCGCCGGGCACGGGTTGATACAAGGCGGAGAAGACTTCCTTTCGCCGACCGTCGATCACCGCGGCGATCATGCGGGCGGAATGTCGCACCGCGTACGCGAGCGCGTCGATGCTCGGGATGCCGATGATCGGCGCCTTGGTGGCCTGGGCGAGCGTCTTGGCGGTCGCGACCCCGACGCGTAGGCCGGTGAACAACCCCGGCCCCGTGCCCACCACGAAACCGCCGACATGGTCGAGCTCCACCCCGGTCCACGCGAGGAGCTGCTGCAGCGCGGGCGTCACGCTTTCCTGTCGGGCCTTGCCCGCGATCTGGATGCGACCGAGGATCTGCGTTTCGGTACCGATCGCCACGGATACCTGGGGCGTGGCCGTGTCGATGCCCACGACGATCATGCCGTGCCCCACGCG
This sequence comes from Actinomycetes bacterium, assembly GCA_031369745.1. GTDB lineage: Bacteria > Actinomycetota > UBA4738 > UBA4738 > HRBIN12 > AC-51. The sequence goes on from JANMPG010000279.1 coordinate 5,075, forward strand.
GCCACGGCATCGGCGATCGCGTCGGCACGCTCGTCCCACGACGGACCCGTCGAGGTGATGGTGAGGTGACGCGCTTCGCCTTCGTCCTCGGTGGTGAGCTCGATCCGAAGGCGTTCGTCGGCAAGCAGCTCGGCGACGGCGTCGCCCCACTCGACCAGCAACACCCGCTCGCCGTCTTCGAGCTCATCGAGCGCGAGGTCGATCACGTCTTGCTCGCGCTCGAGCCGATACAGATCGACGTGCGCGAGCGGGACACGACCGCTGATGTATTCGCGAACGAGCGTGAACGTCGGCGAGGCGACGTGCTCGGTGGCGCCGAGGCCGCGCGCGATGCCTTGCACCAACGTCGTCTTGCCCGCACCCAGCTCGCCGGTCAGCACGACGACATCGTGCGGGCGCAGCGTAGAGGCCAGCGCGGCGCCGGCTGCGCGGGTCGCCTCGGCGGTCGCCGTGCGGAGCGTCAACACCACGTCAGAAGAGCTCCATCTGATCGTCGGCGGGTTCGCGCTCGGCCTGCGCCGCGAGTTCCACCAACGACGCGACCGGCGGTGGTGAGGGCGGTGGCTCCGCCGCGAGCGTGCGCCGGATCAGCTCGAAGTCTTCCTGCAGATCGGCGAACTGCCGGCTCTTCTCGCCGCCGCCGCGCAGGATCGCGGCCGGGTGAAACGTCGGGATCACCTTGCGATCGTGCCACGGGTAGACCGACCCTCGCATCCGCGTGATGCCTTGCTGGGTCGCCAGCACGTACTTGGTGGCGAAGTTGCCGAGCGTGACGATCACGTCGGGTTGGATCAGGGAGATCTGCTCGACCAGCCACGGCGTGCACGTGTCGATCTCATCGGGCTGCGGATCGCGGTTGCCGGGAGGTCTGCACTTGATGACGTTCGCGATGTAAACCTCCTCGCGCCCCAGACCGATCCCCTCGAGCATCCGGGTGAGCAGCTGCCCGGCAGCGCCGACGAAGGGGATGCCTTGCTTGTCTTCGTGCATGCCCGGCGCCTCGCCGATGAACAGCAGATCCGCCTCAGGGTTGCCGACGCCGAATACCACCTGGGTGCGCGTCTCAGCCAGCCGGCATCTCGTGCACGTCGCGGCCTCGACCGCTACGTCCGCCAGGGCCCTCAAGACCGCTCCCCGGTGTAGGTGCGAGGCACGCGCTGGCTGATCCGGGTCACGACCTCGTAGGCGATCGTGCCGGCGCGTTCGGCCAGCTCCCACGCCGAGATCTCCTCGTCGCCTTGGCGACCGATCAGCACGACGTCGTCGCCGGACGCAACCGCCAGGTCACCGCAATCGACGATCAGCTGATCCATCGTGACGTTGCCGGCCACACGGCAGCGCCGACCACGGATCAACACCTCGGCGCCCGGGGAGGCCGCCCGCGGGTACCCGTCGGCGTAGCCCACGGGAACGGTCGCGACCCAGGCATCAGCTGCGAGCTCGTAGCGGTGCCCATAGCTCACCCGCTCCCCCGCTGGCAGCCGACGCGCGAACGACACGGCCGATCTCCACGTGAGTGCCGGCCGTAGGTCTCGATCGGCACCGACGCCCGGCTCCGGCGCGAGTCCGTACAGCGCGATGCCCGGACGCACGAGGTCGAATACCGCCTCGGGGTGCCGCAGCACCGCGCCGCTGTTCGCCGCGTGCCGATAGGTCGGCGTGAAGCCCGCTTCCTTGGCCTGTTCGAGCACCGTCGCATACCTCGTGAGCTGTGTCGCCGTCGTGACCGCATCGTCTTGGCTCTTGGCGAGGTGCGTCCAGATGCCCTCGATCCGCAGCCCCGCGGTCGCGACCGCACCCAGGTACGCCACCGCGTCCTCCCCGGGCCACACCCCGACGCGATGCATACCGGTGTCGATCTTCACATGCACGCCGACGGGACCCTGGGCCGCGGTCGCCAGCCGCTGCAACCCATCTGCCGAATACAGGCTCGGCGTCAGCCGGTGCGCGAGCGCGACCGACTCTGCTCCCGGCGGGAATTCCGAGAGCACCAGGATCGGCGCCTCGATGCCGGCCGTTCGCAACTCCGATCCTTCTTCGACCAAGGCGACGCCACACCAGGTCGCACCCGCGTCCAGGGCGGCGCGGGCGACCGCGACGGCCCCGTGGCCGTACGCGTCGGCCTTGACGACCGCCATCAGCTCGGCACCGGGCGGCTTGAGCACCTCCACGTTGTGCCGGATCGCGGCGAGGTCCACGTCGACCCGCGTCGGGCGGTGGTTCGGTGCGTTCACGTCGCGATCCCCACGCGCGCGATCGCATCGGGCAGGTGTTCGGCGACGTCACCGGCGACCACGCCCTCGCCATGCTCGCTCGCAGCGGCGATCCCCGCGAGACCGTGCAGGTAGGCGCCCGCCCATGCCGCGGCGAACGGCTCGACCCCGCGGGCGAGCAGCGCTCCGATCGTTCCCGTGAGCACGTCGCCGGTGCCGGCGGTCGCGAGCGCCGCAGAACCGGTCGGGTTCACGCGCGCGCGGCCGTCTTCGGCCGCGATCACGCTGCGCGTGCCCTTGACGAGCACGGTCGCGTCCGCCTCGAGGGCCAGTGCGCGTGCCTCCGCGAGTCGATCCAGCGGCGGGCGCCCCAGCAGCCGCGCGAGCTCGCCCATGTGCGGGGTCAGCACCGCCTCGGCTTTGCGATCGGCCAATGCCGCATGCTCGCCTGCGAACGCGTTCAGCGCGTCGGCATCGAGCACCGACGGCACGGAGGTCTCGCGGATGAGCGCCCGCACGAACGCCGCCGTGTCGGGCGCGCGCGACAATCCGGGGCCGATCGCGATCGCGTGCGCACCGTCGATCGCCTCCAACACGATGGCGAGCGCATCGGGCGACACCGCGCCCTCGTCGGTCTCGGGAAGGGGCACGAAGACCGCTTCGGCAAGCTCAGCTTGGATCGTCGCCATGGCCGATGCCGGCGCGGCCACGATCACGTACCCGGCACCGGCCCGACCGGCCGCGCGGGCGACCAGCCGGGCGGCGCCCGGCATCGCCCGTGAGCCCGCGACCACCACCAACGTCCCGCTCGCCTTCTTGTGTCCGTCGGTGGGGCGTTTCGGCAGCACGGCGGCGACATCCGCCGGCTCGGTGAGCCCCACGGTGTGCGGCATCGCCTCCTCGTCAAAGCCGATGTCGATCACCCTCACATCGCCGGCAAACTCCGCGCCCGGCAGCATCACGGCGCCGAGTTTCGCCGCCCCGAAGGTCACCGTCAGCCGTGCGCGCACCGCGATCCCGGCGACCGCACCGGTCGAACCGTCGACGCCGCTTGGGATGTCGACCGCGACCACGGGCACGCCGCCGACGTTCAGCGTCTCGATCGCGTCGGCCCACACATCGTCGGGCGCCCCGCGGAACCCCGTTCCGAAGATCGCGTCGACCGCCACGTCGGCGCGAGCGAGTTCGTGCGCGAGCGCCGCCGGCGTGAACCCACGTACCCGCGCATCGGTCTCGCGCACGAGCCGCGCGAGCATGCCTGCGGAGGGTTCCCGGACGTCCGCGGCCGCCTCCAGCAAGAAGACGCACACGCGTACGCCGTCGCGAGCGAGCTGCCTCGCCGCGACGAGACCGTCGCCGCCGTTGCTTCCCTTGCCGCACACGATCACTGCACGGCGGCCGTAGACGCCGCCCATCAGATCGGCGCACGCGCGTGCCACCGCGGTGCCGGCGCGTTCCATCAGGACCTCGCCGGGCGTGCCGGCAGCCTGTGTCGCGCGATCCAGCTCGATCGCCTCCTGCGGCGTCAGCAGCGGCTTCATCCCTCACTCACCGCCACCGCGAACGCCACGGCGCTCGTCTTCTCATGCGTGAACGTGATCAGCACACGTGAGATGCCGAGGGCGTCGGCACGTGACTTCGCGCCACCGGTGAGCGCGATCTGCGGTGCCCCGGAAGGGTGTCGCGCCACGCTGATCTCCTGCCAGCGTTTACCGCGGTAGCCACCGAGCGCTTTGATCACCGCTTCGCGAGCGGCGAATCGCCCCGCGTAGGACTCTGCGGGACGAGCCTTGCCGTCGCAGTAGGCGACCTCTTCGGGTGTGAACACGCGAGCGCGCATCGTCGGATGACGGGCGAGCGCCCGCTCCATCCGCGAGATCTCACAGATATCGACTCCGAGACCGACGATCTCCACACAGGAAGGCTAGCCGCTCAGTTGCCCGCGTGCGGCAGCCGGCCGCTGGGGGCGAAGCGGGCGCCGCGCCCGTCGTCGCGCGGCCGAAGGTAGACCAGGCAGAACTCGTTTCCCTCCGGATCTCGCATGACACGCCAGCGATAGCCGTATTCGTCGAAATCCTGCTCACGTGAGCCGCCGAGCTCCTCCACCAGCGCCGTGATCGCCTCCACATCGTTGACGTGCAGGTCGACGTGCGACCGGTTCTTCGCGACCTTGGGCTCCGGGACACGCTGGAACGACATGTAGGGCGCCCCCCAGTCCGGCGGGGCGATCCCCGCGTACTGCACGGGATCGCCGATCGGCGCGTACTTCTCCACTCCGAGAAGCCCGGCCCAGAACGTGGCCAGGCGGTCCGGATCCGCGCAGTCGATGACCACCGCGCCGAGTCGGACGCCGAGCGGCGAGATCTCGCTGTGATCCACGGGCGAACGGTAGCGAGGCGTCGGCGAGCGCCACAAGGGATCCGTTGCACGACATGCAACGAGTCGTGGCCGGCTACTCCTCGGAGGGCGGCGCGGTGCCGATCTGATCGAACGGCGACGGCTCCTCGGGCCGCGTTCGGCGACTCGATCGCCGCAGCAACAGCGCGATCCCGACGATGGCCAGCGCGAGGCCCCCCAACACAGCGGGCCAGCTCACACCGGCGTCCTGCGAGGCGGGAAGGGGCACCTCCGGTGCGCTCGCCGACGCGGTGTCGGGCGGTGGTGGCCGGGCGTCACCGACCAGCTTCACGATCTGCGCGCGCGACACGAGCGCGCAGATCTGGATCTGATACGTGCCGTCGTCCAGTCGTTGCAACACGAGCGGATCGATCTTCGAGCCAACGGGATAGAGCACGGCGCAGGAACTCCCTCCGCCGGACCCGATGTTGGCGTTCAACACGAGCCTGGCATCGACGTGGCCCTTGTAGACCCCGTCGACGGCGACCGTACTGTGGGTGTTCATCGTGTCGACGGTTCGCTCCTCGATCACGTGACCCGCCACGATCGCATCTGCCTGCGCCAGCACCTTGTGGGCGGGTACGCGGATGCACGAGCAAGCGACGGCTGAGCCGGATGTCGACACGAGCACCGGCGCGGCGATCGCGACAACGATCAAGATCCGCACGAACCGAGACATGGCTATTCGACGGTGACCGACTTCGCCAAGTTCCGAGGTTGGTCGACATCGCAGCCTCGCAGGACCGCCACGTGATAGGCCAGCAGTTGCAGGGGCACGGTGACCACCACCGGGGACAGCAATTCCGGCGTCTCGGGGACCTCGATCACGTGGTCTGCCAAACGGGCGGCGTCGACGTCGCCCTCGGTCACCACCGCGATCACCGAGGCCCCGCGGGCCTTCACCTCTTGGATGTTCGACAGCATCTTGGGGTAGACGTGACAGCGCGTGGCGATCGCGACGACCGGTACGCCGTCTTCGATCAACGCGATCGGGCCGTGCTTCAGCTCGCCCGCCGGGTAGCCCGACGCGTGCACGTAGGACAGCTCCTTCATCTTCAGCGCGCCCTCGAGCGCGGCGGGGTAGCCGGTGTGGCGGCCGATGAACAGGTAGTCGCGCGCATCGACGAACCGCTCGGCGATGGCGCGGACCTGTGCGTCCAAGGCGATCGCGCGCTCGACCTGCTCGGGCAACGCGGCGAGCTCGTCCATCACTCCGGCGATCTCTTCGGGGAACTTCGACCCCCGCACCTGCGCCAGGTACAGGGCGACCAGCTGCTGGGCCACCATCTGCGTGGCGAACGTCTTGGTGGAGGCGACGCCTATCTCAGGCCC
>JANMPG010000008.1:0-3636 GCA_031369745.1 Actinomycetes bacterium
GCAGCGAACCACCACGGTAGATCTCATAGGCCGTCACCGCGACGTTGTCGTTGGACGGGTCCCAGGACAGATCCACACGGGTGGCGCTCGTCGGGCTCGCGATCAGGTTGGCAGGGTCGCTCGGCGCCTCGCCATCGGGCGCCGTTGCGGTCGTGATAACGAGCTGAGGCTTGTCGGCCGCTTCTCGTGAGCCGAACTGGACACCGTCGGTCGACGTGCCCGCGACCACGAGGTTCACGGGTCCGGCGTCTGCGACCAGCGACGTGACGTCGAAGGCGACCCACGCGTTCTTCGCGACGACCCCTTTGTCGTCGACGCTTGCCCCGATCCGCGCGGGACGATTCGTCCACGTGATCGCGGATTCGGACCAGGAGCCGTCGGTGGCGTACACGGCGGGGCCGTTCGAGGTGCCGTCGTTTCCGACGGAGAGCCGTAGCATCGCGCTTTGGATCGATCCGGAGATACCCGTGACCGAGAATCGAAGGTACGTCTCGACCGCGGGCCCGGCATCGACGCGAAGCGTGGACGACGTTCCATAGTTACTGGTCGACTTCGACTCCTGCACATACGAATCCGCGGTGGCGGTGAACGTCGTGATCGGCGGGACCGCAGGCGTCGTCGCCGAGGCCGCGTTCGAAAAATCCGAGCGGTTGTTCGCCGCATCCAGCGCCTTGACCTGGTAGCTATACGATGTCCCCGCAGCCACCGACTGATCCGCGTAGATCGTTACCGCGCCGATCGTGGCGAGCAACGAGCCGCCCCGGTAGATCTCGTAGCCGGTGACCCCGACGTTGTCGTTCGAGGCCGTCCACGACAGATCGACGCGCGTGGCGCTCGCGGGTGTCGCGCTCAGGTTGGTCGGATCGCTCGGCACCTCGGTGTCTGTGGCGGCCGCGGTCGTGATCACGAGCTGCGGCTTGTTCGTCGCCTCCCTCGACTGCAGGTCGATCCCGTCGCTCGACATGCCGGCCAGCACGAAGTTGTAGGTCCCGCTGCCCGACACGAGCGATGCGACGTTGAAATCGACCCACGCCCCAGAAGGAACCGACCCCTTGTCGTCGACTCCCGATCCGGCGCGCGCCGTGCGATTGGACCACGTGATCGTCGCTTCATCCCATGTGTCGGCGGTCGTGAACACCGCGGGGCCATCGACCGTGGAACTCGTCACGTACAGCCGCAACGTCGCGCTTTGGATGCTCCCCGATAGCCCGGCAACGGTGAACCGCAGATAGGTCTCCACGTCGGGGTCGGAGCCGGCGTCGACCCGAAGCGCCGTGGTGGTGCCGTAGGTGGTCGTCGGACTCGCCTCGCGGACCTGCGCGTCGCCGATCGCCGTGAAGGCGGCGGTGGCGGCACTGGCCCGCTGCGTCGTGGAGGTCGCGATGAGCGAACCGAGAACGACGACCGCAACGGCGAGGGGCAGGAAACGCGGTCTACTCAGCCTCCACCCCGTCTTGGCCGTGCCGTGTGAACGATGTCTTGGCGGCCGGACACTGTCGCCTCGACCCGCACGAAACCACGAACCCATCGGTCCAGCGCCCTCCCCTGTACTCACCCACCTTGTGCCCTAAGGCTTTTAGCGTAGCCTACCCTACGGATGCGCTTCCAGGTAAGCCCGGTGAGAAGGATCCCGGGCGTTGATCCCCTCGCCGCGGGCCGCCACACGTACTATCCTCGCCACACACAGCGGACGGGAAGTATGCGTCGCCAACTTCGCAACTTCGGTGCGGCATCCATCGTGGTGTTCACATTGCTACCGACGCCGGTACGCGCGGATGGGGGTGCGGACCTCCAGGTGTCGGCGCACTGGGTCGGCAGGGGTGTCCCACGAGCGGCCGTCGGGCGGCAGGTGACCTTCGACATCACCGTCACCAACCTGGGGCCGCAAGCGGCGGTGGATGTGTATGTCTTCGCGCTGACGCCGGATCAGTTCAACCCGGTGTCATTGACGTGCAGCGTTCCCGCATTCTGCTCTGCCGCTGGAGGCGAGCTCGCCCCCGGCGAGACGGTGACAGCCACGATCGTCGACGTCGTGTGTTGCTTCCCCAAAGGCGAGACACGGACGACCTCCGCCGGCGCGACGGTCTTTTCCGCGACGGCCGATCCCGACAGGTCGAACGACGTCTCGTCGGTGCGGATGAAGATCGTGGGACCACACGGGTTCTCGGTCCCCGGATAAACTGCGGCTTCCCCGCCACACCGGCACTTAGGCGCTCGGGACGCGTTCGTACTCCGCAAGATAGTCGGCCAGATGATCGAGCGAATCCCCGGTCAAGATCAGCATCATCTCCTGGCCTTGCGTTCGAAAGATCGTGCCGGGTTCCATCGGCCCGCCGGCTTCCGGATGCTCGGCTTCGAGCCACTGCTCGAATCGCCATCCCTCGGCCGGCTCATTTCCGGGGAAGCTGAGATTCAGCCACGGGAAACTGAGGCTCGTGATCCGGCCGTTGTGAACTTGGACGGCGAACGATGACTGTTTCGGCGGAAGGCCGGCGATCTGACGAAGCGTGCTGTCCATCAGATAGGAGCACTCGATCCGAGCTTCGCCCGTGTGCACCGGATCGTCGTTCGATCGACAGGCGAACGATCCGTACCGGACCCCGTAGAGTCGCTCCGCTTCGAGCGCCAGCGCCAGCTCATGGCGATCAAGCCGGATCGAGCCCATCATCGACGTCATCCGGTTGTTGTGCATCAGGCGGACCCTCGCCCCGTCGTCGGCCAACATCGACATCGCTTTGCCGGCGTCGTACGCGTTGCGGGCTCGCAAGAACCTCTCGGCGATCCCCACGACCTTGGGGATCTCGTGCTTCAGGTATCCACGGCTTCGCTGCTGCCACAGCCGGATCGACTCCTCGGTGAGCCGAGGCTGGCTGTGGCTGACGGTCGTGTACATCACCGCGACGTCGTTCGGGAAGGCCGTGGACACCCATCGGTCGAAGGGCTCCCACATCTGGGGCGAGAACTTCGCGAAGTCCCAGTGCGTCACGGCGCGCACGACCTTGCCGTCACGAACGGTGACTTCGTAGTAGCTGCCGCGGTAGGGACCCCGTCCGATCTCGTAGGACCCGAGAGCGTGGAACTCAAAGGGGCAGCGAACCGTCGTTTCGAGGGCGAGAGGGTCCGGTTCACAAGGATCGAGCGCCTGGCTGAATCGCTCTGCTTCGAGCCAGGATGTGAGCGACCGCACGGATTCCGGGGTTCCCGGCAGGCCTGCCGGCACAGAACCGATCAACCCCGAGAGATCTGCGTCGTCGGCCAGATACGTCACCGCCCGCTCCGCGTCGAAGGCCCCGAACGCCTCGAGGAAGCCGGCTGCGACCTCCTGTGCCGTGGCGGGGATCGCCGAGGACCCCTCGGGCAGGGTTGTCGCGTCCCGCTTCGGAAACGTCGACAAGATCAACGCGATCGACACCAGCCCGATCGCCGCCACCACGACGAACGCTCCCGCGGAGCGTGATCGGCTGGACGAGCCGACCGCCTCCTGCGTCGACAAGGATGGGGTCGACTGCGGGGACGTGCTCGGCGATCCCGGGGGCTCTTGCGAGCGGCTCCCCGCCGGCATCTCCGCCCCCACGAACGCAGGTGGACCGACCACGTACAACGGCACCACTTCGCAGCCAGGGCACCCTGGTTCTT
>JANMPG010000032.1:0-3650 GCA_031369745.1 Actinomycetes bacterium
GCGCGCCGCCGACCCGAGCTAGCGGATCGGCCCGCCGACCCGATGGATCTTCAGCATGTTGGTCGTCGTGCGACCGGCGGGTGAAGACGCCGCCATCACCACCGCGTCGCCAGGCGAGGCGAGCCCTCGCGCCTGCAGTCCCTCGTCCATCAACGCGATCATCCCGTCGGTGTCGCCGGGCGGCTCGGCGGGAAGCGCCTCGACCCCCCACAGCAGGCACATCGTTCGCTGCACGTCTCGCGGCGGCACGAACGCATAGACGGGAACCTGCGGCCGCTCGGCGGACAGCAACCTCGCCGTGCGCCCGGTCTCGGTGTAGCACGTGATCGCGACGACGCCCAGATCCTCGACCGGGATCGCGGCGACCGCGTGGGCGACCGCCGCTCCTTCGCTCGTGTGACGACACGGGGCCTGCATCGCGCGGAACGGGTGACCTTCCTCTTCGACGTAGGCGGCGATCGTGGAGGCGGCCGACGCCGATTCGAACGGATAGTCGCCGACTGCGGTCTCGCCCGACAGCATCACCGCGTCGGCGCCGTCGAGCACCGCGTTCGCCACATCGGTCGCCTCGGCGCGCGTGGGCCTCGGCGCGTGGATCATCGACTCCAGCATCTGCGTGGCCACGATCGCCGGACGACCGGCTGCGCGCGCCGCTCGCACCAACTCCTTTTGGATCAAGGGGATCTGTTCCATCGGCAGCTCCACCCCGAGGTCCCCGCGCGCGATCATCAGCGCATCGGCCTCGGCCAAGATCGCTTCGACGTTGGTGACCGCGGGGCGCGTCTCGATCTTGGCGACGATCGGCACGGACCGGTTGCCCATCGCCGCTCGCAACGCACGTACGTCCGCGGCCGCACGAACGAACGATTGCGCAACGAAGTCGACGTGCAGGTCGAGCGCTCGCGTGAGGCCCTCGCGGTCGCGATCGGTCACGGCCGGCAGCCCGAGTCGTTCCGCCGGCACGTTCACCCCCTGGCCGCTTCGCACCACACCGCCTGCGACGCACTGCGTCTGCACGAGACCGTCGTGGATACCGGTCACGTTCAGCTCGACCGCGCCGTCGGCCAGAAGCACGCGATCGCCCTGCTGAAGATCGTCGCCAAGCCCCGGGTAGGTGGTGGCCGCACCGCGCTCGTCGCCGTTCCCGCCGGGACGCAACTCGAAGCGCTGGCCGGGCTTGAACGTGAACGGATCGGGGCTCATGCGTCCCAGGCGAACCTTCGGACCCGGCAGATCCACGAGCACCGCCAATGGTTGCCCGGTGACGTCCTCGGTCTCGCGAACCAGATCCACCATGCGCGCGTGAGCCTCGGGGTTACCGTGCGAGAAGTTCAAGCGGAACACCGACGCGCCGGCGCGCACGAGGCCCTGCACCATCTTGGGCGTCGCGCTCGCCGGGCCGAGCGTGCAGACGAGCTTCGTGCGTGCCATCAGCCCCACAGTATCTCGGCTGCGGCGCTCACCACCCGGCGGGCCGCGGCGTCGGCCGCCACCGCCTCCAGCGACGGCTCGGAGAAGGTCGAGGGCACCCGCGCGCCGGCGAGCGCGCTCGCGCGCTCGACCCACGCCGGCGGGAGCTCGTCGGGCAGGTCCGCCGTCGCACCGACCATCTCTGCGACGTACAGGGTCCAGGCGCGCGGCACCACGTGCGCCCATCGGTAGCCGCCACCGCCGGTGGCCACCCAACGACCTTCGGCGACCGCGTGCGCCAGGTCGTGCAAGGTCGTCGCGGCCTCGCGATAGGCCCGCGTCGTGAGTTGCAGTTGCGCCAACGGATCGGTGTGGTGGGTGTCGCATCCGAGCTGGGTGACCAACACGTCGGGCCGGAACTCACCGACCGCCTTGGGCACGATCGTGGTGAGCGCCTCGAGCCAGGCGTCGTCGCCGGTGCCGGCGGGCAGCGGGACGTTCACGGCGCTGCCCGGCGCACCCGATCCCCCACGCTCCGACAACCCTCCGGTGCCGGGGAAGAACCACGGCGGTTCGTACTCGTGCAGCGACACCGTGAGCACACGGGGATCGTCATAGAACATCGCCTGTACGCCGTCGCCGTGGTGCACGTCGACGTCGACATATGCAACCCGTTGGGCGCCCGCGTCCAGCAGCCACGCGATCGCAACCGCCGGGTCGTCGTACACGCAGAAGCCGCTCGCCCGCTCGGGCATCGCGTGGTGCAGCCCACCGGCGGCATTGAAGGCGTGCGCGACCTCGCCTCGCCACACGGCCGCGGCCGCCGCGATCGACGCACCAGCCACGAGCGCGGCCGCCTCGTGCATATCCGCGAAGATCGGATTGTCACCGGGTCCGTATCCGAACGAGCGCCAGTCCCCGGGCTCGCCGTGTCCGGCCCGCGTCGTCGCGTCGATGAACGCCGGCGTGTGCACGCGCCCAAGATCGGTATCCGTCGCCTCCGTCGCATCGAGGATCCGCACGTTCGAACGGCGATCCAACCCGCACGCCTCGATCAGGTCCCAGGTCAAGGACACGCGCTCGGGACGAAGCGGGTGCTCGGGTCCGTGGTTGTACCTCGCCGCGCCGCGAGCAAGGACGAGTCCGACGCGCTCGCTCACGTCACCGAGCGGATCGCTGCGGTCGTGCGCTCGAGCAGCGTTGCGGTGTCCTCGCTGGTCAGCGTGAACGGGGGTCCAAGGACGATCAGGTCGCCGTCCTGCCCGTCCACGTGGCCCGTAGAGGCATACAGCAGCAACCCCGATGCGCGCGCTGCGGCCACGATCCGCTCGGTCACCTGCAGGTGCCTGGGGAACGGCTCCTTCGTAACGCGGTCGGCCACCAGCTCGATGCCGAGCAACATGCCCAGGCCCCGCACGTCGCCGACACTCGGCTCGTCGGCGAGCGCGGCGGCGAGATCTCCGTGGAGCTTGGCTCCCAGATCGCGCGCGCGATCCACCAGCGCGTCGTCGCGGAGTCGCCGCAACGTCGCGAGCGCCACCGCGGCGCCGAGCGCGTTGTGCGACCACGTGAAGCCATGCACGAACCCCTTGGGCGCGACCGCGTCATAGATCTCGCCACGACACGCGGCGAAACCGAACGGCACGTACCCGCTGGTCGTGCCCTTGCCGGCCGTCACGATGTCGGGTCGCACGTCCCAGTGATCCACACCGAACCAGCGGCCGGTGCGCCCGAAGCCGGTCATGACCTCGTCGGCGATCACCAGCACGCCGTAGCGGCGGCAGACCTCGACGATCTTGGACCAGTAGTCATCGCACGGCACCGCGCCGGCAAGCGTCGCGCCCGAGACCGGCTCGGCGATGAACGCCGCGATCGTGTCGGGGCCGTAGGACTCGATCATCCGCTGCAGCTCTGCGGCGTGCCAGTCGCCGCACCGATCGGGGTGCGACGGGTTCTCGCACCGGTACTCGTACGCGCGTGGCGCGTGCAGGAATCGACCCAGCCATGGCGTGTAGGGCCTGCGCAGCGGTTCCTTGCCAGACAGGTCGAGCGCGCCCAGCGTGTTGCCGTGGTACGACGAGCGACGAGCGACGATCGCCGATCGACCCCCTTGCCCCATCGCGAGGTGGTAGGTGCGTGCCAGCTTGATCGCGGTCTCCACCGCCTCGGACCCGCCGCTGACCGGGTAGATCCGAGCGTCTTGCATCGGTAGCAACGGCGCGAGCTCGTTCGCATAGGCC
>JANMPG010000056.1:0-10171 GCA_031369745.1 Actinomycetes bacterium
AGCTGGACGTGCTCGCCTGCCGCGAGCCGCTCTGCGAGCGCCCCGTCGTCGTCTGCGAGCACGTGTGCGAGCGCCTTGACGCGTGGTCCGAGTCGCGGTCCCAGCACCTTGAAGTCCGGCTTGGCGCGCCAGGTGCCGAAGGCATCAGCCGACGTCGCCAGGCGCACGCGCTTGACGTTGAGTTCGTCGGCGACGATCGGGAGCAAGTGATCGAGCGCCTCACCAGAACCATGGACGTGGGCGACGGCCTCGGCCAGCGGTTGACGCGTGCGGACCTTCGTGTCGACCCGGACCCGCCGACCGAGTTCCACGATCTGTCGTGCCGTGGCCATCGCCGCATCCAACTCGGGATCCAGGGTTGAGGCCCGCACGACCGGGAAGTCCGACAGATGCACCGACTCGGGCCGCCCGCCCCGGCCGGCCGCGAGGTTGCGCCACATGGCTTCGGCGATGAACGGCGTGAACGGCGCCAGCAGCTGGGACAGCGTCACCAAGCAGGTGTGCAGGGTCGAAAAGGCGGCGGCGGTGTCGTCGTCGGCCGCCCCGCCGGGGTTCCAGAAGCGGCGACGGCACCGGCGCACGTACCACGTCGACAGATCGTCGATCAGTGTTTGGATCCGTCGGCCTGCCGCAGTGGCATCGTAGTCCTCCATGCGCTCGCGCACGTCGCGGACGGTGCCGGCGAGTTGGGACAAGATCCACCGGTCCATCACCGCAGCGGCGCCGACCTCGGTCGCCGGCGTCTCATCGGGATCGATGCCGCTGGCATTCGCATACGTCACGAAGAAGGAGTAGATGTTCCACAGCGGCAGCAAGAACTGGCGCACGTTCTCGTCCAAGATGTCTTGGCCGATGCGTCGGGACTCCCATGGCGAGCCGGTCGTCAGCATCCACCACCGCAGCGCGTCGGCGCCCTGGCGGTTCAGCGCCTCCCACGGATCGAACTGGTTGCCGAGCGACTTCGACATCTTGCGGCCGTCCTCGGCCATCAGATGTCCAAGACACACGACGTTGCGGTATGCGGTCTCGTCGAAGTGCAGCACGCCTTCGGCCATCAACGTGTAGAACCATCCACGCGTCTGGTCGATCGCCTCGGAGATGAAGTCCGCCGGGAACGCACTTTCGAACTCCTCGATCCCGCGCCCGAGCTCGGGGTGATAGCCCCACTGCGCGAACGGCATCGCGCCGGAGTCATACCAAGTGTCGATCACCTCGGAAACCCGCGTCGCCGTCTCGCCGCACTCGGGACAGTCGAAGGTGATCTCGTCGATGTACGGCTTGTGCGGATCGACACCGGTGACGTCGTGTCCGGCGCGCTCAGACAACTCGGTCAGTGACCCGATCGGCGTCGCGTGCCCGGCGGCGCAGCGCCAGATCGGCAGCGGCGTCCCCCAATACCGCTCGCGCGACAACGCCCAGTCCACGTTGTTCTCCAGCCAGTTGCCGAATCGACCATGCTTGATGTGCTGGGGATACCAGTTGACGCCGTCGTTCACCGCGAGAAGTCGCTCCTTGACCGCCGTCGTGCGCACGTACCACGCGGTCCGCGCGTAGTAGAGCAACGGCGTGTTGCACCGCCAGCAGAACGGGTATGCGTGCTCGTAGACGCCGGCCTCGATCAGGATGCCGCGCACACGCAGGTCCTCGATGATCGCGGGATCGGCGTCCTTGACGAACACACCCTGCACGAAGGCCGGCGCATCGGCGGTGAAGGTGCCGTCGTCGGCGACGGGTCGCCACACGGGCCAGCCGTGCGCGCGACCGATCGCGAGGTCCTCCGGGCCGAACGCGGGTGCGAGGTGCACGATGCCGGTGCCGTCGTCCATCGACACGAAATCCGCCGCGACGACGACGTGCGCCCCCTCGACGTTTGGGTAGGGGGGCTCGTAGCGGGCACCGACCAGCATCTGTCCGAGCAGTGTCCGATCGACCGCCCAGCCGTCGTCGAGCACGCGATCGCGCAGCGGCTCGGCGATCACCAGGCGCTCGCCACCCCGCGACGCGACGATGTAGGAGGCCTCGCTCGCGACGGCCGCACCCGTATTCGACGGCAAGGTCCACGGTGTCGTGGTCCACACGGCGAGCGACGCGCCCACCAAAGAGTTGTCGTCGGCCTCCACGATCGGGAACCGAACGAACACGCTCGGGTCCTCGACCTGCGCGTAGCCCTGGGCGACCTCGGCGTCGGAAAGTGCCGTGCCGCAACGCGGGCAGTACGCGGTGACCTTGTAGTCTTCGACCAGCAGCCCGCGCTCATGCAGGCGTTTCAGCGACCACCATACCGACTCGATGTAGGGCGTCGACATCGTCCAGTACGCGCCGGACATGTCGATCCAAAACCCGATCCGCTCGGTCAATCGCTCGAACTCGCCGACGTATCGCTGCACCGAGGCACGGCAGCGCTCGTTGAACGCCGCGACCCCGTAGGCCTCGATGTCGCGCTTGCCGGTGGTGCCGATCTCCTTCTCGACTTCGATCTCCACGGGAAGGCCGTGGCAGTCCCAGCCACCCTTGCGGCGAACGAGGTGGCCGGTCATCGTCTTGTACCGCGGATACACATCCTTGAAGGTGCGCGGCTCGACGTGGTGGATGCCCGGCTTGCCGTTGGCCGTCGGCGGCCCCTCGTAGAACAGCCAGGTCGGCGCGCCGGCACGGGCTTCGAGCGTCTTTCGGAAGATGCCGGCCGTGTTCCACCACGCGAGGATCTGCTCTTCGAGCACGGGGAACCGCACCTTGGTGTCGACCGGCTCGAACGTGTTCATCTGGCCCCCCATACGCGAAACGCCTCGTCCTCATGGGGCGAGGACGAGGCGCGGGCCCCGCGGTACCACCTCGCTTGTCCCGACCTTCGAAGGTCGGGACCGCTCCTCGATCGCCGTGGTGGCCGATCTGCCGCGTTCACGGGCGGCTCTCGCCTACGCCTAGTGCGCGTGCGGTCCGTCCGCATGCGGTTCGGGCAGGGGCTCGGGGATGATCTTGGCCGAGGGCGCGGCGCCGGCTCCCACCATCCCGGCTCGCTCGTGTCGCGGAGACCTCGGCTACTCGTTCCCGTCCTCGCCGATGCGAGGCATGCTACACGCAGCGACAAACATGTTCACGGTACGAGTGGTGCCGCGCTCGGGGCGAACCGGCGTGCACGAGGAGTCCGACGGCACCTTGACCATCCGAGTGCGCGCCGCTCCCGTGGACGGCGCAGCAACGGCCCAAGCGGTCAAAGCCCTTGCGGCGCACCTCGGCGTTGCACCCACCGCCGTTCGACTGCGGGCCGGGCGCCGCAGCCGCACGAAGGTGTTCGAGGTGGATCGATGAAGCATGGCGCACCCACGCGCCGGGCGGTCGCCAAGGGGGTTCTGCTACCCTTCGCCGACCATGGCGGCGGTCAAGCTGACGAAGAAAGAGATCGACGAACTCGAGGCCCGATTGCGCGCGGAGCTCGTGGGATTGGGCGAGCAACTCACCACGATCGAGGACCAGACGTTCGCTACCTCGCAGTCAGAATCGTCCGGAGACGTCGGCGTCGACGATGAGTCGGCCGACGCCGGAACGGCAACGTTCGAGCGCGAGAAAGAGCTGTCGATCGAACAGAACGTTCGCGATCTGATCCAAAAGATCGAGCGGGCGCTCAAGCGTGTCGACGCCGGCACCTTCGGGGTGTGCGAGCGATGTGGCAAGCCCATCGAGAAGGCGCGGATCAAGGCGCTGCCGTACGCGGATCTGTGCATCAAGGATGCACGGGCGCAGTCGCGCCGCTGACGCGGTGGGCCCCGGTCCTCGACGCGGCGGCATCCTGGTTCTGGGCACGGCCGCAGCGGTGCTCGCTCTCGATCGCGGCACCAAGATCTGGGCGGAACACTCGTTTTCGGTGCATCCGCGCGATGTGATCGACGGCGTGCTGACCTTCCGCTTCACGACGAACAGCGGCGGTGCGTTCAGCATGGGCGACCAGGCGCCCTTGCTGTTCGCGATCGCCGCCATCGTCGTGTGCGCGGCGATTGCCGTGACGGCGTTCCGCGCCCGTCCGGCGCTGCATGCCGTCGCGCTCGGCTTGATCCTGGGTGGCGCGCTCGGGAATCTGTTCGATCGAGCGTTCCGAGGCTCGGGCTTGTCGGGACGGGTCGTGGACTTCATCGACCTGCACGCGTGGCCGGTCTTCAATCTCGCGGACGCCGCGATCGTGTCCGGGGCGGCGTTGCTCGCGGTGCAGGCGTTCCGCGAGCAACGATCGGCCAAGGGGCACGCGATCGCGGAAGCCGCCGACGATGGCGAGTGAGCCGTATGTCGCGACCGCGGGTCGCTTGGACGCGGTCGTCGCGGCGCTGAGCGGGGCGCCGCGCGCTGACGTGCAGCGCGCCATCGCGAGCGGGCTGATCACCGTCGACGGGCAGCGGCGTTCCAAGTCCTTCCGGCTTCGGGGTGGCGAGCAGCTGACGGTGGACCTTCCGGGGGAGCAGCCGCTCGTGGGCGACGGCGAGCCCGTGCCCGTTCGATATCGCGACGCAGACCTGCTCGTCGTCGCCAAGCCGGCGGGGGTCGTGACGCACCCCACCGCGGGTCGGCGCAGCGGCACGCTCGTGAATCGTCTGCTCGCCATGGGCATCCCATTGGCCCAGGCTGGAGGAGAGCTACGCCCGGGCATCGTGCATCGCCTCGATGTCGGCACGAGCGGTTTGATGATCGTGGCGTTGAGCGACGAGGCGTTCGTCGCGTTGCGGAGCCAGCTGAAGCGCCATGACATCGACCGGCGTTATCTCGCGCTGGTGCGCGGCGCGCCGGCGCACGACGCGTTCACCGTGGATGCGCCGCTGGGCAGGCGAGCGTCCAGGATCGAGGTCGATCACGTGGAGGGGCGGGCGGCGTCGACGAGTTTCGAGGTTCGCGAGCGCCTGCCGCGCTCAGCCCTGCTCGAGGCGGCGCCGACGACGGGACGCACCCACCAGATCCGCGTGCATCTGCAGGCCGTCGGACACTCGATACTGGGTGATAAGGATTACGGCGGTGGCGGCGACGAGGCGCGGCGTATCGGCATCACGCGACCCTTCCTGCATTCGTGGCGCCTGCGTTTCGTGCACCCGCTGACGCAAGCAGCGATCGACCTGGAGGAGCCCCTGCCGCCCGATCTCGCCGAAGCGCTCGCGCGCGCCCGCGACGACCTGCAACCTTGACGCCCCCCGGCCCCGGGCGTACCTTCTGATTCCCTCGAATCACACGCGTGTAAGTTCTCCACACGTCGCCGTACAGTTGTGGATAACCTCCCCGAAAGGGCCGTGACCAGCGCAGATGGCAGAGTCGGGTTTCGTCCACCTCCATACACACACCGAGTACTCGCTGCTGGACGGTGCCGCGCGCATCGAGGCGCCCAAGTCCAATCCCACCGCGCCCACGATCTTCACCGAAGCTGTCGCGCACGGCATGTCGGCCCTTGCCATGACCGATCACGGCGCGATGTTCGGCACGCTGAAGTTCTACGCGGCAGCCCGTGCCGTCGGCGTGAAACCGATCATCGGCGTCGAGGCCTACGTCGCGCCCGGTTCGCGCTTCGATCGCAAGCCCGGTGAGAGCGAGGAGAAGTACTACCACCTCACGTTGCTCGCCGTGAACGAGGTGGGCTACCGCAACCTGTTGAAGCTCGTGTCGCAGGCCTACCTCGAGGGCTTCTACCACCGTCCCCGGATGGACAAGCAGCTCCTCGCCGAGCATGCCGAAGGCCTCCTGTGCCTCTCCGGCTGCCTGTCCTCGGAGATCGGCGTGCACCTGCTTGCCGGTCAACGCGATCGCGCGATGGCGGCGGCCACCGACTATCGCGACATCTTCGGCGCCGATCGCTACTTCATCGAGGTCCAAGACCACGGGCTCGCCGACCAGCGAACGATCCTGCCCAGACAGATCGACCTGGCTCGCGAGATCGGTGTGCCGGTCGTGGCGACCAACGATCTGCATTACACGCGGCCCGAGGACGCGAAGCCGCACGATGTCCTGCTGTGCATCCAACAGCAGAAGCTGCAGTCGGACCCGAAGCGATTGAAGTTCGACTCCGACGATTTCTATCTGAAGTCATCGGCCGAGATGCGCCGGGTGTTCGCCGAACTCCCCGAGGCCTGTGACGCGACGCTCGCGATCGCCGAGCGGGTCGAACTGCTCCCCGAGCTGGAGCGCGTGCTCGTCGAGGGCAAGACCGAGTACCGGTTGCCACGGTTCGAGACGCCGGCCGGTGAGCCGCTCGACAGCTACGTGCGCGATCTGGTCGACCGGGGGGCCGTCGAGCGCTACGGCCAGCCCTTGCCCGCCGCGGTCGTGGAGCGCATCGACCACGAGCTGTCGATCATCTCCAAGATGGGCTTTTCCGCGTACTTCCTGATCGTGTGGGATCTGATCCGATTCGCCCGCGAGCAGGGGATCCGGGTTGGCCCGGGGCGTGGGTCGGCGGCCGGCTCCGTCGTGTCGTACGCCCTGCGGATCACCGACCTCGATCCGCTGCGATACGGGTTGCTGTTCGAGCGGTTCTTGAACCCCGATCGCGTCGAGATGCCGGACATCGACATGGACTTCGACGAGCGTCGACGCGACGAAGTGATCCGGTACGCGACCGAGAAGTACGGCTCCGATCACGTCGCACAGATCGTCACCTTCCAAACGATCAAGGGCAAGCAGGGCATCCGCGACGCCGCGCGCGTCTTGGGGTTCCCGCCGCGGGTCGCCGACGAGCTCTGCAAGATGTACCCCCCGGCGATCATGGGTCGCGACGAGCCGATCGACTCCGCGCTGCAAACCAGCCCTGAGTTGCGCGAGGCATACGAGCGCCAGCCCGAGGCCAAGGAGATCATCGACACCGCCCGGGCGCTGGAGGGGCTTCGGCGCGAGGATTCGGTGCATGCCGCGGGTGTCGTGATCGGCGACGCGCCGCTCGTGAACTACCTGCCCTTGAAGCTCACGAAAGACAGCCGAGACGACGCGAAGAAGATGGTGACCCAGTTCGACATGAACGGGGTCGCGCAGCTGGGCTTGTTGAAGATGGACTTCCTCGGGCTTCGCAACCTCTCGGTGATCGAAGAAACCCTGCGACACCTGCGCAACCGCGGCTTCGAGCTCGATATCGACCACGTGCCGCTCGATGACGACGACACCTACGCGATGCTTCGCCGCGGCGACACGATCGGTGTGTTCCAGATGGAATCGCCCGGTGTGAAGAACCTGATCAAGCTGCTCGAACCCGATCGGTTCGAAGACCTGATGGCGTGTGTGGCGTTGTACCGGCCGGGCCTGTTGTCGATGGGTCAGCACACCGAATACGCCGAGCGAAAGCACGGCCGCAAGAAGGTCACGTACCCGCACGCCGTGTTGGAGCCGGTGCTGCGCGATACCTACGGCATCATCGTTTACCAGGAACAGGTGATGCAGACGGCGGTGGCGTTCGCCGGCTTCTCGATGGGCGAAGCCGACACGCTGCGCAAGGTCATGGGCAAGAAGATCCGCGAGAAGGTCGCGGCCGAGCGCGACAAGTTCGTGGCGGGCGCGGTGTCGCTCGGGCACGACCGGCGCATGGCCGAGGGCATCTTCGAGCTGATCGAGCCGTTCGCCGACTACGGGTTCAACGCGTCGCACGCCTGCGCCTACGGCTACGTGGCTTACCAAACCGCCTACCTGATGGCGCACCACCCCGTCGAGTACATGGCGGCGATCTTGACGTCGGTCAAGGACGACAAGGATCGCAAGCCCTACTACCTGTATGCCTGCCGGGGCATGGGCATCGAGGTCCTGCCGCCCGACGTGAACGAGTCCGACATGGACTTCGCGCCGGTGCCGGGAGAGCGGCGAGCGATCCGCTACGGCCTGTCTGCGGTGCGCAACGTCGGCGGTGGGGTCGTGCAGGGCATCTTGGAGGCGCGGGCCGCCGGCGCGCCGTTCACCTCGTTCCCCGATTTCTGCCGCCGTGTGGAGCCGACCTCCCTGACGAAACGGGTGTTGGAGTCGTTGATCTTCGCCGGCGCTTTCGAGTCGCTCGGCTACACGCGCGGCGGCATGCTGCAACAGATCGGCGAACAGCCCGCCTTCGAGAAGGTTTCCGCTCCGATCCTGGCCGAGCGCAAGGCGGAGGCCGCGGGGCAGTTCTCGCTGTTCGGCGGGGGAGGCGATCCCGACGAGCGTCTCGCCGAGGTCGACGTGTCCGTCCTGCAGGGCGAGGAGCTCGACAAACGACTGCTGCTGTCCAAAGAAAAGGAGATGCTCGGGCAGTTCGTGACTGATCATCCGTTGCTCGGTGTCGAAGACCAGCTGCGCGCGCAGACCACCTGTCAAATCACGGATCTGGAGAATCGCGACGACGGCGAGCTGGTGGTGCTCGGCGGCATCATCGGCACGCTGGCTCGCAAGTTCACCAAACGCGGGGAGCCCTACGCGCAGTTCCGGCTCGAAAGCCTGACCGGCGGCGTCGAAGTCGTGGCGTTCCCGAGTGTGTACGAGGCCGTGCCGGAACTGTTCGAGGCGGACCGCATCATCCTCGTGACCGGTCGGATCGACCGGCGCGGCCGGGAACTGCAGATCAGAGCGAGCGAGGCCCGCGAGCCTGCGTTGACGCCCGGGGCATCCGGCACGCCCGGCGTCCTCGTGGTGGATCTTCCCGCTGCGGTGTGCTCCCCGGGCGTGCTCAACAAGCTCAAGACGCTGCTCGAAAGCTCGCCGGGGGAGATCCCCGTCCGGTTGCGGTTCCTGTCGTCGCAGGGCGTCCAGCCGCTGTCGCTCGGGGCGTTCACCGTCAACGCGCAGGGTTCACTGCTCGACGAGTTGCGCCACTTACTGGGGCCGACCGCCGCACGGCTCGAGCATCAGGCCGCATAGCCCGCCCGGTATCGTTCTCGTGTGTCGTTCTCCGTGCTCCCCGCGATCGATGTGACCGACGGGCATCTGGGCGTTTACTCGGCCTCGGGGCCGGAGCGTCTCGACGTCCTCGGGGGCGATCCGCTGGCGGCAGCTCGCGCGTATCTGCGCGCAGGCGCCAGCTGGCTGCACGTGGTCGACATGGATGCCGCGTTCGGTGAGTCGGCCGGAACGGGCGAGCTGATCCGCACGGTCGCCGAACTGCCGGGCGCCCGTGTCCAGGCAAGCGGCGGTGTCCGCACCTGGTCCGATGTGTCGGTGCTGCTCACTGCCGGGGCGGCCCGGGTTGTCGTGTCCTCCGCGGCCCTGGCCGATGAGGACGCGATCGCCGAGATCATCGCGCGAGCGCGTCCCGGCGAGGTGCTCGTCGGCATCGAGGTGCAGGACGCTCGGATCCGCTCCCGTGGGGCGGGTTCGGTGGACCTCGATCTGATGGCGACGCTCGGATGGCTGCGGGCGGCGGGCGCCCCCGGCCTCCTCGTGACGGCGGTCGGGCGAGTCAGCGCACGCTCGGGCCCAGACACCCAGCTCGTTCGCCGGGTTGCGCGCGCCGGGCTGCCCACTATGGCAGCGGGGGGCGTGCGATCGTTGGAGGACCTGCGTGTGGTCCGCGACGCGGGGGCGACGGGGGCGATCGTCGGGCGAGCGGCGCTGGAGGGGTCGATCGATCTCGCCGCCGCCCTCGCCTGGGCGGCCGCCTAGAGCGCCTCGATAGACTCGCGTCCCCATGGGATTCCTCACCGATTTCGTCGACGAGCGGCGCCGAGCGCTGGCCGAACGACCACTCGACCATGCGACCCTGGCGACTGCGGCCGCGCTCGCGCCCCAGGTGCGAGACGTCGTGGATGCGCTGCGCGTTTCGGTCGCCACCGACGGCGTCGCGATCATCGCCGAGGTCAAACGGGCCTCACCGTCCGCAGGCGTGATCGCCGCCGATACCGATCCGCTCAGGCAGGCCACGGCCTACGACGACGCCGGCGCCGCCGTGATCTCGGTGTTGACCGAGCCGACCCATTTCGGCGGTTCCCTCGGCGACCTTCGCACCGTTCGCGCGGCCGTCGCGCGGCCGGTGCTGCGCAAGGACTTCCTCGTGCACCCCGATCAGATCTGGCAAGCGCGCGCAGCAGGTGCGGATACCGTGCTGCTGATCAGCTCGTGCCTGTCCGACGACGAACTTCGCACGATGATCGCGACGGCTCGAGAGCTGGGCATGGAGCCGTTGGTCGAGACGCATTCCGACGAGGATCTGGACCGGGTGTTGCGCACCGACGCGGAGTTGGTCGGGGTGAACGCGCGCGAT
>JANMPG010000086.1:0-7932 GCA_031369745.1 Actinomycetes bacterium
GCCGTCCTCGCCCGGCGCGTCGGTCAGCAACGCGTCGATGCGCTCCCCGCTCGCGAGCGACTCGTCGTGTTCGAACCGCAGCTCAGGGGTGATCTTGAGGCGAACCTGGCGCCCGAGGTCGCGCCGAAGGTGCGGCGCCGCCGAACGCAACGCCGCCCGCGTACCCGCCTTGGCCTTCTCATCTCCGAACACCGTGTAGTAGACCCACGCGACGTGCAGATCGGGCGACACCTTCACCCCGGTGACCGTGACGAA
Source organism: Actinomycetes bacterium (assembly GCA_031369745.1). Lineage (GTDB taxonomy): Bacteria > Actinomycetota > UBA4738 > UBA4738 > HRBIN12 > AC-51. The sequence goes on from JANMPG010000086.1 coordinate 256, forward strand.
ACCGACCCGAGGGTCCTTGAGCGCATGGATCGACTCCGCGAGGATCTCGCGGAATTCCTCGCTGATCCGATCGGTTCGAGCCCCCTGCGGCATACATCCAGGGTACCCGTACCCGGATGGATCATCGGGCGCCGGCGCGGGTGATGGTCCGGCTAGATCGTGCGAGCGATCTCTTCGACCTCGTAGGCCTCGATCATGTCGCCGTCCTTCATATCCTGGAAGTTCTCCAGGCCGATGCCACACTCGTACCCGTCGCGGACCTCGCCGACGTCGTCCTTGAACCGCCGCAGCGACCCGACCTTGCCGTCATAGACCACGACGCCATCGCGCACGAGCCGGGCAAGCGAGTTGCGCTTGATCGTGCCGCCGCGCACGTAGGACCCGGCGATCACGCCGAGCTTCGGCACTCGGAAGGTTTGGCGCACCTCGGCCTCACCGAGGATCTTCTCGCGCTGCTCGGGCTTGAGCATGCCGGACAGCGCGGCCTTGATGTCGTCGATCGCGTCGTAGATCACCTTGTACGTGCGGATGTCGACGCCCTCTTTTTCGGCCAACTCCCGCGCGTTCGTATCGGGGCGCACGTTGAAACCGACGATGATCGCGTTGGAGGCCATGGCCAGGGTCACGTCGTTTTCCGTGATGCCCCCGGCGCCGGCGCGCACGATGTTCACGCGCACCTCTTCCTGCGGCAGCTTGAGCAGGGAGTCCTCCAGGGCCTGGACCGAACCCTGCACGTCGGCCTTCACGATCAGATTCAGCTCGGTGACCACGTCGGCGCCGGTTCGGCGAAGGAGGTCTTCCAGCGTGGCGCGACGCGCGACGACCAGTTCCGCCTGACGCGACTTGGCCTCACGCTCCTCGGCGATGTGCCGTGCCTCCCGCTCATCTTCCACCTCGCGGAAATCGTCCCCCGCTTCGGGAACGTGGCTCCAACCCAGGATCACCACGGGCTTGGACGGCCCCGCGTAGCCGACAGGTTGACCGTTCTCGTCTTGCATCGCTCGGATCCGGCAATACGCGGTGCCTGCGATCAACGCGTCGCCGACTTCGAGGGCTCCCTTTTGCACGAGCACCGTGGCGACCGGGCCCCGCCCCTTGTCGAGGTGGGCTTCCAGAACCGTGCCGCGGCCGCGGCCCGACGGATCGCCCTTGAGGTCTTCCAGGTCGGCGACTACCAGCAGCGTTTCGAGCAACGCGTCGAGGTTCAACTCCGCCTTGGCAGACACGTCGACGAACTCGAAGTCGCCGCCCCACTCCGACGGGATCACGCCGTGTTCCACCATCTGCGTGCGCACGCGGTTGGGGTCGGCCTCTTCCTTATCGACCTTGTTCACTGCCACCACGATCGGGACATTGGCCGCCTTCGCGTGGTCGAGCGCCTCGAGCGTCTGTGGCATCACACCGTCGTCTGCCGCGACGACGAGCACCGCGATGTCGGTGACGCTGGCGCCGCGGGCGCGCATCGCCGTGAAGGCTTCGTGGCCCGGCGTGTCGATGAACGTGATCTCACGTTCGCCCACGTGCGCCTGGTAGGCACCGATGTGCTGCGTGATCCCGCCGAACTCGCCGGCCACGACATCGGTGGAGCGGATCGCGTCCAGCAGCTTCGTCTTGCCGTGGTCGACATGGCCCATGATCGTGACGACCGGCGCGCGAGTGACGAGCTTGGTCTCATCGATGTCGTCGAACGCCTCTTGCGATTTCAGTTCATCTTGCAGGCCCACGATGTCGGCGGCGAGACCGAGTTCGCCGGCGACCAGCTCGATCGCGTCGTCGGTCAGCGAGGTCGTGGCGGTGACCATGTCGCCCGCCAGGAACAGGATCTTCACGATCTCGGCCGGAGAATGGTTGGTCTTTTCCGCGATCGTTTGGGGTGTCGCCCCGTGGATCACCTGCAGGACCGGACCGGTCGGCGCTTCGGGTTCGACGGGGGTGCGACGCCGCGGCTTGGCGTCTTTCACCGCCTGGTCCGTGGCGGACTCCAGTGTGGTCGCCGCCACGGCCTCGACCGGGGCAACGACCTCGAGCACGGGGGCAGCCGCTTTGGGCTTGGCTTTCGGCTTGGCTTTCGGCTTGCGCGGGGCCGGCGGCGGCTCGAGCACCTCGCGTGGCTTCGCGGGGGCGGCCGTGGCTTTGCCGCCGGAGGCGCGTAGGCGGGGCACGATGTCCTCGGGCACGCTGGAAGAGGCGGACTTACCCGTCACGCCCATCTGTGTGAGCGTTTCCAGCAACTCCTTGCTGGAAACGCCAAGCTCTTTCGCCAGTTCGTGGACCCTCACGCACGCTCCTGCATCTCAGTGAACCGATCCGTAAGCCTACTTGCTGCGTCGCTGCCGACGTCCGCCCGCAACGCTCGGGCGAGCCCGCCGCGTGCGAGCGCCTCCGTGAGGCATGTCGCGCTGCGGTGCACGTACGCACCACGGCCCGCTTCGCTGCCGGCCACATCGAACTCGATCTCGCCGCCGGGAGTGCGCCGCGCCCGTAGCAGTTCGGCCTGCGGCGCCCGAGCCCGGCAACCCGCGCACGTACGAAGCGGCTGGTGACCGCGTCGCACCGGGTTACGCCTCCGCGGGGGTCTCCGGCGCGGGGGCCTCCGCCTCGGTGGCCTCGGGCGCAGGGGTCTGCGGCACGAGGGTCTCCGGTGCCGGGGGCTCCTGTGCAGGGGTCTCCGGTGCCGGGGGCTCCGGTGCAGTGGTCTCCGGTGCCGGGGGCTCCGGCACGACCGCGGCTTGTGACTCAGACTTGATGTCGATGCGCCACCCCGTGAGTCGGGCTGCGAGGCGGGCGTGTTGGCATTACATCCCGATCGCCAGCGACAGCTGGTAGTCGGGGACGATGACCTGGGCTGTTTGGGTGTCCGGGTCCACGATCACCCGGTTGACCTTGGCGGGCTGCAAGGCGTTGGCAACGAGCTCGCCGGGACTGTCGGACCACGGCACCACGTCGATCTTTTCGCCCCGAAGCTCGGTGACCACGTTGCGTACGCGCGAGCCCTTTGGCCCAACGCACGCGCCCACGGGGTCGACCGCCGGCTCGTTTGACCACACCGCGATCTTCGAGCGGTGTCCAGGCTCGCGGGCCACCCCGCGGATCTCGACGACGCCATCTTCGATCTCGGGCACTTCCATCTCGAACAGCCGCTTCAGCAACCCGGGGTGCGTGCGGCTCACGACGATCTGCGGACCCTTGGCGCCGCGCCGCACCTCCGTGATGTACGCCTTCAGACGCTCGCCGTTGCGATGCGGCTCCGACGGGACCTGCTCGGCCTGTGGCAACAGCGCTTCGACCTTGCCGAGGTCCAACAGCGTGTAGCGCCGCTCCGACTGCTGGACGATGCCCGTGACCACGTCGCCCTCGCGCCCGGCGAACTCCTCGTAGGTCATCTCGCGTTCGGCGTCGCGCAGCTTCTGGTAGATCACCTGCTTTGCGGTCTGGGCGCCGATGCGACCGCGGAAGTCGTCGGTCACCACGACTTCCTTCTCGGTCAGAACCTGCATCTCCAGGCCCTCGCCATCTTCGCTTTCGACCTCGTCGAGCTCTTGCTGGAACATGCGCATCTCGCCGGTCTCGGCATCGATCTCGGCGCGGAAACCGACGAAGTCGTCGTCAGCGGTGGGGTTCTCCTGCTTCCACGCCGTCTTGTACGCCGCAGCCATCGCTTCGTCGAGCCCTTGCAGGATCGTCTCGAACGCGATGCCTTTTTCCCGCTCCAGCTCGCGGAGCGCAGCGATCATCTCGACGTTCATACCTTCGTTCCCTTCAATTCGGCGCCCCAGTCGGCGGCCGTGGTCGCGGACGCGATGTCCGTGTAGGGCAACCGGCGCTGGGCGCCATCGACGTCGAGTGTGATGCCGTCGTCATCGCTCGCAAGGAGCACGCCGACGTGGACCTGCACGCCGTCGACGGGCGCGGTCGTTTTGACCCGCACCTGCGAATCGACGACGCGGGCGAAGTGCGCGGGCGTACGCAGGGGGCGCTCGATACCCGGGGAACTGACCTCCAGTCGGTAGCCGCCCGCACCGAAGTCCTCCAGGTCCAACCGCCGAGCGATCTTGTCGGACAACGTCGCGATCGCGTCGAGGTCCAAACCGTCTTCGCGGTCCACGGTGACACGCAGGGTGCGCTGATCGCCGGCGCCTGCGAAGGACACGTCGATGAGCTCGACCCCGGCCCCTTCGACCACGGGCCGGATCAACGTTTCGGCGTCCACCACGACCAACCCCCTCGAAACAAAAGGTGGGCACCCGCCCACCCCCGGCTCACACTGATGACTTCGTTTCCGCAGGCAGTATAGCCGACGGGCTCCAGGCGAAGGCTCAGACGTCGGCCAGCAGGCTCACGTGCGCGCGGAACACGGCCGTCGTAACGAAGCCCTGATCCTTCGCGAACGCGCCGAAGATCGCGACGTCGGCCGGCGTCACCGGGTCTCGGTTGGCGGCTCCGTAGTCGCCCCACCGTTCGACACCGGGCCCGAACTCATAGCGCGATTCGCCCGCTCGTACCAGCGCGCTCTGCGCGGCGGTGCCGACACCCGCCGGAACCGTCGCGGCCCACACCGACAGGCACTCAGACGAACCCGCCCGGGCGTAGCCGATGAACAAGGTGCCCGCGTCGTTGGTCGCCAACGCAGGCCACGCCGCGTCGCGATCCTTCGTCGCGATGGTGCCTTCGCGAAGGACCGGCGAACGCTTGAACCGGTTCTTCGGCTGCGCCTCGTACCACCGGATCACGGACTCCTGGGGCCCTCCGCCCGCGTTGCCGGCCACGGCGGTCGCTGCGTACAGACGGTTCGAAGCGGCGTCGTAGAACGCCGAAGTCAAGCGAAGGTCGCCCGTGTCCCACCACGTGTTGACCTTGTTCGTGCTGCCGCACTGGTAGCCATAGGGAGGCAGGCTGGCCCGCTTCACGCTCGCTGCCGACGTCGCGACCTTCAGCGTGCCGTTCACCATGCGCAGTCGCCACAAGACCAGGCGCGTCGATGCGTACCGGGCCTCGAGCGAAACGAGGTATTGGTCGGTGGGCGAACCGCCGGCCGACGTGGCCGCCTGCAGCGTGAATGCCTTCGAGCCGTCGGGGTTGCGGGTGGCCGAGCCGCCGAGCACCTCGATCGGCACGGTCTTGGAGCACGTGGGGTCGTCGTAGAGCGCCTTCTTCGGCATCGAGACGACCTGCGCGTATCGGAACGGGCCGTCGTTGAACCCGAAGTTATTCGTCGTGACGACGACACGATTGCTGGTGAATCCGACGCTCGGGTAGTCGGCGAACTCGTGCGAACCGTTCGACGTCTGATCCCCGACCATATGGGTGCGACACCACGTGCCCGTGTCGTCGGCGGTGGCCGATGGGATCGTCACGACCTCGATATAGCCCTCCGTCTTGTCGTAGACGAGGAAGGTCAGCACGAACATGTCGTCGTAGGGGTCATAGAAGACCTTCGGGTCGGTCTCGGTGAGCCCGTTGAGCTGGTTGCTCATGTCGCGCAGACGCATCGGTGCCAGGAGCTGAGCGCCGGTGCGGTCATAGACGCCGACGCGCACGTTCACCGCCGCCACGACGCTGGTGGGGCCGGTCGCACCCGTTGGATCCCCAGGGCTCACGACCGGCTTGGGTCCCATCAGGTCGGCGTCGAGGCCATCGACGCTCGGCGTGCGTGTCGGGGTGCGTGCCGACGTGGCGTTGAACGTCTGGGGGCGGATCGGCCGAGGCAACGACGCCGCGGGACCCGCGCCATCGTGCCGGAGCCCGGCGGGCGAGACCGCTGGAGACGGGTGGTCGGCAGCGATGCCTGCCGATCGCCACGCGACCTCCGACACCGTTGTGGGAGGCGTCTGGGCTCCCACGCCCGGCATCGCGATGACCGCAACACCGGCGAGCACGAACAGGGCAAAGATCGCGGGGGTACGACGCATGGAAACGAACGTAACAGCCGTGCGCTGATTGACGGGTACGTCGCCCGCGTGCGACCATCCCGAACCTGATGACGACACCGACGATGACCTGGTGGTGGCGCGACGGCTCGTGGAGCCGGACGCCGCAACGCGTCTGACGCGATCGCACCTCGCATCGCCACACGAGCCCCGGACCCGAGGTCCGGGGTTTTCGCATCCCCGACATCGTTACGAGAGGATGGAGCCGTGACCGCAGCGCTGCAGATCCGACCCGAGCGAGCAACGTTTGACCGCATGGCGGCCGAGTGGCCGCTCGTGCCGGTGTGGGCAGAGCTGCTTGCCGACATCGGCACGCCGGTCGGTCTGTTCCCGGCGATCGCCGGGGACGGACCGGGCCTACTGCTCGAATCGGTCGAGCGCTCACAGCGCTGGGGCCGCTACTCGTTCGTGGCGGGCGATCCCGCGGCGATCCTGGTCGTTGACGAGGCAGGTCTGCACCTGCGCGACGTCGTGCGCGACCTCCCTGTGGGCGAGCCGTCCAAGCGTTTGTCGCCGCGCGAGGCGCTGCGAACCGCCGTCAACCGCCTGAAGGCGCCGCGCATGGAAGGGCTCCCCCCGATCACCGGTGGGCTGATGGGTTATGCGAGCTACGAGGCGGCGACGCTGCTGGACGGCCATCCGGCGCCGCACGCCGACGAGGCGCCGTTCCCGCCGATCGGGTTACTGCTGATCGATCGCGCCGTCGTGTTCGACCACTGGCAGCAACGCCTGATCCTGGTGGCGCACGCCCAGCGGGGCGGCTACGACCAGGCCGTCGCGGCGTTGGACGAGCTGGCGGCCAAGGTGGCCGGCGCCCACCCGTTGCCCCTGCTCGCCGCCGCGGAGGGCAGCGACGTCGAGGGCGATCCGAACATGGACGATCAGGCCTATCGCGAGATCGTGACCAGCTTTAAGGAGCACATCCTTGCCGGTGACATCTTCCAAGGCGTGCCGTCACGGCGCGTGTCGTTCCCGGCACCCGACGGCGGTCTGCCGATCTACCGACGGCTGCGTGTCTCCAACCCCGCCCCGTACATGTTCTACCTGCGTGCGCTTGGCATGGAGCTCGCGGGCTCCTCGCCCGAACCGCTCGTTCGCGTCGAAGGCCGCCGGGTCTTGGCGCGCCCGATCGCCGGTACGCGTCCGCGAGGCCTCACGGAGGTCCGCGATCGTCTGCTCGAGCACGAGCTGCTCGCAGACCCCAAGGAGCAAGCCGAGCACGCGATGCTCGTGGATCTGGCTCGCAACGATCTGGGTCGGGTGTGCGTCCCCGGCAGCGTCCGCCCGACCGAGCTGATGGAGGTCGAACGCTTCTCCACGGTGATGCACATCGTGTCGACCGTGGAGGGCGACCTGCGCCCCGACATGGAGCCGTTCGACGCGCTGGCGGTGACGTTCCCGGCGGGAACGGTCACCGGAGCGCCCAAACGCCGGGCGATGGAGCTGATCGCCGCGCACGAGCCCACCCCTCGGGGACCGTACGCCGGGGCGGTGGGCTACCTCACCTTCGCCGGCGACCTCGACTTCTGCATCACGATCCGCACCGCGGTGGTCGTGGAGGGGCAGGTCAGCATCCAAGCAGGCGCGGGCGTCGTCGCGGACTCCGACCCGGAGACCGAGCTTCGTGAAACGAAAGCCAACGCGGCCGGGTTATTGCCCGCCGTCGCCCCGAACACGGAGGTCCGCTCATGATCTTGGTCGTCGACCACTACGACTCGTTCACCTACAACCTGGTGCAGCTGATCGAAAG
>JANMPG010000109.1:0-11876 GCA_031369745.1 Actinomycetes bacterium
GACCGCCAGTAGCCGAACAGCCGCTTCGCGCGACGTGCGAGGGCGCGACGCGGCGCCATCGGCACTCCTTCATCGGTCGTCCTCCGGGCGTCGTGGCCACATGGAAAGGCCCGGCAGGGACTCGGGCAGTATGCTCCCGCGATCGGTGCGGGGCAACCATCGGGCGTGTCAGGACTAGGTGACCCAGTCGCGGGTCACGAACAACCAGAAGGCGAGACCGGCGTCGTCCCCGTAGGGGCGGAACCGCCGCTCGATCTGCACGTCGCTAGGTGGGCGTTTCTTGCCGGCGAGCCGCGCATAGGTCGGGCGCGTCCAAGAATCGAGGATCAGCTTCGAGTTGCGGCCCAGCGTCATCATCACGTGCGCCGCGGCGTAGGGTCCGATCCCGGGCAGGGCGAGCAGTTGACGCTCGACCTCTTCGTCGGGGATCTCGTCTCGCGTACCGGTGCCGAGCGCTTCGAGGTCCACCTCGCCAGTGGCAACGAGGTCGGAGATCCTCAGGAAGCTCGTTGAGCGGTAGCCCGAGCGGACGACATCTCGATAGAAGCGCTCATCCTGTTCGGCCATCACCTCGGGGGTAGGGAACGCGTTGGCGAGCGGGTCATCGGCAGCACCGACGGTCGGCTCACCGAGCGTCGTGACGAGCGCCTTGACCATCGTGACGGTCAATCCCCATGAGCAGTTGGTCGTGCACAGCGTCTTGATCACGTCCTCCCACACGGTGGGGGAGCGAAGCATCCGCCCAGCGCCGGTGGTCGCCCACGCGAGTTCCGGATCGTGGGCGGCGATCGCGTAGAACTCGCTGAGATCGTGGTCCAGGTGCAGCACGCGGTCGATCTGCCGCACGATCGATGCGCCTGCGGCTGCCGAAACCGAGGGGCCCGCGACGCTCACGCGCGCGGTTCGCCTCGGCCCGGCCGCGATCGTGACTCGACGAGGCTTGCCGCGCGGCAGCCGAAGCGTCAGCGTCAGCGCACGCCTGTCCTCATCGAGCGAGGCGGGCGCCAAGTCGTGGAACCCGTGCGAAACGAGCGTTCGCCACAGGTCGACCGGCTCACCGCCTGGGCCGAGCAACGGGACCGTCAGTGTCGTCGTCACGTCTTCGTTCGTTCACGCTCTCGGTAGGCGCGAACCTTCGCACGGTTGCCGCACTCGGCCATCACGCACCAACGGCCCGAACCGTTCTTCGAGCGGTCATAGAAGATGCTTCGGCAATCGGGGCTCGAGCACTCCTTGAATCGGGCCCACGAGCCGTCGAGTTCCGCCAGGAACGCCACCGCGAGCACCCGGCCGACGGCACCTCGAACGCCGGTCGCCGTCGGTGCGAGGAGCGCGTCATCGAAACGTACGCTGAGCCCGGCTTCGAGCGCCGCGGCGTTGAGCGTCTCCAGAGCCGCGGGATCACTCGCCTGTCCCATGTTCTCCATCACGCGGGAACGAAGCGCCTCGAGGACACGCGCCGCCCACTCCAGATCGTCGTCGTGGGACTCATCGGTTGGCGACAACAGCCCGGCTTCCTGCAGGCACCAGGCGATCGTGGCCGGCCCGGGCGGGAGCGTCCCGGTCTTCTCGCCCGGGCCGTGGTCGTGCAGCGACATGAACGCGCGCACGAGCTCGAGATCGCCCGGAGCGGCCGGCGTGGTGTCGATCTCGGTGTTCGCCGGTCGTTCCACAGGAAGAAGGATACTCCAAGAAACCGGAGAATTCCACTTGACTGGTTACATGCACACCGCTATCGTGTCCGTAACCGGTTATACACGGTATGCCGGAAGACAGGAAGGGGAGGTCATGCATCCGCTGATCACGATCGAGATGATCCGGGCGATGCAACGTGACCTGGAGGAGCGAGTCGCTAGTCCCCGCCGACCCGAGCCCGTCCCGCGGACGCGTGCTTGGCGGCGGAAGGAATGAAGCGGCGTCCACTCCAGGGGACTCGGGGCTGGCTGGGTCGGTTCTTCGCCGACCCAACGCGCGTCGAGCCGAACCCGGATCACCGCGAGATGACCCGGGACGAGTGGATCCTGCACGGACCACGCTGGCACTGAGTTCGGTCGGGCCGCCCAGCGATAGCATCGGGGTGTGCTGACCTTCACCCATCGCGCCGAGGATGCGCTCGCGACCTTCCACGCCGCCGCCGTGCGGTGGAACCCGGACGTGTGCCTGCGCCTGGCGCGCTCGGGCACCCAGCTGCAGCCGCAGATGGTCGAGGGACCTGAGCCTGGAGACGAGCAGCGATCAGTCGGTGCGTTGACGGTGTACGTGGAGCCGGGGCTCGACGGCACGGTCGACGCCGGGGACCACAACATCTTGACCTTGGTGAGCGGGTGACCCGTTGGATACGACCGCCGTTCACGACGCCCTGGTGGATCGCCTCGCGAGTCTCGACGCGGAGCTCTCGTCGCTGACCTCCGTGCCGCTCGACCCGATGACCGCCGTATCGTTCGGCAAGCGCGTCGGCGACGGCACGACCGAGGCCGTCGACCGTTTGACGAAGGTCGGCACCGCCGAGCAGCTGTCCGTGATGCGGGTCGACGTCGTGCGCGCTCTCGAGAAACTTCAGGATGGCACCTACGGGCTGTGCGACCGGTGCGGCAAGTTGATCTCCGACGCCCGCCTCGACGCACGGCCTTGGTCGGTGCGCTGTGTGCAGTGCGCGTCGCTCCGCTAGGCGGCGGGCTCCGTATCCGCCTCGTATGTGCGCAGCTCGGGGTAGCGCCGAGACGTGACGAAGGCGCCGACGATGCAGGCGGCGCCGCCTGTGATAACGCTGATCGTGGGGGAGAACGCGGCCGCGACCATGCCCGCTTCCAGGTCGCCCAGCTTCGGTCCGCCGGTCACCACCATGTGGAACACGGCGCCGAGCCGTCCCCGCAGGTGATCGGGCACCGTCACCTGCAGGATCGTCGAGCGGAAGATCGCGCTGACGACGTCGGCCGCGCCGGCCAGTGCGAGGAAGAACAGCGCCGCGAGCAGATTGGCGCCCGATAGGCCGAAGGCGGCGATCGCAGCGCCCCACCCAGCGACCGCCCACACGATGGCTCGACCCTGCCGCCGCATCGTGGTGAGTGGGCCGGACACGAGCGTTTGGATCAGCGCTCCGACGGCGGGCGCGGCGAACAGCAGCCCCACGACCTCCGGTCCTCGATGGAGCTGCTGCGCGGCGATCACCGGGAACAGCGCCGCGGGGTTGCCGAAGATCATCGCGACCAGATCGATCACGAACGTCGACTGGAGCAGCCGGTGGTTGCCGAGGTAGCGCAACCCTTCGGCGATCGCGGCCGTTCCGCGCTGGGTCGTCGCGGTATCGGGCGGCAGCGGCGACATCGCGATCGTCGCCACGAGCAGGACCGAGTAGGAGATCAGGTCCACCCCGTATGCCCACGCCGGATCCGTCGCGGCGATCAGCAACCCTGCGAGGGCGGGACCGACGATCGAGGCGATCTGCCAGCCCGCCTGGTTCAGAGCCACCGCGGCCGGCACGGTCTCATCGTCGAGCAGCCTGGGGATCGCCGCCTGCCGCGCCGGCCCGTGGATCGAGGCGAGGAACCATGTGCCCGCGTTCGCGAGATGCAGCAGCCACAAGGGCGGATGTCCCGCGAGCGCTCCGGCGAACAGCGTCCCGGCGACGCCCATCGCTGCGAGCTGGGTCCAGATCAGCGTGATCCGTCGGTCGTGTCGGTCGATGAACGATGCACCCACGAGGGTGCCGCCGAGACTCCCGACGAGCCCCGAAAGACCGAGGAGGCCAACGGCAGCCGCGGATCCGGTCAGCGCGTAGACCTGCACGTAGAGCCCGACCCGAGCGAACTGGGACCCGAGCGCCGACACGACCGACCCGCCCCACAGCAGCCGGAAGTCACGCGAGACGCGAAGTGGAGTGACGTCGATCGCGATCTTGCGCAGCCACGACATGCCGGCAGGTTACCGGTGGCGCGGCACGGGATAGCGAAGAGAGCTATGCCAGCGCTGCGGCCATCGACCGTTCGAGCACGTCGAGGCCGTCGGCCAGCAACGCTTCGTCGATGTTGAGTGGCGGCAGCAGACGCACGACGTTGCCATAGGTGCCCGCCGTGAGCACGAGCAGGCCCTCACGCAGCGCGCCGTTCCCGATCGCCGCCATCCGGGCGGCATCCAGCGGCTCCTTCGTCGCCGGGTCGGCCACCAACTCGATCGCACACATCGCGCCGCGCCCGCGCACGTCGCCGATCTGCGGGAACCGTTCCTGCATCGCGCGGAACCGATCCATGATGGTGTCGCCCACGCGCATGGAGGCGGCGAGCAGGTCCTCTCGCTCGATCTTGTCGAGCACCGCAAGGGCGGCTGCCGCGGCCACCGGGTTACCCCCGTAGGTGCCGCCGAGACCACCGACGTGGACCGCGTCCATGAGATCCGCGCGGCCGGTGATCGCGCTGATCGGCAAGCCGCCGCCGAGCGACTTGGCGCTCGTGACGATATCGGGGGCGACGCCTTCGTCGACGATCGTGAACCACTTCCCGGCGCGGCCCATACCGGTTTGGATCTCATCGGCGATGAACACGATGCCGTTGGCTTGGCAGAACTCGGCGATGCCCTTCACGAATCCGGGGGCCGGCACGATGAACCCGCCTTCACCCTGTATCGGCTCCAGGATCACCGCGGCGATGTTGTCCTCGCCGATGTGTTTGTGCATCTCGTCCAACGCGTAGGCGAGGGCTTCCTCGGCACAATGCTCGGGACCACTCGGCCAGCGGTAGGGGTAGGCGAACGGCAGCCGGTAGACCTCGGGCGCGAACGGACCCATGCCCTGCTTGTAGGGCATCACCTTCGCGGTGAGGCTCATACCCATCAGCGTGCGACCGTGGAACGCGTGGTCGAAGGCCACGATCGCGCTGCGCCCAGTGGCTTTGCGCGCGATCTTGACGGCGTTCTCGACGGCTTCGGCGCCGGCGTTTGCGAACATCGTCTTGGCGGGCCCGTCGATCGGCGCGAGCGCGTTCAATCGCTCGGCGAGCTCGATGTAGGGCTCGTTGGCGGTGACGTGGAAGCAGGTGTGCGTGTCGAGCTCGAGTTGCCGCTGTGCGGCCGCCACGACTTCGGGTGCGGTGTGGCCGACGTTCAGCACGGCGATCCCGGTGCCGAAGTCGATCAGCCGGTTCCCGTCGACGTCCTCGATGATGGCGCCGGACGCGCGCGCCGTGACGACGGGATGGATGTTGGCCACACCGACGGGCACGGCCGCGGCTCGGCGGGCGAACCACTCTGTGCTCTTGGGGCCGGGTACCTCGGTGACGAGCTTTCGTTCCTGTGGGATATCCATCGCGTCGGTCCTCCTGTGCACGTGATCCGCAGTAAGGGCGGCGCCCCGCCGCACCGATAGGAGTCTGGCCGCATCCACGATCCGGTGCAGGCGCTGAGCTGGCCCTGTATGCCGTTCAACTTTGTACCGGATGTCGAAAGGCGTGCCTGAGATCGAGGGCACGGGTCGACCGATGCGCCGTTCCGTACAATCAGCACATGCCCCTTAGCGTGCGTGACATCGTGTCGATCCCCGGGATGCCGTTGAAGCTGCTGGCGGGCGAGGACGCGGTCGCGCGACCGGTTCGCTGGGTCCACAGCTCCGAGTTGGAGGACCCGACGGCGTGGCTCAAGGGCGGCGAGCTCATCCTGACGACGGGCATGGGGGTCGGCGATACCGCGGCCAAGCAGCGCGCATACGTGAAACGGCTGGTGGATGCCGGCGTCGCGGGGCTCGGGTTCGGGCTGGGGTTCGGTCACGACAAGACCCCGAAGTCGATGATCACCGAGGCGTCCAAGCACGGGTTCCCGTTGTTCGAGGTGCCGTACCCGGTGCCGTTCATCGCGATCACCGAAGCGGTGTTCACCAGACTGGTGGCCGAACAGTACGAAACGCTGCAGCGGGCGGTCGATGCCGAGCACGTCCTGACGCGAGCGGTCCTCGACGGCGCCGGGCTGGTCGGGATCGCCGCATCGCTCGCGAGCGTGGTCAAGGGGTGGGCGCTGCTGCTCGACCTGCACGGGATCGCCCTCGCGGCGACCGACGGTGAGGCCTCGGCTCGCCAGGAGCGCATCTGGGATGAGATCCGCACGTCTCGGCCCGAGGCCGCGAACTTCTCACTCACGATGCTGGATGAGGGACACCATGTCTGGGTGCAGCCGGTGGGAGCGCAGGGACGCGTCGAGGCGTTCCTGGCCGTCGGCACGCCGGAGCAACCCACGCAGCTCGATCGCATCGTTGCGGGCCATGCGCTCAGCTTGTTCGCGATCGAGCTCGCCAAATCCCGGGCGGTGGCCGAGGCCGAGCGGCGCCTGCAAGGCGACTTCTTCGACGAGCTGGCGCGAGGCGAGCTCGCGCCTGCCGACGCGGTCCGCGAGTTGTCGCGCTTCGGGTTCGCCCGCGACACGCAACTCCAGGTGGTGGGTATCGAGCCGATCGGCGCCGAGCTGGATCCGGAGCGACTCGTGCTGGCGGCGACCGACCACTGCTCGCGGCTGGACGCCGGCTTCCTGGTGTCGGCACACGCGAACGGCATCAGCGTGTTGCTGCCGGCCGACGCCGAGCTCGATCTCGCGGATCTGACCAAGGCGCTGGGGCACCGCGTCGGGGTCGACCTCCGCGCAGGCGCGGGCGGGCCGGCCGGCGCCGCCGACGTCGGTCGTTCGTTGCGTGAATCTCGCTACGCCCTGCAGGTCTGCCGGCTCGAGGGGTGGTCGCAGGCCGGCTTCGAGCAGCTCGGCACCTACCGACTGCTGCTCAGCATGACCGAGCCGGATGCGCTGCGCGCTTTCGCCGACGCGTTGCTGGCGCCGCTGGACACCTACGACTCCGACCACAACGGCGAACTCCTCATGAGCCTGCAGGCCTTCTTGCAGCACAACGCCCGATGGGAGACGGCCGCCGCCCAGCTGTACGTCCACCGGCACACCCTGCGCTACCGCATGCGCAAGGTCGAGGAGCTCACCGGCCGCGATCTATCGAATTCGTTCGACCGCATGGAGTTCTGGCTGGCGTTGCGCGCGCGCGACCTCCAGTCGGCACAACCGGACGGCTGAACCACGCGCAGGCCGGTTTGTCCAGGTCGTCCAAGGCTCCGGTGGCGCCATGCCCCTTCGGCGGGTGGCCCCTTCGGGTCCGAACGCGCGATACTGGCTGTCCAGCGTTCCAAGTGACATCCGATCCCGAGATCGAAAGGGGAGGGCGGCATGGCGGACATGAAGACCTGGCAGATGCGCATCGGTGACGAGTGGGTGGACTCGGCACGAGGCGAGACGGAGCCGGACATCAACCCCGCGACCGGCGACTCGGTCGCGACCGTTCAGGTCGGTACCCGGGAAGACGCCGATAGGGCGGTGGCCGCGGCGCAGAAGGCGTACGACGACGTGTGGTTCGACACGCCCCCGAAGGAGCGCTCGGCGATGATGTTGTCGTTGGCCGACGCGGTTGATGCGGACGCCGACAATCTGGCCCAACTCGAGGCAGAGGACGTCGGCAAGCCGATCTCGGTATCGGCCGCCGATATCCCGTTCATCACGGACAACCTCAGGTTCTTCGCCGGCGCTGCCCGCGTGCAAGAGGGCAAGTCGACCGGCGAGTACGAGCGCGGGTTCACCAGCATGATCCGACGCGAGCCCCTCGGGGTGACGGTCGGGATCTGCCCGTGGAACTACCCGCTGATGATGGCCGCGTGGAAGCTCGGCCCTGCGCTGGCCGCCGGGAACACCAGCGTGATCAAGCCCGCGGAGCTCACGCCGCGCACCGCGCTTCGGCTCGCCGAGCTCGCGTCCGACATCTTCCCGGCGGGCGTGATCAACGTGATCACCGGGCATGGGTCCGAGGTCGGGGACCAGCTGGTCCGCCACCCGGACGTGCGCCTGGTGTCGGTGACGGGCGATACGTCCACCGGCAGCATCATCATGGCCGCCGCGTCGGACACGGTGAAGCGGGTCCACCTCGAACTCGGTGGGAAGGCGCCGGTCGTCGTGTTCGACGACGCGGATATCGGAAAGCTCGTCGAGACGCTGAAGTTTGCCGGCTACACCAACACGGGCCAGGACTGCACGGCGTCGTGCCGCGTGGTCGCGGGCTCCAGGATCTACGACGAACTCCTGTCCGAGCTCGTTCCTGCGGTCGAGTCGATCGTCGTGGGCGATATCACCGACGAGGCGGTCGAGATGGGTCCGCTCGTGTCGGCCCGCCAACGAGACAGCGTGGCGGGTTTCGTCGATCGCGCTCAGGAAGCCGGGGCGAAGGTGCTCACCGGCGGCGAGACGATCGACGGTCCAGGCGCCTACTACAAGCCGACCGTTGTGGCTGTCGACGATCAGAAGGCCGAGATCGTGCAGCAGGAGGTCTTCGGACCGGTGGTGACCGTGCAGCGGTTCGACGACGAGGACGAAGCGGTCAGATGGGCCAACGACGTGGTCTATGGACTCGCTTCCTCGGTATGGACCCGCGACGCCGCGCGCGCGGCACGGGTCGCCCGTCGGCTGCAGTTCGGTGCGGTGTGGGTGAACACGCACTTCATGATCTCGCCCGAGATGCCCCACGGCGGCTACAAGCAGAGTGGGTACGGCAAGGACATGTCCATGTACTCGCTAGAGGACTACACGCAGATCAAGCACGTCATGTGGTCGCTCGACTGAAGCGATCCACGCAGCGACACGCGAGCGGCGGGCGACCCGGATCGGGTCGTCCGCGGCCGCGATGCGCTCGAGAGAAGAAAGTGGTGAACACCCGACCATGACCGTTCGTCCATATCTCGTGAATGGGCAGTGGCGTACCGGCGAGGGAACCTTCGAGGTGAAGAACCCCTTCGACGATTCCGTCGTCGCGGAGATCGGCGTGCCGACCGCCGACGATGTCGAAGAGGCTATCGCGGTCGCGGCAGCGACCTTCCAGGAAGCGAGTCAGCTGTCGGTGGCCGCGCGCTCGACCGCGCTTGACCACATCTCGAGGCGCCTGGCCGAAACGCTGGACGAGAACGCCGAGTTGATCGCGCGTGAGGGCGGCAAGCCGCTGAAGTGGGCGCGTGTGGAGGCTGCCCGTGCCGTGTCGACGTTCCGCTGGGCTTCCGAGACGATCCGCCACGGCAACGACGAGGTCATGCGTTTGGATACCGAGGCCGCCTTCGGGTCGCGTATCGGTTTGATACGCCGTTTCCCGATCGGGCCGATGCTCGGCATCACACCGTTCAACTTCCCGTTGAACCTGGTCGCGCACAAGGTAGCGCCGGCGTTGGCGGTCGGCGCGCCGATCGTGGTCAAGCCCGCGAGCGCCACGCCGATCGGCGCCCTGCGTCTGGCCGAGTTCTTCGCCGAGACGGATCTGCCCAAGGGCATGTACCAGGTGTTGCCGGTCAACTCCAAGGTCGCCGACGGCATGGCGCGAGACGATCGATTCCGCAAGATCAGCTTCACCGGCTCGGCCGACATCGGCTGGTACCTGAAGGGCCTGGATCCGAAGAAGAAGGTCACACTGGAGCTCGGCGGCAACGCCGGCGTGATCGTGCACAGCGACGCCGACCTCGACATGGCCGCGCAGCGCATCGCCTTCGGCGCCTATTACCAAGCGGGGCAGAGCTGCATCAGCGTGCAGCGGGTGCTCGTCGCCGCCGAGGTCTATGACGAGTTCGCGCAGCTGCTGACCAAGCAGGTCGAGCAGTTGATCACGGGCGACCCGATGGATCCGAACTCCGACGTCGGCCCGGTCATCAACCGTGGCGAGGTCGACCGCATCGCCGAATGGGTGGCAGAGGCTCAAGCCCAAGGCGCCGAGGTCCTCACCGGTGGCAAGGCGGACGGCGCGTTCTTCCAGCCGACGCTGCTGGCCCAGACGACGCCGGCGATGAAGGTGCGCTGCGAAGAGGTCTTCGGTCCGGTGGCCACGATCTCTGCCTACGAGACGTTCGAAGAGGCCCTCGCCGAGGTGAACGACTCGAAGTACGGCCTGCAGGCCGGGGTGTTCACCAACGACATCAACCGCGCGTTCGAAGCGCATCGCACGCTCGATGTCGGCGGCGTGATCATCAACGACGTGAGCGCGTTCCGCGCCGACCAGATGCCCTACGGTGGGTCGAAGGACTCCGGGTTCGGTCGTGAAGGTCTGCGCTTCGCGATCGAGGAGATGACCGAGCCGCGCATCATGGTGCTGTCGCACGTGCCGCTGTAGCCGACCCGCCCGATGACGCCGGATAACGCGTGGCTGTACGCGGCCCTGCCATTCATCACGATGGCGGTGCTGAGCTTCGGGCTGGTCGTGTTGTTCCGGCAGCGCGCGGCCACGCGGCGGGTTGCCGCGCGACCAGCACTCGCGTCACCGCCGGCGCCGCCACGTCCGTGGTGGGCGAACCCCTGGCTCTGGCTCGCCGTGTGCGCGTGCTCGCTCGTCTTGGGCTACGTCGTGTGGCCCGGCCTGTTCGGATCCATGCTCATCGTGTTGCCGTTGGTCTGGATCCGCCGAACGCGCAAACCGCCCCAGATCGACCCGAGGAGCAACGGGCACTCGCATCGCGGCGAGGGCGTGTTCAGGCCGGAGTGAGCACTTCGTCGGCGAAGGCGCCGATCGATGTGGCGGCTTCGCGCTCGCGCCGCCAGAAATAGTGGTCGGTACCTGCCATGACCTCGACGCGACCGTCGGGGAACGCGGCGCCATAGGCCCGCAGCGCGTCCGGCGGCGCGTAGGTGTCGTGTTCTCCCGCGATCAAGAGCGAGGGGCATCGCAGGGCCCGCAGATCGGTGACGTCGGGCAACGGCGGGAGCGAGAGGTCGCCGGGAACGAGGGGCAGACCGATCAACACCAGGCCGGACACGCGCCGGTCGTCGATCGCGGCGCGCACCGCGACATTCGCCCCGAAGGACCAGCCGATCACGATCGTCGGCAGATCCGCCGGCACCCGGGTGCGCACGTAGCCGACCGCGGCCACCGCGTCACGCAGCTCGTCTCGCCCGCCCCCGTAGCTGCCCGTGGACCCCATGACCCCGCGGAAATTGAACGCGAGCACGGCGAGTCCGTGGGCGGCCGCGAGCTCGTTGCGGATCGCCCACAACAGCGGGTGGTCCTTGGACCCGCCGTGCCGGGGGTGGGGGTGACACAACACGGCGCTGCCCCGCACGCCGTCGTCGGGCAGGCGCAGCTCGCCTTCCAGGCGGGCGTCGTCGTCGGTGGTGAAGGTCACGGAGTCCATCGGTCTGGCACCATCGGAGCATGGCTGCGGCCAATCGCCAACCCGCATCGACCGGTTTCGCGCTGCGCGACGCATACCCCTGGGCCGATCTCGCCGCGCTCGCGCGCGCGGGGGAGGAAGCCGGGTATCGCGCGCTGTTCCTGCCCGAAGTCGGCGCTCGGGACACGCTCACGGCGCTCATGGGCCTTGCCGCAGAGACCGATCGCCTGCTGCTCGGCACCGGTGTGGTGCCGTTGCCGGCGAGATCCGCGTCGTTGTTGGCGATGGCGGCGGCCACCGTGCAGGAGCGCTCCGCCGGACGATTGCTGCTCGGGTTGGGGACGGGGCCCTCAACGCCCGGAGCCCTCGAGCGGCTGCGGGCGACCGTGGCGGCGCTCCGCCGAGCCTTCGACGGTGCGACCGGCACGGTGGACGGCACGCGGGTCGCGACCGGGCTTGCCCTCCAGCGTCCACCCGAGATCTGGATCGCCGCGCTCGGACCTCGGGCGACGCGATTGGCCGGCGAGGTCGCCGACGGCGTGATCTTGAACTGGTGTACGCCCCCGCGTGTCGCCCAGGCGGTCGAGCAACTGGCGCACGGCGCATCGCAGGCCGGCCGCGATCCGGCCGGCGTCACCGTCGCGGTGTACGTGCGTGCCGCGCTTGCGGCCGGGTCGAGCGAGCCCGCCCGCGCCGCAGCGTCGGAGTACGCCTCCT
>JANMPG010000128.1:0-4685 GCA_031369745.1 Actinomycetes bacterium
GCCGCGACGTACATCCCCAAGGCGTCGTTCGGTCCGGATCGCCTCGAAGAGGCGTGGGCGGAACACGGCGCGTAGACAGCCGGCTGTGCGACCGTTGGGGTCCTCGACCGCCGCCGAGCGATCGCCGAAGGGTCAGCGGGCAGACATCGGGATGGTGCCGGTGATCGTCGTGCCGGAACCCGGGTTGCTCGCGACGATCAGGCGCCCGCCGATCGCATCGAGCCGGTCGGCCATCCCCTGCAGGCCGGTGCCGTAGGAGGTCTCCGATGCGTCGAAGCCCATCCCGTCGTCGGCAACGGCGAAGGTGAGATGCCCGTCGGTTTGCGAGAGCCGGACGGTCGCTGCTGCCGCTTGGGCATACTTGGCGACGTTGTTGAGCGCCTCCAGCGTGCAGAAGTACACGGTTGCCTCGATGTCGGGCGAGTAGCGCTCGACATCGACGGCGTCAACGGTGGTCGGTACCGCGGCCTTGCGGGCTTGGGCCTCCAACGCTGCGACCAAGCCCTTGTCGGCCAACAGCGGCGGGTAGATCCCGCGAGCAAGGTCGCGGAGGTCCTCGAGCGCCGTGCCCGCGTCGGACTGCAAGGTCGCGAGCGCCTCATGCGCCTTGGCGGGGTCGCGATCCACGAGCGTGTCCGCGAGCTTCAGCCTGACCGCGAGCGCCACAAGCTGCTGCTGCACGCCGTCGTGGATATCGCGCTCGAGCTTGCGTCGTTCCTCGTCCTGGGCGGCGACCAGCCGCTGGCGCGAAGCGCGCAGTTCCGCGAGCAGGCGCACGTTGTGCAGCACGGGCCCCGCCTGGGCCGCGAGGTCGCGCACGAGCCGCTCTTTCGACGGGTCCATGGGGTCGTTCGCGGGCATCGTGACGGCGAGCGCGCCGAGTTCATCTCCCTGGAAATGGACACGCGTCACGTCCTCGTCGCCGTCGCCCTCACCGTGCGAGGCTGCCTCGCGCAGCTGACCCCCGAGCCGAAGGAGTACGCGAGCACGGGAGGCGCCGGTGCCCGCTGCGAGGATCTGCGCCATCCGTTCGAGCACGTCATCCGAGGTGTAGGTCTCGCCGATCCGCCCGGAAAAGGAGCTCAACACCTCGTACGGCGTCGCGCGCTTGCCGTACACGAGCCGATCCGCGAACCGTCGCGAAAGTCGATACAGGGGGATCAGCAGGAGCCCGAACGCAACGCCGACCGCGACGGAGAGCTCCTTCGGCGTGCTGTGCCAAAACGCGACCGATCCGAACGGAAAGAACATGACCAGCGCGATCAACACGATGAGCCCGGCAAGCACGAGCGCCATCGCGGCCTTCTTGATGACGACGTCGAGGTCCCACAGCCGGTTGCGGAAGATCGCGACGAGGTACGCCGCAGGAACGCCGAGAGCGATCGTCAGCGCGAACGACAGGATGAGGATGCTGAAGATGGGTGAGTCCTCGGGCAGGAAACTGGCCAGCGGCAGCGTCAGCCCGAACCCCAAGACGAACAACGTCGCCGCGATCGACGCGACGGCAACGAGCCATCGCAACTGCTGACGTTCCTCACCCGTCGACCGCTTGAACCGTCCCCGAACCGCAAAGACCGTCGATAGGCCGGCGAACACCGTGATGATCGCGCCGAACCCGGTGAGGAAGATTGACACGCCCCCGAGCGCGGTGATGCCCAGTGGGTTGACGAACAACACCCCAAGGTCCACGAAGTTGTTCAGTGGACCTGGGGTCCCGAGGTACCCGACGACGGCGCAGCCTGCGCCGGCGAACAGCGCCCACTCCGCCCACCTCCAGCGCCGGGTCGGCGGTCGCCCGTCTGGGAACAGGAGGAACAGCAGTGGGAGCAAGGTCATCGCAAGGAGCGAGTTGTCGCCGATCAGCGCCCAGACATCGAGGAACGGCACCGCGACGCCGGCCTTGGTACCCACGACGACGGCGACGACCGAGAAGGCACCGGCCGCGAGCGCGAAGCCGAAGATGACGAAGATCCACCCGGCCGTGTTGCGCGGCTGGCGCACGACGATGAGCGCCCCCGTCGCCAACCACCCCAGACCGATGAGGGCGAAAACCAGAGATGAGATGTTGGATCCCCCTGGCCGAAGAGGGTCCCCGGTCGCGAGGTCCGGATCGCACGGCCCCCGTCGGATCCATGGCACCTCGTGCGGGTCAGCTCCAGGCGCCGGCGCCACGAAGATCACGGTGGGATCCGTGATGGTCTGCGACGTTCTTCGCCGGCAATCTATGTTGTCGATCACGTCGGGCGTGTCGCCGACCGTCGGGTCCCCGATCACCACGATCTGCGCGGGCGGGACGCGATCGAGGAACAGCAGAGGCAGGACCAACACGCCGATCGTCATCAGCCCGGCGACTACGAGGGCGATGCGCACGATCCAGCTTGCTGTGCGTGATGTCATGAGGCCCCCCCGGTTGCGATCGCGCCCATGATCGTCGCGCCCTGGCCGGCAACGCTCGTCACCGTCAGTGCACCGCCGATCGCGTCCAACCGGTCGGCCATGCCTTGGAGTCCGGTGCCATATGAGGTCCTCCCGGTGTCGAACCCCTCGCCGTCATCGCGAACCAGGAATCGGAGGTTGCCGTCGCGCTGGGTGAGCTCGATCACGGCCGAACCGGCTCGGGCGTACTTGGCGACGTTGTTCAAGGCTTCCAATACGCAGAAGTAGACCGCGGACTCCACCTCTTGCGGGTAGCGTCCGACGCCGTCGGCCGCGACAGTCGTCGGAACCGCGGCCTTGCGGGCCTGGGCCTCCAGCGCCGTGACGATGCCCTTGTCCGCAAGCAGCGGCGGGTAGATTCCGCGGGCGAGATCTCGCAGGTCGTCCAGCGCTTCGGTCGCGCGGATCTGCAGCGTCGCTGCCATGTCGAGTGCCTTCGCCGGGTCGGTCTCCACCACTCGGGTGAGCAGTCCGAGCTGCACGGTCATGGCGACCAGCTGTTGCTGCACGCCGTCGTGCAGGTTCCGTTCGATCTTGCGCCGTTCCTGGTCCTGGGCCACGACCAATCGCTGCCGCGATGCGCGCAGTTCCTCGATCAACCGGGCGTTGCGAACGACCAAGCCGGCCTGCGAGGCGACGTCGCGCACGAGCCGTTCCCGAGTGGGATCCAGCGGATCGTTCGCCGGCATGGAGACGGTCAACGCGCCGAGGAGCTCGCCCTGGTGGCGCACTTCGACTCCCGTAGCGCCGGTGAAGACCGGCGATTCGTCGCCGGCCGCAGCAACCTCGTGCTCCACGGCGACCTCGCCTGCAGTGGCTGCGACGTGGAAAGCGTCGCCGATCATCAGCCACACGGACGCCGATGTGGCGCCGGTCGCGCCGAGCAGGATCTGTGCCATCCGGGGAAGCACGTCGTCGGTCGCATACGCCTCCGACACGCGACCGGAGAAATCGCTGAGCACCTCGTAGGACGTCGCACGACGACCGTACACCACGCGGTCCGCAAGGCCCCGGGCGCCGCGGCGAACCGGGTTGAAGGTCACGGCTAACAACGCAACGCCGACCACGACGCCCGAGATCGTGCCGAACGTCGCGAGCGCGATCACCGACAGGTACAACGCGATCAGCACGGCGGCCATCGTCGTGATGATCACCGTCTTTCGGATCACGAGGTCGAGGTCGTAGAGACGGAACTTCAAGATCGCGATTGCCGCCGTGACCGGGATCAAGAAGAAACCGGCGATCAGCACGATGAACTGCGAGTCGATCCCGGGGAAAGCCAGGATCGCGCCGACCACGACCACCGCGGCGGCGAACACGAACCAGCGGAGCTGTTGACGCTCGTCACCCGTGGCCCGGTGGAACCGGACCACGAGCGAGGCAACGGACGCGATCGCGGCCACCATGACGATGAGGATGCCTACGCTCATGACGACACTGCTCAGGCCGGTTGTTTCGACGTTGTCGAGGAGATCCGGGGGGAGGTGACGCTGCGGCCACGTGCCGGCCATGTCCCCCACGAGTTGCAGCGCGATGCCGATGACGGCGGCCCGACCCACGACCCGCCACCGGGGCGACGGTGGCTTCCCGTCCGGGAACAACAAGAGCAGAAGCGTGATCAGGAGCCCGACGCTCGGGATGTAGGCGCTCGTCGACAGCCACCACGCGATCTCGCCGAGCGGAAGGTTCGGTCCGCCGCGATCGAGGGCGAGCGATGCGTAACCGGTTACGAACGCACTGACTGCCTGGCCGAGACCGATCCCGATCATCAGCCACCCCACGGGGTTGCGCGGGAGCCGCGCGACGAGCAGCCCGCCGGCACCGACGTACACGAGCGCGATCCCCGCGATGCTGATCACGATGAAGAGATCGGACCCGCTTGTGAGGTCGCTCGACGCGATCCCCGCGACGATCATCATGACAGTCAGTGCGAAGAGCCCGATGGCCCACCGTCGAACGTTCATCGATCGTTCCCAACCGACAAGCGCCCGAGGATCGTCGTGCCGGCTCCGCGTGAACTCGTCACCGTGAGGATCCCCCCGATCGCCTCGAGACGATCCACCATGCCCTGCATGCCGGTGCCATACCCCGTGGAAGCGGTGTCGAAGCCGTCGCCGTCGTCGCTCACTTCGAACGCCAGATGACCGTCCTGATGCGACAGCACGATCCGAGTCGATGTCGCATTCGCGTACTTGGCGACGTTGTTCAGCGCCTCGAGCGTGCAGAAGTACACGGCCGATTCCACATCC
>JANMPG010000131.1:0-2909 GCA_031369745.1 Actinomycetes bacterium
AGGACGTCAGCCCCGGCGTTACCGGCGAGCGTGTCGTTGCCGCTGCCACCATCCAGGTAGTCCTGATCGTCGCCACCGCTGAGGATGTCGTTGCCACCGAGACCCTGCAGGTTGTCGGTGCCGGCGTTACCGATCAGCGTGTTCGCGGCCAGGTTGCTGCCGGCCAAGTCGTCGTTGCCCGCCCCGCCGGTGATGTTCTCGATGTCGGACTCGATGCCGTCGTTCTCGCCGACCTCACCGTCGTTGTTGACGCCGTCGAGCGACACGTTCACACGTTCGGTGCGCCCGGAATAGCTGACCGAGTCGACGCCGGAACCGCCGAAGTCGTAGTCGTCGGAGAAGTCGTCGGTGGACTCGTTGAACGAGTCGTTGCCCGCCTCTCCTAGCGAATAATCGGAGCCGACATCGTTCGTGATCGTGTCGTCGCCTGCGCCGGCCTTGACGTAGTCGTTGCCGCTGCTCATGTTGAAGGTGTCGTTCCCGGCCCCGCCGTAGACATCGTCGCTGCCCGAGCCGGCGTTCACGGTGACCGCATACGACACGGCGGTCCAATCCGCGGTGTCCCCAAGGTTGCCCAGGTTGAGGACGATGCTGGTCACGCCGGTGCACGTCAACAGGGTCCCGCCGGATGCCACGCACCCACCCGTTTGCGACATCGAGCCGGTGCCCCAGTCGCGCAAGCTGACCTGCCCGGGACCGCTCGATGTGATCACGACGTCCTGGTTCTCGCTGGCGCTGGCGTTGTAGGTCAGGACACCGCCGGCGACGCCGCCGCTCGATGCGAGCGCGGCCGCAGGGTGGAGCCCGAGCATGAACAGGGTGAGTGCGGCACCGGCCAAACCCCGGCCCGCTCGAAGGAATGATCGACGCATGACGTACCTCTCTTTCCGACACGAGCCGCCGCCCCGGCGGATCGGGATAGTTACTCAGTGTGAGGTATCGGTCGGACGGGGTCGGTAACTTCAGCGCCTTTTGTCGGCCATTCGTGGGTACCGCGCTCTTGGGGAGACCGGGGCGTTCGCTACCGGAGGCACCACCGGGTCACCAGGCAGGCCCGACGCCAGGGCCGCGACCGCTACGTGAGGAGCCGTTCGGTCTCGCGCGCGAACCACCGAAGCCCCAACGCGTCGAGCAGTTCGATCGCTCGGCGGATCATCTCGGGGTCCTCGCGCGCCCAACCCAGCGAACGCAGCGCGAACGGCTCGAGGTAGGACCCGGGGATCACCAGCGCGGGAGCTTCCGTCTCGACGTCGTCTCGGCGACCGAGCGCGACGAGCGCGTCGAGCCGCTGGATGACGCCCTCGACGTCGTCCAAACCCTGCGGCTTCCACGTCTCGAGGAGACGTTCGACCGCATCCAGGTCGTTGCGAGCGATCGCCATCTCGGCCTCGATCCCATACCGCATCGTGAAGCCCTCCCTGCCGAGGGTCGCGACGATCCCCTCGAGGCGCCGTGCCTCGGCGTCATCGCCGCCATGCACATGCGCGAGCGCGCAGTACAGCAACACCAAGATCTCGAGGGCGCACGGAGTTGCGGCGTTCGCCGACACCGCGGCCTCCCCACGCGCGGTGAGGCCGCGCACCTCGCCCCAGTCCCCCACCGACATGGCCATGTAGACGTACTCCCAGACCGCGTGCAGCCGATGATGCGCAGAGAGCGTCCGCGTCACCTCGTCATACGCGGCAACGAGCTCGCGTGCCTCGTCGAGCCGCGCCGCATAGACCAACGGGCTCAGGGAATACCCGTAGACGAGCGAGATGTGGTCCGGGTCGTCCAACTGCGACACGAGCGAGAGGCGCTCCTTGCCCCATCGGTACGCGTCCTCGTAGTCCCCTCGCGCCATCGCGACCGAGGCGTGCGAATCCAGTGCGAACGAACGGAGTTCCACGTCGTCGAGCGCCACGGCGATCTCCAGGGCCTCACGCGCGACCTCCTCGGCCCCCCTCGGGTCTTGATCGACGTGCGCCAGCAGTGCCTTCGCCCGGGCTGGTGAGCCCGGTGCGGCCACCTCGAAGGCCCGTTCGACCCACCCCTCGATCAGGTCGGCGCTGGGCATGCTCGTCCACATCCCCGCTCGCAGCGACGTCTGAAACGCCAGGTCCGCGTAGACCTCCGCGGTCGAAGCCGGGTCTTCGATCTCCTCGAGCGCGGTCCTCATCGCGACCCAGAACGCCTCACCGTCGTACTTGAGGATGTTCGCGCGACCGATCGCGCGCCACAACGCCGCGCGGCCCGCCGCATCCGGTTCCAGCTCAACCGCGCGGTGGAACAGCGCCAAGGCGTCCTCGATCTCCATCCTGGAGATCGCCAGGTCCGCGGCACGGCGCAACCACGCGAGCGCCCGCCCACGCAGCTCGTCGAGCTCTGCCGCCCGCCCCGCCCACGCGAGGTCCTCATCCTCGGACCGGACCGCCTCCGCATAGTGGTGTGCCAGGAGCGACGCGAACTCATCTCTGCCTTGCCCGGTCCGCTCCAGCCATCGCGCGAAGGCCGCGTGCATCTGCGCCCGTCGGGCCTTGGGGAGGCTGCCGTAGGCGACCTCGCGCGTCACCGCGTGCTTGATCGCGTACTCGCGGTCGCCCGGGATCGACGAACCCGAGCGACGCCGGATGAAGTCCCGCTCCTCGATCGCCCGCAGATCCGGTTCGCCCTCCGAGAGCTCGTACACCGGGCCGGCCCAGAAGATCCGCCCGATCACCGATGCGGCCTGGAGGCCCTGCTTGTCCGCCGCTTCCAGCAGATCGACCCGAGCTGCCACCACCGCCTGCACGGTGTCCGGCACAGAGAACTCCGGGGGCAACGCCGCCAGGGTCCACGAGTCGCCGTCACGGGCGAGCAACCCGATATCGATCAAGGTGCCCAGGATCTCTTCGACGAAGAACGGGTTGCCCTCGGCGCGCCCCACGACG
>JANMPG010000181.1:0-1710 GCA_031369745.1 Actinomycetes bacterium
AGGGCGTGACGTGTGATCACGTGCTCGTCGTCGGGCCGGCCGGGCTGTACCGCGAGGGGATCTACGTCGCCCTGTCTCGGGCGAGGCTGAGCGCATGGATCTACGCCACCGCAGCACAAGCCGTCGAGCTGGATGCTCCTCACGGCTCAGGTATCGCCCCGCCCACCGAGGTGATTCACGATGCCGAGCACGACCTCGTCGCACGCATGCACACGTCGGGTAGCAAGTCGCTCGTCACCACGAGCGACCCTGACGCGGCACTGGTGAGCGAGCTCGCCGCGACTCGTCCCGTGTCAGAACTCGTCGACCTCGCCAGAGGTGCGCGCGACGCCGAGGACGCGGTCGCGGCCGTGTGCGTCGACCCGGCGACGTTGCGGGCCGACTTCGACCGTGCCGCCTGGGCGCGTTGCCACCTCGAGGTCGGTCGCCGGGTTCGTGCCCTCGACCGCGACAACGTCGGCCATGTCGTGGCGATCGACGACGACGCCGGCTCGTGCGTCATCCACTTCGTCAACGACCACGGGCGGAGCGCATCCCGAGTGTTGAGGTGGCAGGAGTTGGTCGTGATCGACGATCCCGATGCCGTGGAGCTGACCGAGGAAGCCGTGGCGACGCTCGACCGCCTTGCGAAGACCGTCGCTCGTGCCGAGGACGATTGGACGTTCGAGCTGTCCGCATACGGGGTCGAACCCGGTGACGCCGACCGCTACCAGCGCGCCGTCCATGTCGTCATAGATCGCGCCGCCCACCACCTCCGCGGCGTTCAACCGGATTGGCTCACGACCTGGCTCGGCCGACGCCCAAGCGACGGCCCTGGGGAAACGGTGTGGGACGACGCTACGACGCATGTCGCCCGCTTCCGGGTTCTGCACGGCGTAGACGACGAGACGCAAGGTCTCGGACCGCGACCCGACGATCCGGACACGGCTCAGGTCTGGCAGCGGTTGATGCTGCGCATCCTCGAAGACCGCTGCTGGCTCCTCGACCGCGAAGACGAACCAGCAGTGCAACTCACCGTCCGCTCCGCTGCAGAACTCGTCGAGCGGCGCGACGAGCTCGAGGTGCTCATGCGCACCGCTCCCCCGGACCAGCAGGCCTTCATCGACCGACTCACGAGCAGCCAGGCGGTTGCAGCCGAAGTCCAGACCCAACTCCTCGCCGCCACCCGCACCCGAGACGCCCGCCGCGACTGGATCATCGCCAACTGGCCCCACGTCGTCGAACTCGAACAGATCACCGCACTGATAGCGGCCCAGCCACCGCTCGCCCACTGGCCGGCATCCCCACCACCGGCCGTGCGCGCCGTGCTCGACACCCTCACTCAGCTCGCTCCGACCCCAGAACGGCGGGAGGAACGCAGCCTCGCCGACATCGAACGAGACGCCGCAGCGAACGATCCCGTCCGAAGGCTCGAGCGACGGCTGCACGACCTCAACGCACTCGAAGCCCGCGCTGCCACCGACGCCGAGCGGGAGGCAATCGGCACGGCAATCCACGATGCTCGCGATCAACTGCGCGTCGCCCGCCACGAATCTCGGATCGACGCAGTATTCGCTCAGTACGGGGCCGACCCGACCAGCGCAGCGCGCGAACGCCGCGCCATCACTCTCGCCCACGACACACTCACCGATCCGCCCCCATGGGTGGTCGAACAGCTCTGCCAGAGCCACGACGCCGGTCAACTCGGAGCTACCCGGGTCGACGACATCG
>JANMPG010000219.1:0-1634 GCA_031369745.1 Actinomycetes bacterium
CATGGCGGGCACCTCGGGGGCCATGTACGTGGGCACCGGCACCAACGCCGAGAGCTCCTGCGCAAGCTCGGGCAGCGTTTGCATCTGGGAGCGCAACCGATCCGCCGCGTAGTCGCTGCGCGGAAACTGCACGATCCACTCCCCGTCGACGTCGTAGGTGTCCACGGTCCAGCCGGTCCCGATCGGGGTCACGACGCCGGCGCCCAGCTGCGGGAACACGGCATCGATGCGCGCCCGCAGGTCAATGGTCATCGGTCCTCGCTCACACGGTCGGACCGGTGTCGGGCAGGATCGGCACCGGCGGCTCGCCGGGGTGCGACGCACCCGTGCCGAGGGGGGCGTCGAGCGCCGGCAGATCCAACGCGAACCATGCCACGACCGCAGCCGCTACCGCTAGCACAGCCGCCGAGGCGTACAGCACCCCCGGCCCGAGCCCTTCGTAGACGAAACCGCCGATGCCCGCGCCGATGATCGGACCGAGCCCGAATCCCACCATGCCGGTGACGGCGTTGCCCGTGGAATACAGGTTCGAGGGCAGCAATCGCCCGACGATCACGACACCGGTGGTGAACAGCAGGCTGAACGCCACCCCCTCCAGCATCGTGAGCAACGACAGCAACGTCGGGCTCGACACGGCGCCCCACAGCACGAAGCCGAGTGCGTACACCCCGCACCCCAGCATGAAGACCTTCCGCAGACCGAAGCGCCCTTGCAGACGCGAGGAGCTGCGCATCGTCGGCAGCTCGATCAACCCACCGAGCGCCGTCCCGATCCCGATCAACAGGGCGCCACCGCCCTGGTCGGCGATCCGCAGCGAGATGAAGTTCCACGCCGCGTTGAACCCGGTCCACACCAGCAAGACCGCGACCAGGAACCCCCAGAACCGTGGCGCTTCGCGAAACACCGCGCCGACCGCGCCCATGCGACCGTGATCCTCGAGCTTGATGGGGCGGTCGCGACGAAACGTGGTCGTCCAGCCGAGCACCACGATCACCGCGACGGCGTAGATCGGCATCATCCATCCCATACCGAACGCCTGCAGCACCGCGCCGAAGCACAGACACCCGGTCGCATACGTCAGGCTCTCCCAGCTGCGCACGCGTCCGTACTCCGACATCCGCTCGTCCCCCAGATGCGCGAGGGCAAGCGCGTCCATGTTCGATCCCTGACCCACCAGGAACACCGAGTGGACGGTCGCGGCGATGACCACGCCGATGAACGCCCACTCCACGTTCAGCGCCAGCCCCGCCGCGGCGGCCCCGACCAGGCAGATCTGCAAGACGGTGAGGCGACCCCACCGCGTATCGGCGTAGTGACCCCACAGCGGGTTCGCGATCATGCGCGCGGCGGCGGAAAAGGCGATCACGACGCCGATCTGCGACGCGTTCAGCCCGTGATGTTGCTCCAGATACAACGCGAGGAATGGGAAGAAGCTGGCGATCGCGAACCCAAAGAATAGGAAGAGCCCCTGGATCTGCGCGGACTCCTTGACCCTGGGCGCGTGCACCCGACCACGCTAACAGGGGGTCCGCTACTCGCCGTCGTGTCATCATCATCGTCAGCGGCGGCAACATCGACCCGAACCTGTTGGGGAAGGTCGTGCAGCAAGGTCTCGCGAGCGCCGGCCGCTACCT
>JANMPG010000067.1:0-3093 GCA_031369745.1 Actinomycetes bacterium
CGGCTTGAACGCCGAACCCGTCTGGCGACCCGAACCGCCGGCTCCCGTTGCCAGGTTCACCTTTCCGCCGCCGATGTTTGCCCAATACTCCTTGTCCTTTCCGCCGACCATGGCACGCACATAGCCGGTCCTGGGGTCCAACACGGTCACGGCCGCGTCGGGGTCGCCGGGATAGGCCAAGACACTCGAGACAGCCTGCTGCGCCGCGGCCTGGGTCGCGGGGTCGATCGTGGTCGTGATCCGAAGGCCTCCCGTGAACAGCAGTCGATACCGATCGTCGTAGGTCTGACCGAAGGCTCGGTTCGACAGGAACC
This sequence comes from Actinomycetes bacterium, assembly GCA_031369745.1. GTDB lineage: Bacteria > Actinomycetota > UBA4738 > UBA4738 > HRBIN12 > AC-51. The sequence continues at coordinate 315 of JANMPG010000067.1, forward strand.
ACCGCTTGAAGTAGTCGATGAAGTACGGGTATGGGTAGCGTTGCTCTTGCCCGCCGAGCTGCACGTCGATCGGTGCGGCTCGAGCTGTGCGGTCCTGCGCCCGTGTGATCGAGCCCAACTCACGCATGAGGCCGAGTACGACGTTGCGTCGACCCCTGGCCGAGCGCGGACGAGCGAACGGGTCGAAGTGGTTCGGCGCAGTGATGAGTCCGGCGAGGGTGGCGGACTCCGACAGCGACAGCTCGCTCGCGTGCACGCCGAAGTAGGTCTTGGCGGCGGCCTCGATCCCGTAGGCTCCTTCGCCGAAGTAGACCGTGTTGAGATAGCTCGTCAAGATCTCGTCCTTGGACAGGCGCTGTTCCATCTGCAGCGCCAGCGCAGCCTCTTCGATCTTTCGACGGAACGACTGCTCGCCGCCGGTGAACAGGTTCTTCACCAACTGCTGGGTGATGGTCGACCCGCCCTCGACCAGCCGACCGCTTTGGATATCGACCGCAGCGGCCCGAAAGATCGAACGAAGGTCGATCCCCGGATGCGAGTAGAAGCGTCGATCCTCGATCGCCACGGCAGCGTCGCGGATGTCTTGCGTCATCTGGTCGGCCGACAACACCACGCGGTTCTCGGTCGCGTGCAGCGTCGTGATGAGCGACCCGTCGGAGGTGTACACCGACGACGTTTGGGCAAGCGGCCGCTCCCGCTGGTCTTCCAGGCGGGGTAGGTCACACGCACTCGCGACGAACGCGAGCACACAAAGCAGGGCGAGCGGCCCCCGGGCCTTCACCATCGGCGTGAAGCCTACCCCTGGACCTGCGGTTTCCCGGGGAGGCGCTGGTAGCATCCGCGCGATGGCAACCGGCGACACGGACCTGCTGCGAAGCGGCACCGCGGAGATCGTGCCGGCACGCGGGCTCGAGGAAAAGCTCGCCCTCGCCGTGGAGCAGCACAGGCCGCTGCGGGTCAAGCTCGGGATCGACCCGAGTAGACCCGACCTCACCCTCGGGCACTCGGTGGTCCTGCGCAAACTGCGAGCCTTCCAAGATGCCGGGCATGTGGCCGTGCTCATCGTGGGGGACTTCACAGGCCGCGTGGGCGATCCCTCTGGACGGTCCGACACGCGGCCGATGCTCACCGCCGAACAGGCGGATGTGAACGCGCGCACCTATCTCGATCAGGCCGGGCTGGTCTTGGACGTGGAGCGTGCCGAGATCCGCCGCAACAGCGAGTGGCTAGGCGCGCTGAACGCGGGGGAGTTGATCGCTCTCGCATCCGTCGCGACGGTGGCTCAGATGCTCGAGCGCGAGGACTTCCGCACGCGCTATCAAGCCAGGCAGCCGATCAGCGTCGTTGAGTTCCTGTACCCACTCTTGCAGGGCTACGACTCCGTCGCGGTGCGTTGCGACATCGAGCTCGGCGGAACCGACCAGACGTTCAACCTGCTGATGGGTCGCGAGGTGCAACGAGCGTATGACCAGGAGCCACAAGCGGTCGTAACGCTTCCCCTGCTCGAAGGCCTCGACGGCGTGCGCAAGATGTCGAAGTCGCTGGACAACTACGTGGGGCTGACGGAACCGGCCAACGACATGTTCGGCAAGCTGATGTCCTTGCCCGACGATCTGATCGCCAGGTACGAGCTGTTGTGTACCGACCTCGGCGCGGAGGACAACGCGCGTGTGCTCGCAGGATTGGCCGAGGGCAGCGTGCATCCCAACGACGAGAAGCGGCGGATGGCCGCCACGATCGTGGATCTGTATCACGGTCCCGGGGCCGGCGCGCTCGCCGAAGCAGCGTTCGATCTCGTGTTCAAGACCCACGCCGCACCCGAGGACGTACCCAACGTGGCGCTTCCCGCCGATGTGCTTCGCGATGGCCGGGCCTGGCTGCCCAAGGTCCTCGTGGCCGCCGGGCTCGCCGCATCGAACGGCGAGGCCCGCCGGGCGGTCGAGCAAGGGGGGGTCCGCCTCGACGGCGAGCCGCTGACCGAGCCCGAGGCGGAGATCGCGCCCGAGGCGTTGGTCGGGCGGGTATTGCAGGTGGGGCGCAGGCGCTTTGCGCGGATCAGCTCGATCGGCTGATGCCAGGCGAACCGAACGCGGGTTCGAGCGAAACGCTCAAGTTGACGCTGTCGCCGAGACTGTTACCATCATCGGTCGGCGCACACCACTGCGCGAGAGCAAGCTTGAGCGCAGTGGGTTGTCGTGTGCCGTTCGTACCTTGAGAACTGAACAGCGTGTGAATGCCAGTGCCTCGTCAGACCGAGGCGTGGTTCGCCACGTCGCGGTCATGACATGCAATTCCAAGCCATCCCGAAAGGGATGGTCGGAACAGGTCGGTGCGCAAGGTGCCTCTTGCAGCCGGCCGACTCCGGATAGAACAAGGCAACACCTGAGACCTTCGGGTCGACGGTGCTGCTGGAAATCTCTACGGAGAGTTTGATCCTGGCTCAGGACGAACGCTGGCGGCGCGCTTAACACATGCAAGTCGAACGGTGAACGGGGCTTCGGCCCCCGGATCAGTGGCGAACGGGTGCGTAACACGTGGGCAACCTGCCCCTCACTCTGGGATAACCCCGGGAAACCGGAGCTAATACCGGATACTCCGACCGAACCGCATGGTTCGATCGGGAAAAGTCCGCTGGTGAGGGATGGGCCCGCGGCCTATCAGCTTGTTGGTGAGGTAACGGCTCACCAAGGCGACGACGGGTAGCTGGTCTGAGAGGACGACCAGCCACACTGGGACTGAGATACGGCCCAGACTCCTACGGGAGGCAGCAGTGGGGAAT
>JANMPG010000051.1:0-1896 GCA_031369745.1 Actinomycetes bacterium
GACCGATGACCGTCGGCTTCCCGCGCATGCACAAGGAAGCAGGCGAGCGGCGTGCCTACCTACCGGACCTGGTCGCGGTGGCGGCCGATGCGGGCGCCGACGTCGTGATCGAGGCGGGCCTGGGCTCGGGGATGGGCCTGATCGAAAGCGACTACACGTCGCGTTCGCCTCGCATCCGCATCGGTACCAACGAGGAGGCGTTCGCACAAGACATCGTCGTGACGCTGCGGTGTCCCGAGGTCGAGGAGCTCCGCATGATCCGCGCCGGCGCCACGCTCGTGGGGATGCTGCATTACTCGACCCGGCCGGCTCGGATCGAGGCCCTCGTCGCCGCCGGTATCGAGGGTGTCTCGCTCGACGGGATCACCGACGACACCGGCAGGCGGCTCGTGGTCGACGCGCCGGCGATCGCCTGGAACGGCGTCGAGGCGGCCTTCGGCACGCTTGAGTCGTCGTGGCCCGCCTTGCGTTCCGCGTCCCGCGGGCCTGTGCAGGCGCTGGTCATGGGGATCGGCACGATCGGTCGCCACGCCGTCGAGGCCGCCTCGAAGTTCGGTTCCACCGCTCGACGCGACGAGTACATCCAGGCGGGCTTCCGCGGGGTCGTGGTGCGTGCGGTGGGTCGCAACGTGACCGATCAAGCATCGACGATGCTGGACCTGTTCGCGACGACCGACGTGATGGTGGACGCGAGCCAGCGCGACGACCCGTCGATCCCGCTCGTGCCCAATCGGTGGCTCGCGGCATTGCCCACGCACGCGGTGATCTGCGACCTCGTTGTCGACCCGTATCTGCTCGATGCGACGCCGTCGACGGTGCGAAGCATCGAAGGGATCCCGCGCGGCAACCTGGACCAGTACGTGTTCGCGCCCGATGACCCGTCGTGGAGCGACACGATCCCCGACGGCATCCCAACCGAGCACCGGCGCCACGTCGTGTCCTGCTACTCGTGGCCCGGTGTGCAGCCGCGCCCGTGCATGGAGGTGTACGGCCGCCAACTGTCCTCGCTGTTGCAGGTCCTCGTCGAGCGAGGCGGTGCCACCGGGCTGCGCCACGACGGTCCGCTGGAAGAGCGGGCCTTGCATCGCGCATGGCTGCGAACCTGGTCGTCATAGCGCCGCCTACGTCGTCACGGGGACCGGGGAGCCGCACACGGTGCAAGCGCTCGACGGCGCCGTGGGCCGGGACGCCTGATCCTTACGGGTTGAGCACGAACATCCCGCGCGACGCCCACTGCTGCCCGGCGTCGGAGCTGACCAGCGAGAGCGATCCACCGACCGGTGTGCCTCGCTCGAGCCCGGGGGTCCAGCCCACCGACCACAGGGTGCCGTTGGCGCGAGCCAGGTACAGCGTGCCGCCGGCCAGCGTCAGCCCGCACACCGAGCCCCAGTCGAAGCCGGTACTCGGTCCGTCCGCCACGAACTGCACCGCTCCGACCGAGCGCGACTCGAACGTGAAGTACCGGTAGTAGAGCCGGTCTTGTCCGCGCAACGTGTAGTACAGGCGACCGCCTTGCAGGAACATGCCGGTCACGTTCGCGACGTCGAAGTACGCGGGAGCGAGGTTGTGCAGGTTGACGAGTTTGGCGCTCTTGAACGAGCCTCCGCTGAAGATGCGGGAGTACATCTTGCCGGTGTCCCAGCCGTAGAACAGCGTGCCGTTCGTGTAGAAGGTCCCCCGGGCGCGCGACCAGTCGATCGACGACGTCTTCTTCGCCCACGCGCCGGCGGTCGCCCCATCGAACGTGCGATGCGCCAACCACAGTTGTTCGCCCGGGGTGACGGGCGTGGCATCAGAGTCGATCAGCTCGATCGCGTTGATCTCGGGGTTGTCCTTGTTGTGGGTGAACGAGATCGTGACCGATCCGTCCGAGGTGATGTCGAAGGCCCGCATCGT
>JANMPG010000074.1:0-2869 GCA_031369745.1 Actinomycetes bacterium
CGCCCGCGCGGGCCGCCAGCGCCTGCACGCGCGCGAACGGCAGCGTCCACAGCGCGATGCGCGCGGCCACGAGCCAGCCCGCGGCGCCGATCGCCAGACGCCGGTCGGCGGTCGGCGGTCGGCGGTCGGCGGTCGCAGGAACGTGAGCACCCGGTGCATGCGTTCGACTGTAGCGGGCGCGCGCCGTTACTCGCCGCCTGCTGCCGCCTCGAGATTCTTGGCGACGACGGCCATCGTTTGGTCGTACTCGCTCGCAGGGCTGAACTCGATGACCTCGGTGCCGGGCAGACCGACTTCGCCGGTGTGTCCCGGTCCGACGTAATACGCCTCGCCGGCTTCCGCGACGATGTCGCCTTCCGGCCGGTGCATGATCATCCGGCCGGTGATGACGTAGCCCCAGTGGTGGCTCTGGCACCGGTCGTCGGGTAGCCCGCGGTACATGGGCGTGAAGTCCCCGGCTTGATCGAACGACTCGAACCCGAGGACGTACCCATCCTCGCGCGCGTACCTACCCTCGAACCCGGGCATGCTCTCCACCTGCGGAGCGTTCTGCTTGTTGAGCTTCGTTCCCGTTCCCATGGAGCCACCTCCTCGTGGTCTCGTTGCGCTCACGATGAGGGAATCGACCCCGGGAAGGATCGGGAGGATTGCCTATTTCTCCTGCGTTCCGCTCAGGAACCGGACAGCCGCGTGGCGTACTCGACCGGCGGAGTAGGGTTGGATCGTGATCACCCGCGAGGATCTTGAGTCCATGACCTCGCGCGACCTGCACGAGCGAGCCATCGGCATGGCCAAGGCGGAAGGCGACCTCGATTGGCTCTGGCACCTCCTGCGCTCGATCCCTGCGGCCGAAGGCGAGGTCGGCGACCTCGAGGACTCGGGCATGGACATGGTCAGCACGGTCTCGGTCATAAACGGCTACACCCGGGCCGACCGCGACCTCTCCGGCACCCTTCGATCGCAGTACGTCAACTACCTGCTGGAGCACCTGTAGAGAGGAATGGCGATGGTTGAGGCCTACGTGCTCATCCAGGCCGAAGTTGGGAGGGCCGCGGAGGTTGCAGACGCGGCAGGCACGATCCCAGGGGTCCGCTTCGCCGATGTCGTGACCGGTCCCTACGACGTCGTCGTGCGGGCCGAGGCCGCAGAGATCGATGAACTCGGCAAGCTCATCGTCGCCAAGGTGCAGGGCGTGGCTGGCATCACCCGAACGCTCACCTGTCCGGTGGTGCACCTGTAGGCACGCGGGACGTCGGCCTACGTCACGAAACCCGACACGCTCACCGGTGTGTAGCTGTTCGTCGTCGTCCCGTTGCCGAGCTGGCCAAAGAGATTCGAACCCCAGCACAACGCGCGACCGGTGGTGGTGACGGCGCACGAATGGACGCGACCGCCAGAGATCCCGACGGCACCGGAGGCGAGACCCACAACGCTCACCGGCGTGGAGCTGTTCGTGATCGTGCCGTTGCCAAGCGCGCCCACGTTGTTAGCGCCCCAGCACCAGGCGCCACCCAAGGAAGTGACGGCGCAGGTGTGGTACGTGCCGCCGGTGATCGCGGTGACGCCGGAAAGACCCGAGACCATCAGCGGCGTGGAACTGTCCGTCGCCGAACCGTCCCCAAGCTGGCCATAACGACCTTGGCCCCAGCACGCCGCGGCACCGCTGGCGCTCATGATGGCGCACGCGTGGTAGCCGCCGACGGCGATCGAAGTGACGCCGGAGGACAGGCCCGAGACGTCCACCGGCGTGGAGCTGTCGGTCAACGTCCCGTTCCCGAGCTGGCCGTAGAAGTTCCATCCCCAACACTTCACTGCGCCTGCCGTGGTAAGCGCGCACGTGTCCCAAACCTGGGTGGAGACCGCGGCGACGCCGGAGCCAAGACCCACGACGTCCACGGGAATGGAGCTGTCGGTCAGCGACCCGTCCCCGAGCTTGCCGTAGGCGTTGTCGCCCCAGCACTTCACACCGCCAAGCGTCGTGAGAGCGCACGCCTGGTACGCGCCGACGGTGATCGCGGAGATACCTGAGGACAGACCCGAGACGTTCACCGGCGTGGAGCTGGCGATCGTCGTGGCATTCCCGAGCTGACCTTGGGCGTTATCTCCCCAACACTTCACGCCGCCCGTTGTGGTGAGGGCACAAGCGAAGTGAGTGCCCGAAGCGATCGCGGCGACCTTGGAGGACAGGCCCGAAACGCCCACCGGTGTGGTGCTGGCCGTCGTGGTCCCGTTGCCGAGCTGGCCGAATGCGTTGTCGCCCCAGCACCGCACCGCACCCCGCTTGCTCAGGTTGCCGCTCGTGAGGGCGCACGTGTGATCGAAGCCGGCGGAGATCGCGGCCGCAGTGGCTGCCGGGGCGGCTGCTGATACCGCCGGCGCTACCGCGACCGAGAGCGACAGGGTCGCCCCGGCGAGCACGACCGCGCTCGCGAATCGACCGATCCGTTGCCGAACGCGACGCACTGCAGGCATCTGACGCTGTCCCATGGATCCCATCGAAGACCCCCCCGACCGACTCGTCGTCGACATTTCCTTTGGAAGCTACTCCCGGCAGGGTGTTCGGTCAATCGAACGCCGGGCGCGCGCGAGGCGGTCAGCCCTCGAGGCGGGCATACCGCTCGAGCTGATGGTCACCGACGAGCGGGCGGCCGTGCAGCTCGAGCCAGGCGTGCGCTTCGAAGGAGCCCTCGTCGGTGGCGACACCGATCTTCAGCTCGGGGTGTTCGCCGGCGCGCTCGAGCATGATCTGCGCGGCAAGCGCTTGCGTGAGACAGCTGGCCTTGGGGATCGAGCGGGCGGTGGTCTCGACAGCCCAGGCCAGGCGGCCGGGGGCGGTGGCCGCGGGAGTCCTTCGACGGGCACCCGCCTT
>JANMPG010000080.1:0-1908 GCA_031369745.1 Actinomycetes bacterium
CCCGGCGCGGGAGTCCGAGCCCAGCAGCAGGTAGTTGCACGCGCGCTCCGAACAGGGTCCGGTGGGGTAGCTGATCCCGGTATCCACAGGCAGCACCGGGTTGAAGGGAGCGGCGTCGACACCGACCTTCCGCAGGGAATACCACTTGACGGCGGTCCCGGCCACGACGAGGCCCCCGACGAGGGACAGCGATGCGGCGACCGCCACGAGGACCCGTATGAAGCCGCCGTGCGAGCGAGGGGTATCGGATGACATCACCTGCAAGCGTACGAGGTCGATTCCGCCCGGTGGCGCACGGGCTGTGGCGATCCCGTTGCGGTTGCGTGGCGACGCGGGCTCCCCCGTGGGATGATTCGCCCGCGCCGGACCCCCGGTGGCGCAGGAGGCGCCCGACGAGATGATCACGGAACCCGTATCGGTATTGCTCATCGGCCTGACCGATGACGAGGCGCGAGTGATCGGTGAAGACGACTCGTTCGTCGTGTCCCGCGTGGATTCGCTCGATGGCATCGCCGCGGACGCTCTAGCGAGCGATGCGATCGTCCTGCCCCTTGACGGCACGGGACCCCTCGACGCGCTGCGTATCGCACGGATCTCGTCTCCCGATGCCGCCATCGTCGTGATCACCGATGCGGACCGCGAGTCCGACGGCACCGTGGCGCTGCATGCCGGCGCTCAGGACCATCTCGTCCGTGACGCCACGTTGGGGACGCTGCTGCCTCGCGTCGTGCGATACGCCGTCGGGATGCAGCGGGTGCGCCGCGAGCTGGCGACGATGGACGAGGCCACCATGTTGCCCAACCTGCGAGGGTTCGCGGCGATCGCCGAGCACTATCTGCGGATGGCGGACCGGCTCGCACAACCCGCCGTCTTCGTGTTCGTTCGCCTCGAGGATCATGCGGTGCTGCTTCGCACCCAGGGACCCGATGCCGCCGACGGACTGGCGCGTGATGCGGCGGAAGTGATCTTGCAGGCGGTTCGCGATTCGGATCTGCCCGCCCGCATCGCACCCGACACGATCTGCGTGCTGCTGACCGGTGACGCCGACGGCGCGGAAAGCGTCGTGCTCTCCCGTCTGGTCGAGGCGATGGCGACCCACGACGCACGCCGAGACGACCCCAGGGCGCTGTCGCTCGGCGTCGGCACCGCGCGCTACGAGCCGGGCTCCGGCACGACCCTTGCCGAGATCCTTGAAACCGCCGTGCGCGGGCTCGCGACGACGCAGGCACCGTAGACCGCTCCGATCGATCGGTCCGGTAACACACGTCTCGATCCCCCGAAACTTTGCCCGCTCTTGGCGTCTGGTTGCCGAACCCCTGCACGAGTCCTGTCTAGGTTGAACCGTGACAACCGGACAGATCGAAGGAGGAACGAGATGAAGCAGCGATCGGCAATGGTGGTGGCAGCGGGACTCGTGGTCGCGCTCGCCTTGGCGGGACTCGGCATCGCGATGGGGATGACCGGACCCAGTGCGGACGCGAAGACGGCGGGCAAGCAGCTCCGCAAGCCCCCGATCGTCCACACGGTGAACCGAACGATCACGGTGCACAAGCCGGGGACGGCAACGAACGCCGGCGGCCAGTTCGCCACCGGGGCGACGACGTCCGCAACGACCAACGATCCCTCAACCGGATCGGACGATCAGTACGAGGGGTCCTTCGAGGACTCCAGTGACGACGGTACCGAGCTCGAAAGCAGCGACGACTCCGGCAGCTCGATGGAAAGCAGCGGCCCGAGCATCGATGAGGGCGGCGATGACTGAAGCAGCGCAACGTCGAACGCGTTGGCCCAAGGGCAGGGTACGTGCCCTGGCCTGGGGAACCAGTGGCGCCGCCTTCATCATGGCGGCGGCGCCACTGGTCGCGGCCCCTAAGCCGTCGGCCGACACGGCGACCAACGGCGCGAAGC
>JANMPG010000187.1:0-3359 GCA_031369745.1 Actinomycetes bacterium
ATCACGTTGTGGCACGCCCTGCTCGCGGGGCTCCAAGGGTTCAGCCATCCAGACGGGATCTACAAGACGGCAGACCTTCTGTTGACCGCGATCGTGCTCGCGCCGCTCATCGCGCGATGGCGCCTCATGCCCCGTACGTACGTCGTTTATGCCGTTTCAACCGTGCTCGTCATCCTCTCCTACCCGCTTGCGGACCGGCCGCTGCTGTCCGCTCCCCGGCTTCTCATCGTGGTGTTTCCGGCGTTCTGGGCTATGGCGACGATCATCCGTCATCGCGTATTGATGGTTGCGATCGTCACATTTCTGATCGGGTACGCGGCAATGTCAGCCGCCTTCATGAACTGGGCCTTCGTGTTCTAGGTGATCAGGCTCGGCTTCAGAAAGCCCCGGCCTCAGACACCATGTGCTCGGTTCCCGGGGCGAGCGCAAACGACGTTGCGTACGCCTGGGGGGCTTCGCCGACCTGCGTGATCCGCTCGAGATCACCCTGACCGAGGAACCTCGCAGCTTCGCGGAGATAGGTGATCTGCTGTGGATCCACACCCATCATCGACGCGCTGACCGTGTCTGTCGCGACGAGATCGTTGCCGAAAACCAAGACACCCGCCGGCTTCGCCGTACCGTCGATCGGACCATTGCCCTCCATCGCAACGATCCCGTCAACGAGCGCGTACGAGGGACGCACCGCGCCGGCCACATCAACGATGGCGTTGTCGATCCCCACCCAATGCAGCGCGTTCTTCGGCCACCCGTAGACGCGACCCGGCAGGCAGCCGAAGCAGTTCTTGAGGGACAGGGTGACACCCGCCCAGTGATGCGTCTTCATCTTCGGGAGCGACACGATGATGTCGGCCTGCGTGAGCATGTCGGGTATCCATAGTTCTCCGAGTGGCGTGTACCGAGAGCGAAGGCGCACGCGAGACGCCGGCGCGGTGTTCAAGTCGGTGAACGAGGCGCCGACATCGCCAAGAAGATCGAGCAGCCCCGATGCGCCGACGACGTAGGCGGTGTCTCGCCGATGGCCCGGGCCTTCAGCGACCGCGACCGACACCGCGCCCATGCGCCTCACGGCTTCCACGGTCGCCGCCACCACCCGAGGGTCGGTGTTGATCACGGACCCCTCATCGAACTCGACACAATTGGGTTTCAAGACGACGCGCGCCCCGCGGAACTCCGCACCGATAGCCTTGAAGCCGTCGGAGATCGTGCGCGTGAGATCGCCGTCGTAGGTCGTGCGTGGCACCACCGCGACGCGGGCTTCGCTCGGTGGTGGGAACGCGGCGGCGTCCCATAGGTCGGGGGTCGCTTGACGCCTGATCGTGGTGCCGATCACCGCAGCACCGGTGAGGGCGGCGGTAGCCACGGCTGCTCGCCCGATGAACTCGCGGCGCGACAGACGGGAATGCCTGCGCTCGTGAGTCACGGTCGACTCCACGGGCCGCTGTCATCGGTCGCGAAAGCCACCCACGCGAGTGTCACGGTGTCGCCCGTGTCGCGATGAGGCGATCGGCGCAGAGCCGATGCCGCAGCATCCGCCTCGCGACTGCCTCTCGCGCGCAATGCGCACGTCGCGGTTGCGAGGGACAACAAGCCTTCTGATTCGCCGAACCACGAACGCTCGAGCTCGGTCGTTGCGCGGTCGCTCAGATCCGATTCTGCGTCGCCAAGCGCGAGCAAGGCGAGAGCGGTCGTTTGGACATAGGGTCGAAGCTCGACACCCAACGTGACCCTGCTGCCGTAGTTCCAGCCCCCCCGGACACATTCGCGCTCGCGAAAGACGGCCAGCGCGTCGTCGATGCGATCTGCGGCGGTCGGGCGCAGAAGTCGCAACGCCAGCAATCCCCAGGCCGTCGGCTCGGTCCAACCGTGAGCGCCCTTGGTCCACGGCCAGCCGAACGCGGCAACGGCGGGATCGGACCCGTTGCGCCCAACGACGCCGGTGAGGGTGTCGAGGGCCCGCTCGCGTTCTGGGCCTGGAGGAAGCGCCAGTGCGCCGAGCGGGGTGACATCTCGAAAGACCGACCCAACCTTAAGACCAAGACTGCCGTCCTCACGCTGATTGGCCATGATCCAGGCTCGTGCTGGCGCATCGTCGAATGCGAGCGCGACGAGTGCCGTCGCCTCCGCCTCGGACGAGGCCCCCGCGACGGGGCCGAAGCCACCGTCGTCGTTACGGCGCGCCGCGAGATACCCGCGTTCGGTCATGCCCTCATTATCGGCACGGCTGCGCGAGACCACACGTTCCCGCGAGCATCGGCATCAACTCGCTACGATAGCGACCGAGCGTGCCGATAAGGGGGGTTATGCCGAAGGTCGTCATCACGATGCCCGCTTATCACGCGGAGCGCACGCTGGAGCGAACGGTGGCGGCCATCCCCGAAGGCGTGGCGGACGAGCTGATCTTGGTCGACGACGCCAGCCGAGACGCGACAGCCGAGCTGGCACGCCAACTTGGGTTGCGGGTCCATGTACACCCCGTGAACAGAGGCTACGGCGGCAACCAAAAGAGCTGCTACACGCTTGCGCTGGAAGCCGGCGCCGACATCGTCGTGCTGTTGCATCCGGACTACCAGTACGAGCCGAAGGCCGTTCCCTTATTGATCGCCCCGATCCTGGCCGGTGACGCCGACATGACATTCGGTTCGCGGTTCGCGGGGATGGGCGACCCGATCGCCGGTGGGATGCCCGTCTTCCGCTAGATCGGCAACCGGATCACGACCACCGTGCAGAACCTTCTTTTGGGAACTCGCTTCACGGACATGCACAGCGGGATGCGCGCCTATACACGGAAGACGCTGCTGTCCCTGCCTTTCCTCGGTTATCCAGAGGGATTCTCTTTCGACGCCGAGCTCCTCGTCGACGCGGTCACGTCCGGGCTCCGAGTCGTTGAGGTACCAATCCCAACGCGTTATTCGAAGGAGTCGTCGTCGATCTCGGTGTCGCGTTCACTTCGGTACGTCGCACACGGCACCTCATACGCTGCCCGACAGGCCGCGGTACGTGGTCGGCGGGGATCACGCTATCTGCCGATGTGGCGCGAAGGGTCGCGCGTACGGGTTCGCGGCCCGCTGGTAGAGGCGACCTGCTCTCTTTGTGGGAGCGAACGGATGCACCTGCGCTACCCCGCCAACGTCGCCGGGGAAGTGCCGATGGAGGAGTTCCGTTGTACGACCTCAGCGCTCGGACAACATGACGACATCTTGCAGTGCCCGAGCTGCGGCCTGCTCTCGTCGCTACCAACGTTGGATCCGGACGAGATCGTCGATCGTTATCAGTCGGTCGTCGACGAGGAGTACCTGGACGAGGAGGGTTCTCGGCGCGAACTCTTCACGTGGATCACGCACCGGCTCGCCGATTAC
>JANMPG010000209.1:0-2732 GCA_031369745.1 Actinomycetes bacterium
GCTTCGCACGGATATTCATGGTTCCTCAGCCTCTCGTTCCGCCGGTCCCTCGCTTCCTCGGGAACGCGTCCCCCGGGAAAGCGAGCGACCGGCGGGCCAGTCGCTCTGGTTCAAAGCAGCGTGATCGTCAGCTTGCGCCGCCGACCGCGCTACCCACGGTACTGAACTGCTCACTGGCCTTCTGACCGAGGTTCACCGCAGCGATGATCACCACGGCGATCAGAGCAACCATCAGCGCGTACTCCACTGCGGTCGCACCGCCTTCCTCGGCAGCACGCCCCTTCAGGTCGTTCCACCAGGTGCTCGCACCCGTGTAGAGACGAAGAAACATCCTGTCACCTCCTTCCTCCAAGCCCTTCCCGTGCCCTTGATTAGGGCCCGGGGGCGAGAATGCTACCCCGCCCGCACGAAGAGTAGAAGCAAGGGATAGGCTGCGGGAATCCCGAATCTCACTGATGTTGTCTACGTAATCTTACGTACGTACCCGTAGTCTGCGTCGCCCCTTCAGCGAGGATAGTAGCCGTTAGCATGCCCACGTGGGAGCCGTGAGTACGCCGCGACGCCGCCGGGACCCGATCGTGGTCGCCTGGGCCTCCCTCACCTTCCTGGTACCGGTGATCGTCTCCATGCTGTCGAGGATGGGAGCAACCGACCTCGCGTACCACCTGCGGGCGGGCGAGGAAGTCCTTTCAGGGCATATCCCCCGCGTCGATGCCTACACGTTCACCGTCACGGGAACCCCGTGGCTAGACCAACAGTGGCTCGCCCAAGGCTTGCTCGCATTCTTGTATCGGATTGGCAGTTGGCCGATGCTCGCCGGCGCGCAAGCCACGCTGGTCGGCTTCACGTTCTTCGTCGTCTACCTCGCCACGCGAAAGGGCGGGGCGAAAGCCCGAACGGCAGCGCTCCTCACGCTGGCCGGGTTCCTCGTGGCATCACCGGCCGCGGGGATGCGTCCGCAACTGACCGCGCTGCCGTTGTTCGCCGCATTGCTTTGGGTGACGGCCGGACGGGAGCAGAGCCCGCAGCGCTTGTGGCTCGCACCCGTGTTCGCGGCGGTCTGCGCCAACCTACATGGGAGTTTCACCTTGTTCCCTCTGATCGTCGGCCTCGCCTGGCTCGACGATCGTCGTGTCGCGTCTCCGCACGCCCGACGAACCCTGTTGATCGCCTGCGTGACGACCGGCGCTACGCTGATCAACCCGTTCGGTCTGAATGCGTGGGTCTACGCGTACCACCTTTCCAGTAACTCGGTCATCCGCGAGACGATCAGCGAATGGGCACCGCTCACGTTGGGCACGGTGCCGGGGTGGTTCGCGATAGGTTCCGCTCTCGCAGTCGTCGTGTATCTCGTTCGCCGCCCTCGGCCGACCCCGTGGACGGCGCTGCTCACGCTGGGCCTCTTCTTCTTGCTCGCCATGTCAGCGCAACGGGCGATCGTGTGGTGGGGAATGGTTACGCCCGTCGTGCTGGGAACCCTGCTGCGACCAGAGCGACCGGCAGAACCGACCCGCGCCGACCAACCGTCTCCACGCCTGCCCGCCTACGTGATCATCGGTTCACTCGTTGCGGCCGTCGCGATCCTGGCCCCGTGGTGGCGAGGCTCCTCTTACAGCGAGTTCTTGGGCGCGGCACCTCCTGGACTCACCGAAGCCGCCAGACAGGAACTGGCCCCCGGCACCCGCACGCTCGTCGACCAGCCGTGGGGGTCATGGTTCGAGTTCGCGGTGCCCGACGTGCCCGTGTTCGTCGACTCGCGTATAGAGATCGTGCCGAAGGAGATCTGGCACGACTACGGCCAGGTCGGCTTCTCGGGCGCTGAGTGGAAGGACGTACTGGATCGCTGGGACGTCGAGGCGATCGTCGCCGCCGACGATTGGGACCTGCTGCCGATCCTCAAGGAGGATCCCGATTGGCGCCTGGTCTACGAGGACGACGACGGAGCGCTGTTCGTACGGGCGTAGTAGTCCGAGCTACTCCGGTGAGCCGACGGTGACGAGGCCGGAGCGAGCCGCGATCCGCACCGCGGCCAGGCGATTTCCCACACCGAGCTTCTCGTAGATGCGACCCAGATGCGTGGTGATGGTGCGTTCCCGAACGCCGAGGCGCGTCGCGATCTGACGCGCAGTGAGTCCTTCGGCCGCCACCGTCAGCACCTCTCGTTCCCGTTGTGTGAGTCGTACATCCAGATCGCGCTGACGATCGATGCCGTCCGCGATCACGCCCACGATTTCCCCCGGCGGACCGGCGAGCACCATCTCGCGAGCGCCGACGCTTCGGATCGCGGACAGGAATTCTTCTGGGTCGATGCTCTTGTCGACGAAGCCATCGGCGCCGACGAACAGTGCTCGGCTGATCGAGGTCGGATCGGCGTTGGCTCCCATCGCAAGGACGGCGTGCGCCGGGTAGCGCTCTCGGATCGAACGGATGAGCCACGGGGCGTCGTGCTCTCCGTCGAGGCCCAGCCCGACGAGGACGACGACCCTGGAGCGGCGAACCCTGGCGATCGCGAGCAAGGCCTCGTCCGATGCGTTCGCCTCCGCCAGCACCTCCATGTCGGGGCGATCGTCGACGAGCAAGGCAAGGCCTGCGCGCACGACCGGCAAGGGGTCAACGATGATGACCCCGAGTCGTCGTCGGGGGGCAGGGGTGCTCTCGTCTTGCGGGGGGCGTTTACTCATCCGGGGGCTCCATAGGAATCTACTTCGTTCTGCGAACGGACGCGTTGTCCT
>JANMPG010000248.1:0-4442 GCA_031369745.1 Actinomycetes bacterium
CAACCCACGGGGTCGTGCACCGCCGCGCTGGTCAACACCAACAGCGCGGACTGCAGTATCTACGGGAAGAACGCCGTCGAGTTCGATCCCGGCGTGCAATCAGACCCGAACGACGGCGTCGTCGGGCTGTTGTATACGACGGGCAAGATGTCGTTCGTGAACTCGCCGAACAACCTGGATAGCACGGGTGACGGCGCGCTGTACGCGCAGTCGATGGACTTCAAGAACGGATTCAACATCGTCTACAACTCGCGGGTCGAGCGCGTCCTCGGGTTCGGCGCGACGCTGCAGCAAGTGCTCTGGCAGGAGATCAACGTCTAGAGTTCGCGCATGCTCACCGCGATCCTGCTCGTACTGCTCGCCGTGTTCGGCCTCGCCATCGGCAGTTTCATGACGGTGGTTGCCGCCCGAGTGCCATCGGGCGAGTCGGTCGTTCGGCCCCGATCGAAGTGTCCGAGCTGCGGGGCCGAGATCCGCAACCGTGACAACATCCCCGTACTGGGCTGGCTGTTGCTGCACGGGCGCTGTCGCGACTGTCACGCCACGATCCCCATCCGCTACCCGCTGCTGGAGCTCTCAACTGCTGCGCTCATCGTCGGCTCGTTCGTCGTCTACGACAATCTGTGGGTAGCCGCCGGCGTTGCAGCGTTACTTGCCTTGATGCCGGTGATCTCGGTGATCGACATCGAACACCGGATCATCCCGAACAAGATCGTGTACCCGGCGCTGGTCGTGTTCCCGGTCTACCTGGTGGGCGCGAAGTTGGCCGGTGCGCCGGTGGACCTCCTGCGGATGGTGATCGGGTTCCTCGCCTACGGAGGCGCGCTGTTCATCGTGGCGCTGATCTCGCGGGGGATGGGGATGGGTGACGTGAAACTCGCCGCTCTGATCGGGGTCGTGCTGGGCTCGCTCAGCCTGGGGCAGGTCGGCGTCGCGGCTGGGGCTGCGATCGTCTTCGGCGGCATGGGCGCGGTGATCGCGCTGCTTCGAGGAGCCGGCAGGCGCGGGGCGATGCCCTTCGGGCCGTTCCTTGCTGCCGGCGCTGTCGTCGGCGCCTTCTGGGGCGTGCAGCTCGCGGACTGGTACTCCCGCACGATCTTGCACGTCTGATCCGGCCTCCCCGGCCCGCATGTCGTCGAACAGGCGTTCGACCTGCGGAAATGATCTTCATGAGGTGTTTGACTCTCTGTGTGCACTGATGTTTCGTGAGCGTGCTCTCGGGGCGTACGGGCCCAGATGAGCTTCGTGTGGCAGATGTGGAACATGAGGCACGTGAGGCGACCGTTTCGGGCGTCGGAAGGTTTGGAGACCGCGGAGATGTCGACCAACGGGGTGCAGTCCTACTTCGGTGACGGGGCGACCCTGCTCACTGTCGCGGAGGTCGCCTCATCGATGCGCGTTTCGACCATGACGGTGTATCGACTGATCAAAAGCGGCGACCTGCCGGCGGTGCGTGTGGGCCACAACTACCGCGTCCGCGGCGCCGAGGTCGAGCGCTACCTGTCCTCCCGATCCGTGCAGGTGGAGGGTCAGTGATGGCCAAGGGACGGATCGGACTCGACATCGGCTCGACGGCCGTACGCGCCGTGGAGCTCGTCGGCTCGCCGATGACCGTCGTGCGTGCGAGCCAGGTCGCGCTGCCGCCGGGCGCCGTCGAAAGCGGGGAGGTTCGCGACCCGGCCGCCGTCGGTGAAGCCCTGCGCACCTTGTGGAAGGAAGGCGGCTTCAAGGGTCGCGAAGTGTGGCTCGGCGTCGGCAACCAGCGCGTCGTCGTGCGAGAGATCGCCCTGCCGTACCTCCCGGAGAAGGAGCTACGCGCCTCCCTGGGCTTCCAGGTGCAGGAGTTCATCCCGATGCCGGTCGAGGACGCGGTGCTCGACTACGACCCGATCGGTGAGTTCGAGCAAGAGGACCGACGTATGCTGCGCATGCTCCTCGTGGCGGCACAGCGTGGCATGGTCGACCAGGTCGTCGAGGCGGTGGGTTCGGCCAAGCTCGAGCCGATGGGTCTGGACCTGGTCCCGTTCGCGCTGGTGCGATCGGTTGGCGCGTCCGACGCCGGTTTGGATCTCGAAGAGGGTTCCGTCGAAGAGGCGATCGTCGACGTCGGCGCGCACGTCACCAACATCGTGGTGCATGCGCGCGGCGCCACCAGGTTCGTGCGCATCCTGCCCAGTGGTGGGCGCGATGTGACGATCGCCATCGCTCGATCAGCCGGTGTGGAAGACGACATCGCCGAGCGTTTGAAGCGAGGCGAAACGGTGGAGGAAGCGCCCGCGCCGCAGCAGGTCCGTCAGGCCGCCCTCCAGCGCGCCGCCGCTTTCGTCGATGAGGTGCGCTCCTCGTTGGAGTTCTATACCGCGCAGGCCAAGGAGGCCAGGATCGGCAAGGTCCTGGTCACGGGTGGCGGATCACGGCTGGACGGGTTGTTCGACCTGATGCGCCAGCGCATCCCCGTGCCGGTCG
The DNA here is from genome assembly GCA_031369745.1 of Actinomycetes bacterium. GTDB lineage: Bacteria > Actinomycetota > UBA4738 > UBA4738 > HRBIN12 > AC-51. The sequence goes on from JANMPG010000248.1 coordinate 2,467, forward strand.
AACCGGGCGCGGTGTTCAGTCACGTGCCGCACCAGCTGGCCGAGGCCGACGTCGCCGCGGCCGAGCCGCTGCTCGCGGTCGCGGTCGGTCTCGCGCTGCCGGAGGAGAACGCATGAGTCGGGTCAATCTCCTCCCGTCGGATATCAAGCAGGGGCAGCAGATCCGTCGGCGCACCGCGTTGGTGGCCATCGGCGGCGCTGCGGTGATCGGCGTTATCGTGCTGGTCTGGGTGCTGCAGGGCGTACGCCTCAGTGGCGTACAGGACGACATCCGCGCCCAGGAACAGACGAACGCGAACCTGCAAACCGAGATCGATTCCCTCCAGAAGTTCGAAGACCTCCAGGTCGAGGCGCAGAAGCAGGAAGACCTGCTCGCGACCGCGTACTCGAACGAGGTCGCCTACTCGGGCGTGCTCGTCGACGTGTCGAAGGTGATCCCGCCCGATATGTATCTGACCTCCTACAGCTCGTCGGTCGACACGACCGCCGTGGCCTCGACCGACACGACGACGACGTTCGTCGGCACCATGGCGTTCTCGGGCTCGACCCTGCACTTCGACTCGCTGAGCATCTGGCTCACACGCCTCGAGGAAGTCGAGGGATGGGCGAACCCGTGGACATCCAACATCACGCAGGACCCAGCGGTGGCCGGCGCCTACACCTTCGACACCACGGTCGACATGACCCAGGACTCGCTCACACCCCGTGGACAGGGAGCCTCCGGTGGGTAACCCGCGCGCGCCGATCTTCGCGGCCGCCGGCGCGGTGGTCATCGCGATCTTGCTGGTGGTGCTGATGGTGCTGCCCAAGATGGGGCAGGTGTCGGCTGCGAAAGAGGAGTTCGCAACGGCGCAGAGCGAGCAGCAAGCGCTCGAGACCCAGGTCGGTGCGCTTGAAGACACCAAAGCTGCAGCCCCGGAGAACCGCAAGACGATCGACGAGGTGCACAAGATGATCCCGCCGACCGCGGACGAACCGGGCTTGATCGTGCTGATCAATAACGCCGCGCTCGATTCCGGGCTGGACCTCACCACCTTGTCGCCAAGTCCACCCGTCTTCGACGCCGCGACCAACCTGAGCACCATCGTGCTGTCGATGAGCGCGCTGGGCACCTACAACGAGGTCACGCAATTCAGCTATCACATCGAGACGCTGCCGCGCGCAGCCAAGATCGTGTCGCTGTCTCTGACGCCTGCCGGGTCGACGGACTCGCTCGGCAACCAGGTGCTGACGCTGAGCCTGCAGATCGACGCGTACACAAGCGACACGAGCGCGGGCCCGGGCTCCTCGCCCGGGCCGACGGAGGCGGGTGGCTGAGATGCCGATCAGCGATCGCGATAAGCGGGTACTGAAGATCGGCGGCATCGTCATCGGTGTGCTCGTGGTCGGGTTCTTGCTGAAGAACCTGCTGGGTGGCGGTGGCGGGGAGACCGCAACGTCGCGAACGACCAAGCCGAGCACGACGTCAAGCGGCGCGACCCAGCCGACCGATTCGCCGAGCCTGGCGCCCTCTCCCGTGTTGGTGCTGCCCGCCCGCGATCCGTTCTCCGTGCCACCCGGCTTCTCGGTGAGTTCGAGTTCGAGTTCCAGCTCCTCGCAGAGCTCGAGCTCCTCGAGCAGCAGCTCGTCGAGCAGCTCCACATCGACGACGGCGCCGCCGACCCAACCGGGCAACGGATCCAGCGAAACGATCGGCGGTCACACCGTCGTGCTGCTCGACACCTTCACCGCGAACGGCGTGGAGCAGGCGCAGGTCGAGGTCGACGGCACGGTCTACAACCCCTCGGTCGGGGAGAACTTCGGCCCGAACCGTCAGTACCGGCTGCAGTCGGTCTCAGGGAACTGTGCCACGTTCCTGTTCGGCGACGAGTCCTTCACGTTGTGCACATCGCCGAATAAGTAGGGGCCGGCGTCAACGCCGGCGACGCGCCCACGGGGGGAGCGGTCGCCGGTCGCGCGGGGGCGGCCCTCCGGGGC
>JANMPG010000093.1:0-16041 GCA_031369745.1 Actinomycetes bacterium
CGGCCGCGCCGATGAACGACGGGCGTCGGCCCTTTCGCGTGTCTGCGTACAGCGTGAACTGCGACACGACCAGCACCGCACCGCCGACGGCGGCCAGATCCAGATTGGTCTTGCCCTCGGCGTCACGGAAGATGCGCAGGCCGACGATCTTGGTGGCGAGCTGCTCGGCCTCGGCTTCGGCATCGGCATGTCCGACCCCGACGAGGAGCAGATATCCGAGGCCGATCGAGGACACGTCCACCCCGTCGACGGACACCGTGGCGCGCATGACACGCTGGAGCACGACCCGCACTAGGAAGGAACCACCCGATACGAGTCATAGACGCCGTCGATCCGCTTGACGTTGGCCATGATCGAAGACAGGTGCGTGATGTCACCGAGCTCGAACGCGAACCGCAGCCGCGTGATGCGGTCACGTCCCGTCGTGGAGTTCGCCGACAAGATGTTGACGTGCTGATCCGACAGCACGGTCGCGATGTCGGAGAGCAGTCGCGTGCGATCGAGCGCCTCGACCTGGATCGCAACGACGAACGACGTCGGCTTGCCCTCTGACCAGGAAACGTCGATCATGCGCTCGGGCTCGCGCCGCAGCGTCTTGACGTTCGGACAGTCCGAGCGATGAACGCTCACTCCCTGGCCTCGGGTGACGAAGCCGACGATGCCGTCACCGGGTACCGGCGTGCAGCACCGTCCGAGCTTGACCCACACGTCGGGCAATCCCTTGACCATGACGCCGTGCGAGATGTCGTCCGCGTGCCCGATCTTCACCGGTCGCGCCAGCGGCAGGTCATTGGTGACGTCTTCGTCCCCCGTGCCGCTCACGAGGCGCGCTAAGCGCGCGACCACCGACTGCGGCGACACGTGACCCTCGCCGACCGCGACGTACAGCGCATCCAGATCGGGGTACTTCAGATCGGCGACGACCTGATCCATCACCTCGTCGGTTGCGAGGCGCTTGAACGGCAGGTTCTGCTTGCGCATCTGCCGTTGGAGAAGCTCGCGACCCTGATCCAGCGCGTCCTCACGTCGGCCACGCGCGAACCACTGGCGGATCTTGTTGCGGGCCCGCGGCGTGGCCACGAACTGCAGCCAGTCCTGGCTCGGACCCTCGCCCTGTGCCTTGGAGGTCAAGATCTCGACGGAGTCGCCCGTGCGCAGCTCGTAGTCCAGCGGCACGAGCTTGCCGTTCACCTTGGCCCCGATCGTGCGATGCCCGACCTCGGTGTGGATCGCATAGGAGAAGTCCACCGGCGTCGCACCCTGTGGCAGGTTCGTCACGTCGCCTTTCGGGGTGAACACGAACACACGACCCCCCGACAGGTCGATCCGCAGCCCTTCCATGAACTCGCGCGGGTCGTTCATGTCTTTCAGCCAGTCCATCATCTGGCCCAGCCAGGTGAGGTCGGCCGACTCCTTCTGCTTGCCGCCATCCTTATAGCGCCAGTGCGCAGCGATGCCGAACTGGGCCGTGCGGTGCATGTCGCGCGTGCGGATCTGGATCTCGATCGGACGGCCGTACGGTCCGACCACCGTCGTGTGCAAGGACTGGTACATGTTCGACTTGGGCATCGCGACGTAGTCCTTGAACCGTCCGGGCACCGGCTTCCACAACGAATGGACCGCACCGAGGGCCCCGTAACAATCGCGCAGTGACTCGACCTGGATCCGGATCCCGAGTAGGTCGAAGATCTCTTCGAAGTCCTTGCCGCGGATCACCATCTTTTCGTAGATCGAGTACAGGTGCTTCGGGCGACCGTCGACGTCGGCCTTGATGCCGAGCTCCTTGAGCTTTTGGCGGAGCGTGTCGGTCAACTCGTGCAGCCGGCTGGTGCGCTCGTCGCGGCGCGTTTCGACCAGCTGCGCGATCTCCTTGTACGGACCGGGGTGCAGGGTCTTGAACGAAAGGTCCTCCAGTTCCCACTTGATCTCCTGCACGCCGAGGCGGTTGGCGAGCGGGGCGTAGATCTCGAGGGTCTCGGTGGCGATGCGCTGTTGCTTGGCCGGGGCCAGGGCCGACAGTGTGCGCATGTTATGCAGCCGGTCGGCGAGCTTGATCAGCAGCACGCGGATGTCGCCGGCCATCGCCACGATCATCTTTCGAACGTTCTCGGCCTGCGCGAGCTCGCGCGTTTGGAACTGCAGCGCGTCGAGCTTGGTCAGCCCGTCCACCATAGCGGCGACGTCCTCGCCGAAGTCATGCCGTAGCTGATCCAAGGTGACCGCGGTGTCCTCCACCGTGTCGTGTAGGACGGCGGCCTCCAGCGTCGTCGTGTCGAGTCGAAGATCGGCGAGGATCAACGCGACGGCCAGCGGATGGTCGATGAACGGCTCGCCCGACAAGCGCAGCTGACCCTCATGCGCCTCTTCGGCGACCTGATAGGCGGCCTCGAGCGCCTTCAGATCTCCCTTCGGGTTGTACGTGCGCACCTTCTTCTGCAGGGCGGCAAAGCCGGTCGGCGCACTCTCGGGCCGGCGACGTCGAGGCAGCGGGAGTCGCCCACCACGGCGTGCGGGTGGCTGGGCGGTGCCGGCGGTGAGCTCATCGCGGGTATCCACGCTTGCACGCAAGTCTACGGCCGCGAGCCGTGGCGATCGCCAGACTCAATAGTGGATCAGGGTGAACAGCTCGTACCCCTGGAGCTTGTCGCGACCATGCAGGAAGTCCAGCTCGATCAAGGTTGCGACGCCGCACACCTTGCCACCGATGCGCTCGACCAGGTTGACGGCCGCCTTCGCGGTGCCACCGGTCGCCAGCACGTCGTCGACGATCAACACGCGCTCCCCCGGATTAACCGCGTCGGTGTGGATCTCCAGCGACGCGGTGCCGTACTCCAGGACGTAGGCCTCATCGATCGTGTCGTGCGGGAGTTTGCCCTTCTTGCGCACCGGGATCACTCCCGCGCCGAAGTGATAGGCGACCGGTGCGCCCAAGATGAACCCGCGTGCCTCGATCCCGACCACCTTGTCGACGTTGCCGCGACCGAAGTGCACGACGATCAGATCGATGATCGTGCTGAAGGCGATCGGATCGGCGAGCACCGGCGTGATGTCCTTGTACACGATGCCCGGCTCCGGGAAGTCGGGCACATCGCGGATCAACGCCTCGATCTGTTCGATCTGCACGGTCTACCTCCGCTTGCGTTTCGCGGGCTGGCCCTTCTTGTTCCTGGGCTTGGACTTCGGCTTGGGCTTGAGCTTGGCGCCGCCCATGCCCGCCGTCGCCTTCGTCGCCGCAGCGTCAGCCGAGACGGCGCTGCCTGACCCGGCAACGCGCGCGGCCGGCTCTACCTCGCGGCGGGGCTTCGCGCCACCTTGATGGCGAACCTGGCGGGCATGCACGATCGTCAGCACCGGCGCCGCGATGAAGATCGACGAGTATGCGCCGATCGCCACGCCGACGAACATCGCGAAGGCGAAGTCCTTGAGGGTCTGCCCCCCGAACAGCAGCAGGGAAAGGATCGGCAGCAACACGACGAGCGACGTGTTCACCGAGCGCATCACGGTTTGGTTGAGCGACAGGTCGACGACGCCGTCGTAGCCCAACCGGGCGGTGAGCGCCGCCGACTCGGTGTTCTCCTGGATCTTGTCGTAGATGACGACGGTGTCGTACAACGAGAACCCGAGGATCGTCAGGATCGCGATCACGGTTTCGGGCGTGACCTGCCGGTTCACGAGGGCGTACAGCCCGGCGGTGATCACCACGTCGTGCACGAGGGCGACCATGGCGCCGATCGCCATCGACCACTCGAAGCGCCACGCGATGTAGATCGCGATGAACACCAGCACGAGCAACAATCCCCGCAGGGCTTTCCGCGAGATCTGCTGGCCCCACGTCGGGCCGATGTCTTCCACGTTCACGTCTTCGGGGCCGACGCCGGCCTGGTCCGCGAGCTCTTGCACCAACGCCTTGGAATCCGACACCCCCGTCAGCGAGTCCGTTCGGATCGAGACCTCTTCGCCGCCCCCGACCAGCTGGATCTCGGCCACGAGGTCGTACCGATCCAAGATCCCCTGCACGTCTTCGGTCGTGACCGGCGTCGCCACGGCGTAGGACAGCTCCGCCCCGCCGAGGAAATCGATCGAGAAGTGGAACCCGCTGAAGATCATGCCGACCAACGACAACGCGATCAGGACCCCCGAGAAGGTGAACCACCAGCGTCGGTGCTCGATCAGCTGGAGGTGGGGAACGCGGTACCCGCGGTAGGCGGCGAATGCGTCGCGGTAACTCACGACTTGGCCTCCGGCGCCTCGACATGGTCCGCGCCCGTGGCTGAGGCGAGTCCGAACCCGCGCATGCGCGTCAACCGGTCGCTGCGCGCGATCAAGAACACGGTCGGGCGCTTGAAGAAGTAGACGACGAACAGGTCAAGAGCGGTCGCGACCCCGAGGGTGAGCGCGAAGCCCCGCACCGAGCTCACCGCGGTGAAGTACAGCACCGCAGCCGCGATGCCGGTGACGATGTCGGCCGCGATGATCGTCTTGAACGAACGCTGGAAGGCGGGCTGCACCGCCGCACGCGGCGAGCGCCCGGCGCGCACTTCGTCCTTCAGTCGTTCGAAGAACACGATGTAGGAGTCGGCCGTTACCCCCAGTGAGATGACCAGGCCCGCCACGCCGGCTAGCGTCAAGGCGTAGCCGAAGCTCTTGCCCGCCACGGAGATCAGGGTGATGGCGAGCACCGCCCAGATCGCCATGCCGAACCACGCGACGACGCCGAGCAACCGGTAGTAGAACAGCAGATACATGAACAGCAAGATCAGCCCGGCAGCGCCGGCGAAGATGCCTTCACGAAGCGAGTCGGACCCAAGCGTCGGGCTCACCGTCTGCACGGATTCCCGCGCGAGGTCGACGGGCAGCGCACCGGCGTTCAGGATCGATGCGAGGTCCTTGGCGCCCTGTTCCGTGAAGCTGCCGGTGATCTCGCCGCGGCCCGCCGTGATCGCACTGTTGACCACTGGGTTGGAGATGATGCGACGGTCGACCGCGATCGCGATCTGATTCTGCGGCGACGGCGAATTGACGGCGATCGTGGACGCCTTGGCGAAGGCGTCGGTGCCCGGACCGTCGAGCACGAAGGCGACCGTCCACTCGGCGAGCGCCTGTGAGCTTCCCGACAGACTCGCTCGTGCGTTCGTGATGTTGGCGCCGGTGATCACGATCGGCCCCATGTGCACCGCGTTGCCGTTCAGGTCGGGATACCACACGTCGTTGCCGTCCTGCGCGTCCAGCTGGCAGCTCTTGGAGTCCTGCTCCTCGGGGGTCTGACACGTGAACTGGACCGTCGCGAAGCGCGGGTCGCCGGGGGCGACGATCTCCAGCGTTGGCCGCTCTTCGAGCCGGGCGGTCTTGCCGATCAGATCCAACAGGCGCTGCTGTCCTGTCTCGCGCTGACGCTCGGCGGCGGCGGACTGTGTCGTGTAACAGCCGAGGTCCTGGCCCTGGGCGCTGACCACGCAGTAGCGCGTCGTGAGGTGTTCGACCGAGAGCGCCGTGAGGGCCTTCTGCGCCTCCTGCTTCGATGTGTAGTCGCACGGCAGGGTCGATGAACCGGTCGGATCGAGCGCAGCGGCCGCAGTTGCGGGCGCGTCGCTCGGCGTGGGCGTCGCCGACGGCGACGGGCTCGCGGAGTTCTTCGGCTTGACGGATGCCGACGGTGTGGGAGTGGGGGTAGGTGTGGGCGGCGGAGTCGGCGCGGTGATGCACCACGTCGTCTCGGTGACCGCGGTATCCAACGACTTGAAGGCGCCTTGCGCCGTCACGTAGTCGGGGTAGCACTGCAGCTCGCTCTTCGTCAGATCGGTCAGGCAGTACTCGCCGGCGAGCAAGCCGGGGCCACTTGTTGGAGTCGCGGAGGCGGAGGCCGAGGCCGAGGCGGACGCGGATGCGGAGGCGGACGCCTTCGGCTCCACCGTGATGGCCGCCTTCGCCGCGTCGGCGGCCGCCTGCGACTCATAGCACTTGAGCTCGGTGTCGCCCGCCATCACACACACCTTGGCAACCTGCGAGTTCACGTCGAAGCCGCTCAGCGCCGTGGTCGGTGTCGCCTCGTCGGGAGCGCACCCGTACGTCGCCCCCTTGGGATCGGCGATGCAGTACAGATCGGACGGGCGCTCTTGCACCGTGCTGTCGGTGAGACCGGGGATCTGGATCTCGATCGTGGTTCCCGACAGCGTGATGTCGGGCTCACCCACGCCGAACGCGTCGACGCGGCTGCGGATGTTCTCCAGTGCGGTCTGCATCGTGTCGTCGGGTGTGCCGTCGGGCGCCGACAAGATGACCGAGACACCACCTTGCAGGTCGAGACCAAGCACCGGCTCGAGCCGGTTCGCCGCGAACGCCGCGAGCGACACGCACACCAGCACGCCCATGACGATGACGGACACCCACAGGCCGCGCGCGCGCTTCATGCCAGCTCCTGTCCATTGACGAACAGCTGGAAGCGCGCATCGATCGCCGCCGCGGCGTGGCGACACATCTGCATCCTGCCCAGGAAGATCTCGAAATACTCCATCACTTGACTGATCCGAGTGTCGATCGTCAGCTCCAAACTGACGGTTCGAGCGTCGGAGTCTACCCGCAGGAAACTCTGCTCGACGGCATAGTTGACACGATCGTGGATGTCGTCCTCCAAGGCTGTCTCGGCGAGCTTGCGAACCCTGCTGCGATGTACGTCGGCCTTGTCCGCGAGGATCACCGCGGCCGAAACGGGTGACACGGCGGTGCCCTCGGCCTCCTCATGGTTGGCGATCGCCGACATGATCGTCATCAGGTCCACCCCACTGGCCCGGTCCTTCAGCGCGTGGAAGGCGAGCATCGCGCCGCTTTGCGCATGCCCTTCGCGTGACAGCGCGTTGCCCATGTCGTGTAGATAGCCGGCGACGCGAGCGAGCTCGGCCTCGCGCTCGGAGTACCCGAGCCGATGCAGGACCTGGTACGCGATCTTGCCCACGAGGTGCGCGTGACGGAAACCGTGCTCCGTATACCCCATCGCATCCATCACCCGGTCGGCCGAGGCGATGAACAGCGACAGCTCGGCGTCGGACTGGACGTCGGCGAGCGTGACCGTGGCGGCTTCTGCCGGCGGTTCCACCTGCGGAACTTCGGGTACCGGCGCGCCGCTGGGCGTACCGATCGCTTCATCGCTCACGAGCGGAACGGACCCTCGCTGTTGTCGTCGACCTGCGACGTCGCGTCGTCGGGATCGTCGTCGTCGTCCTCGTACTCCTCAGCGTCATCGTCATCGTCGAGGCGGCGGGCGATGCCCGCGCGAACCATCTTGACCCGGGTGCCGGGGGCGATCTCCACGATCACCGTGCCCTCGTCATCGTCCTCGTCTACGATCGTTCCGAAGATGCCGGAGGTGGTCATGATCTCGTCACCAACCTCGGCGCTTCGCTGTCGCGCCTGCTGTGCGGCCGCCTTCTTCTTCTGCGAGCGCATCATCAGGAACAACACGATCGGCATGGCAAGCATCAACAACAGGATCGGGCTGCCGCCGCCGGATGAGGCTTGGGCGAGGATCATCGCGTTCCTTCCAGGTCGTTCGTTGTGGGCTGCCGCTGGGCAACGGACCCGAGTCTACCTGCGTAAACGGCGTTCGCGACGACTACGACAGTGGGAGCTGACCGGGGGCCGTGACGCCCAGATGTGCGTAGGCCCGCGGCGTGGCCACCCGCCCACGTGGCGTGCGCTGCAAGAATCCGAGCTGCAGCAGGTAGGGCTCGACGACGTCCTCGATGGTGTCGGGCTCCTCCCCGACCGCGGCCGCAAGCGTCGACAAGCCGACCGGCCCGCCCGAGAAGCGTTCGATGATCGCTCGCAGCACCGCGTGGTCCAAACCGTCGAGCCCCACATCGTCGACTTCGAACATCTCGAGCCCAGCGCGCGCGATGTCGGGCGAGATGACGCCGTCGTGACGCACCTCGGCCACGTCGCGCACCCGGCGAAGCAGCCGGTTCGCGATGCGGGGTGTGCCGCGCGAACGTCGCGCGATCTCCTGCGCGCCCTCTTCGGCGGTTTCGACGCCGAGGATGCCGGCGCTGCGCAACACGATCTTGGTGAGGTCCTCGGTGTTGTAGTAGTCGAGCCGGGGGCTGAACCCGAAGCGCTCGCGCAGCGGCAACGTCATACGACCCGGTCGTGTGGTGGCGGCGACGAGCGTGAAGCGAGGCAGGTCCAGGCGGATCGAGCGCGCCGTCGGGCCCTTGCCCAACACCACGTCGAGGCTGAAATCCTCCAACGCGGGGTACAACACCTCTTCCACGACCCGGGGCATGCGGTGGATCTCGTCGACGAACAGCACGTCGCCTTCGCCGAGGTTGGTCAAGATCGCGGCGAGGTCCGACGGGCGTTCGAGCGCCGGGCCGCTGGTTGGCTGGAATCCCGAGCCCATCTCGAGCGCGACGATCTGAGCGAGCGTGGTCTTGCCGAGCCCCGGAGGACCGCTGAACAGCAGATGGTCGACCGTCTCGCCGCGTTGGCGCGCGCCCTCGAACAGCACGGCGAGCTGGTCCTTCACGCGATCTTGGCCGACGAAATCCGTCAGCGAGCGCGGGCGCAACGCAACGTCGAACTCGCGATCCTCGGGACTGATCGTGTCGGCTTCGATCAGCCGCTCGTCGAACGGATCTGCGGGAACGTCGGGCGCATCGGGCATGACGGTCATCGTCCCACCTTCTGCAGCGCCTCGCGGAGCAGGTCATCGGGCGCCTTACCATCGGGGTCGAGCCCGGCCATGACCTGGGAGGCCTCGGCCGGTGTGAGCCCGAGCGCCAGTAGCGCTTCTCGCACGTCAGCCAGCGGGCCGATCGAGATCACCTCGGCGCCCTCACCACCGATCTTGTCTCGCAGATCGAGCACCACGCGCTGCGCGACCTTCTTGCCCACCCCCGGCACCACCGTCAGCGCATCGGCATCGCCGGCGAGCACGGCTCGGCGCAGCGCATCGGGCTTCATCGACGACAGGAACCCGAGTGCCACCTTCGGCCCCACGCCCGTAACCCCGGTCAGCAGATCGAACAGCTCGCGCTCGTCGGGGGACGCGAAGCCGTACAGCGTCATCGAGTCTTCGCGTACGACCAATCGGGTGTGCACGCGCGCGCTGTGCCCCACCGAGGGCAGCGCCACGAGGACCGACGTCGGCACGACGAGGTCGTAGCCGACCCCGCCGACGGCGAGGACCACATGGCCCACGCTCTTGTCGACGACCTCGCCTTCGAGGAACGAGATCACCGAGCGCCCGCCTGCGCGGCGATGCTGCGCATCCGAGCCGCAAGCAGGTGGGTCAGCGCGATCGCGACGGCGTCGGCCGCGTCGGGCTGGGTCGGCACGTCGTGCAGGCCGTGCACGCGCGTGAGGGCCAGCTGCACCTGTTTCTTGTCGGCGTTGCCCATGCCCGTGATCGCCTGCTTCACCTCATTGGGCGCGTACTCCTCGACGGCCAAACCGGCCTGCGCGGCAACCACCATGATCGCCCCGGTGGCTCGCGCGACGTGCAGGGCGCTCACCTGGTTGCGGCTCCAGGCCACCCGCTCGATCGCCACGCAGCTGGGATGGTGCGCCTCGATCGCCGCACGCGTGGCGTCGGCGATGTGACGCAGTCGGGATGCCTCGTCCATATCCGTCGTGGTCGTAGCCGTTCCCGCCCAGATGAGCGAGTTCTTCCGGTCACGCTGGCCGACGGCTGCGAGGCCGCAGCGAGCCACGCCCGGATCCACGCCAAGCACACAGGTATCGAACATCTGTTCGCTGGAGTCTAGGCGTGAGGGGCAGCCCGGGCAACGACCGTCACGAAGCCACACCGACGTACCGGTCGCGATCCGTCGAGCACGGAGCCCGCAGAGGGGTTGCGCGCACGGATCAGTTCGACCAGGTCCCGCGTCTCGCCCTCGGAATCCTTGAAGGCATACGCGAGGTCGTACAGGTGTGCCGTTCGATCGAACATCGGGGCGAACCTATCGGGAATCGAGGGCGGCCGACCGGCCGCCGAGCAGGGGCGTTATCACCCGACACCGCCGGGCGGCGCCGGGGGCTCCGCGGAGGGAGGCACAGGCACCTCGGTCGGCGCGTCGTGCAAGACGGTCCGCGTCGCGCCGATGTCGACCCCATCGACGAGCACGACCGCCGCTGCGCCAGGTGCGGCGGCAACCCGCAGGAGCTGCTGCGGTGCCTCGCACCCGCCCTCGGCGACAAGCAACGTCTTCGCGTCGAGCCACCCGATCGCCCGCGTCGGCTCGGTGGCGTCGGCGATCGCCGGGCGGGCACCGTCGGGATCGAGGATCATCGCCTGCTGATCGGCGCACCCATCGCCCTGCGTCGCGGCCAGCAAGGGCCCGGCCGGAGCCAGCAGCAAACCGCGGGCCGTCGGGCCGAGCCCGCGCGTGAGGATCGTCTCGAAGCCGGTTCGATCCGCGAGGTCCATCCAATGGATCTCCGAGATCGCGCCGGTGTGTTGGGCGATCCACCAGATGCTCTGGCCGTCGGGATCGAAGGCGAGCGAGGAGAACGTCGTGTCGGGCTTGGAGAACACGAGCCGTTGCGGATCCTTGCCCTCGTTCGTGGAGATCCAGATGCCCTGGCGCTCCCCTTCATCGACGATGAACCCCAGCGCAAGACCGCTGGGGTGATACGCGATCGCCTGGTACGTGCCCTTCGGCAGGTCCGAAAGCTTCTCGACGCGCCCGTCATCCATGAAGCGCTTCTGCGGCGTCTCGGATCCGTTGGCAAAGACGATCGCCAATCCGAGCGGGTGGCCCCAGTCGAACACCGCGGGCGAGGCCGCGGCGGTAGGCCAGGCGGGCTCCCTGGCACCGACGCCGCGGACCGCAAGCGCATCGAGGAGCACGCGGTCTCCCTGCGGACCGAACGCGAACGGACCGGGGTCGGCGACGTCGAACAAGCACGCCAGGCGCCCGCTCGCGGGGTCAAGCGCCCAGGCACGTTCGCCGGCGACGAAGGCAACCGTCTCGGCGGGCTTGACCGTTCCCGTGCATCCCTCGGGCAGCGTCGAACCGTCCGCGAGCGTGGTGCCCGGCGGCGCCTCGGACGTGGGTGGCGGCGAACCATCGATCGGCGGCACCGCGGTGGTCGTCGTCGATGAGGTGCACGCGATCGCCAGCAGCATGACCGCGATGAACGCCGAGCGAACTCGCATAGCGAGACGTTATACCGGGGATGCGCTGAAGCAAAGCTCCGTCGGTGCTACAGCGAGGCCATGACCTCTTCGGGGATGTCGAAGTTCGCGTAGACGTTCTGCACATCGTCCAGTTCCTCGAGCGCCTCGACCAACCGCAGCACCTGGGCAGCTTCGGAGCCGTCGATCGCGATCGCGGTCTGCGGGATCATCGACAACTCCGCGGTGTAGATAGCGACCCCGGCGGCCTCGAGCGCTCCTTGCACGGTCTTGAAGTCCTGCGGCGCGGTGATGATGTCCCAGCTGGACTCCGAGTCGCTCAGATCCTCGGCTCCGCCCTCCAGCGCGAGCTCCAGCAGGCGCTCCTCGTCGGGCGCCACCGCCTTGTCCACGATGATCACGCCTTTGCGGGTGAACTGCCATGCGACGGTGCCGGACTCCCCGAGGTTGCCGCCGTTTCGGCTGAACGCGTGTCGTACCTCTTGCGCGGTTCGGTTGCGGTTGTCGGTCAGCGCCTCGATCAGCAGCGCGATCCCGCCGGGCGCGTAGCCCTCGTAGATGATCTCCTCGTACCGGGCGCCGTCGCCGAGGTCACCGCTGCCGCGCTTGATCGCGCGATCGATGTTGTCGCTCGGCACCGAGAAGCTCTTCGCCTTGTCCACGGCCGAGGCAAGCGTCATGTTGCCCTCGATGCTGCCGCCGCCCTCGCGCGCCGCGACCTCGACGGCGCGCAAGAGCTTCGCGTACATGTTCGACCGCTTCGCGTCCGTCGCTTCCTTCTTGCGCTTGATCGTTGCCCACTTGGAGTGCCCGGACATCGCGTTACACCTTCCTCAGCAGATAGTCGTGGAGACCGGTCTCACCCACGAGCTCCGGATGGAAGGATGCCACAACGAGGTGGCCCTGCTCCAAGACGACCGGACGGTCCTCGAGCGTGGCGAGGATCTCGACCTGCGGGCCGACCTCTTCGATCCACGGGGCTCGGATGAACACCCCGCGAACGGGGTGCTCGACGCCGCGCACGTCGACGTCCGCCTCGAAGGAATCGACCTGGCGACCGTAGGCATTGCGACGAACGGTCATGTCCATCAGTCCGAACAGTGGGTCGCCGCCGACCACCTTCGTGGCGAGCACGATCATGCCGGCGCAGGTGCCGAGGATCGGCATGCCCGCGGCTGCCCGGGCGCGCACAGGCTCCACCAGGTCGTACGCGCGTGCGAGCTTGGCTATCGTGGTCGACTCGCCGCCGGGGATCGCCAGGCAGTCGATGTCGGCCAGCTGATCCGGGGTGCGAACCTCGATCGGTACGGCGCCGATCGCCGCGAAGACCTTCGCGTGCTCGCGGAAGTCCCCTTGCAGCGCGAGCACCCCGGCCTTCACTGTAGTCAACCTACTTGACTATGCCGCAACCGGAACTACCAGCCGCGGTCTTGCAGGCGCGTTTCCAGCGTGCCGATCTCGAGGCCGGCCATCGGGTCGCCGATGCCGCGCGAGACCTTGGCCAGCACGTCGGGGTCTTGGAAGTGCGTCGTGGATTCCACGATCGCGCGCGCCATGGTCGCGGGGTCCTGCGACTTGAAGATACCGGAGCCGACGAACACGCCATCGACTCCGAGCTGCATCATCAAGGCCGCGTCGGCCGGTGTCGCGATGCCACCGGCGGAGAAGTTCACGACGGGCAGACGCCCCTGCTCGGCGACCACGCGCACCAGCTCCACCGGTGCGCCGAGTTCCTTCGCCTTGGCGACGTACTGCTCGGGCCGAAGCGTCGTGCACTCGGCGATGTCGGACAGTATCTGGCGTTCGTGGCGCACAGCCTCCACCACATTGCCGGTGCCCGCCTCGCCCTTCGTGCGGATCATGGCCGCCCCTTCGGCGATCCGGCGAAGCGCCTCGCCGAGGTTGCGGGCACCGCAGACGAACGGCACGGTGAACGCCCACTTGTCGATGTGGAACTCCTCGTCGGCGGGCGTGAGCACCTCGGACTCATCGATGTAATCCACCCCGAGGGACTGCAGGATCTGCGCTTCCACGAAGTGGCCGATGCGGGCCTTGGCCATCACGGGGATCGACACGACCGCCTTGATCTCCTCGATCTTGGTGGGGTCGGCCATGCGCGCGACGCCGCCGTCGCGACGGATGTCTGCGGGCACGCGCTCGAGGGCCATCACGGCGCACGCGCCGGCATCTTCGGCGATCTTCGCCTGCTCGGCCGTGGTGACGTCCATGATGACGCCGCCCTTGAGCATCTCGGCCAGGCCGGATTTGACGGTGAACGTTCCGGTCTCGCGCTGCACGGGATATCCCTCCTCGAAAGCGGATCTGACGCTGAAGGCCCAGTGTACCGCCGGTGCCGCGCCGGATGGCAGCGCACGTTGTGGCTCTACATCTCTTGCAGACGCTTGATCCGCTCTTGGATCGGCGGATGCGTCGCGAACATCTTCTCCATCTTGGTGGTGCCGTCGCCCTCGATCCGAGAAGGCTGGCTCAGCCACAGGTGGCCGGTGGCGTTGTTCGCGGCGTGCATCGCCTGCGGAGCGGCCCCGATCTTTTGCAGCGCGGAGATGAGACCCGGCGGGTAACGGGTCAACAGCACACCTTGTGCATCGGCCAGGTACTCGCGGTTGCGACTGACCGAGAACTTGATCAGCTGGCCTGCCAGCGGCGCGATGATCAGCAGCACGATGCCGACCACGAACAACACGAGCGCGATCGCGCCTGCCGTGTCGCCGCCACTGCTGTTGGAGTCCCGACGCCCGCGGCCGCCGCCCCAAAACCACGAACGCATGAAGATCTCCGACATCAGCACCGCGGCGCCGACGACCGTCGCGACCACCGTGCCGACCAGGATGTCTCGGTCCAGGACGTGGGACAGCTCGTGGCCGATCACGCCCTCGAGCTCGACGCGGTCCATGATGTCGAGCAGGCCCTGCGTGACCGCGACGGAGGAATGCTCGGGGTCGCGGCCGGTAGCAAACGCGTTGGGCGCCGATTCGGGAACGACGTACACGTTGGGCTTGGGGATGCCCGCGGCGATCGCGAGGCCCTCCACGACATTGTGCAGGCGTGGCTCCTGCTCGGGGGTGACCTTGCGGGCGCGCGTGGATGCGAGCACCGCCTTGTCGCCGAACAGATACGAGCCGATCGAGAGCACGACCGCGAGGATCACCGCGATGACGATCCCCGCCGGCCCCGAGAACCAGAAGGAGCCGATCACGTACCCGATCAGCCCGGTGAAGACGACGGCAAGCGCAAGCAGCAGGAACGTCTTGCGTTTGTTGCGCGCGATCTCTTCGTGCACCGGCTAGGACCCTTCGAAATCCACGTTGACGGGCGCGCGCTCGGCGTCTTGGATGTCGAAGAACTCGCGAGCCGTGAAGTGGAAGGCCCCGGCCAGCACGTTGGACGGGAACGATTGGATCGCCGTGTTCAACAGCCGAACCTGGTCGTTGTAGTACTGGCGGGCGTACGCGATCTTCGATTCGGTGCCGGTGAGCTCTTCTTGCAGCGCGAGGAAGTTCGTGTTCGCCTTGAGGTCGGGGTAGGCCTCGGCCACGGCCAGGAGCTGGCGCAATCCGGCGGTCACGGCGTTCTCGGCGTTCGCCTGGCCGGCGACCCCCGTGGCGCCCTGCGCCTGCGCTCGTGCCTTCGTGACCTCCTCGAACACCGTTCGCTCGTGGGTCGCGTACCCCTCGACGGCGGCCACGAGGTTGGGGATCAGGTCGTAACGGCGGCGTAGCTGGACATCGATCTGGGACCAGCCCTCGTCCACGCGGTTGCGGTAGCGCACGAGGCGGTTGAACGCCCAGATCGCCCACACGATGACCAAGGCGAGCAAGGCGAGCACGACCCCAACGGCGACGGACATGCCCCTATCGTAGCGGTGGCGGGCCGATGCTCAGCGCCTCCCGGTAGCACTCCTCGATCTTCGGGCCGATCACGCCCCAATCGAACCCGGCCGCTCGAGCGCGTCCAGCCGCACCGAGGCGCGCGGCAAGGTCCGGGTCATCCAGGACGCGACCGGCCGCGACGGCGAGCGCCGCCGGGTCGCGGACCGACACCGAGAGGCCGTCGACACCGTCGGTGAGGACCTCGTCGTAGCCCGGCGTGTCGCTCGCAACCACCGGCAGGCCGGCCGCCATCGCCTCCAGCAGCACGATGCCGAACGACTCGCCTCCCGTCGACGGGCCGAGGTAGAGGTCGCAGGCGGCGTGGATCGGCGGCAGCTCGACGTTGGGCACCTGCCCGAGCATCGTGACGCGGGCGCGCAGAGCGGTCGGTAGCGAGTCGACCGCCGAGCGCTCCGGCCCGTCGCCGACGACCACCAGATGAAGGTCGGGACGCGTTGGCGCCAGCGCTCCGAAAGCCGAAACCGCGATCGCAAAGCCCTTGCGTTCGTCCAGCCGCCCGACGAACAGCAGTTTGCGCCCGGGTCCGAGATCTGCCGGGGACGTGCCGGCTGCGGCGAACCGCTGCGTGTCGACGCCGTTGGGCACGATGCGGAACGACCCGCCGATCCGCGCGCGCTCGAACGCGGCGGCGCGCTCGGACACCGCGATGCGAATCGCCAGACGCCGCGCGGCTCGACGAAGGACCGGCGCGGCAAGGTCGTACAGGCGCGCGCGCGTCGCGCCCGAGTGGAACGTGCCCACCACCGGCGCGCGCGCCTCCAGCGTTGCCCACAGCCCGCTCGAGGGCGCCATCGGCTGATGCGCGTGGATCACCTCGGGGCCGAACGTCGCGAGCGCGTGGCGCACCGCTCGCCGCGACCACGGCCGTGGATCGATCGGCGCGTTGGAATCGTTGTAGCGGATGTCGTGTGCTGAGATATCGGCTTGAGCCGTCATTCCGTAAGTCACACGGCGACGCTTGATGTTCGGAATTATCAACTGAACGTTCGGATCGTCGAG
>JANMPG010000284.1:0-3400 GCA_031369745.1 Actinomycetes bacterium
GGTCGGTCACGTTGTCCCGGCCGAAGTTGCCGCCGTAGATCGCTGCCGCGCCCACGAAGAGCATGACGACTGCGATCACCAGAGCGGCTGTGCTGACCAGTTGGTCCCAGCCCTTCCTGTTCATGACATACCCCTTTCCTCATTGCATCCGTTCATGACACAAGCAGCATGGCCGCCGCGCGGGAGCTGCGGAGGGGACATCGGGTAGGTCTGCGGCGGGACTTCGCCCAGGATGGCCGGGACCTACGTCCCGCCTGGGAGGCGCCGTGCACGGGACCCCGGCGGTTCAGGAGAGGTGGTCGCGCAGGGCCCGATCGATCTCGGTGAGTCGCTGTGTATCGGTCACCTTGCGGCCCAGTTCGTCTCGCACGTAGAACGCGTCCACGACCCTGCCGTCGAAGGTCGCCACCTTCGCGAGGTGCACGTCGAGGCCGAGCGACGAGAACGCGCGCGTGATGTCGTACAGCAGGCCCATGCGGTCGGGTGCGCCGATCTCGATCACCGTAGAGAAGTCGGAGGCGTCGTTGTCGACACGCACGGTCACCGGCGTTGCGACGGACGGCGCCGGGTAGTGAGGACGCATGTCTTCCACCCGCCGGTCGATCGAGATCGCTCCCTCGATGCCCCTGCGAAGCGTCGTGCGGAACGACCGCCACCGTTCCTCGCTGATCTCGGGCTCGAAGATCCCCGCAACGTCGAACAGGTCGACGGCCACGTGATCGTCGGTCGTGAAGACCTGTGCCGACAGGATGGAGATGCCCCCGACCGCCAGGGCGCCGGTCACCGACGACAGCAATGCCGGTCGGTCGGGCGTGACGACCAGCAACTCATAGGT
Source organism: Actinomycetes bacterium (assembly GCA_031369745.1). Lineage (GTDB taxonomy): Bacteria > Actinomycetota > UBA4738 > UBA4738 > HRBIN12 > AC-51. The sequence goes on from JANMPG010000284.1 coordinate 836, forward strand.
ATCGGGCTGGGCTCCGGGTGCGGTGGCGGTCCTGACCTCGGTGGCGCCGAGCCATGGCGCGATCGTGCGGAAGTGCCGGGCCGCATGGGCCGCCTCGACGGTCAGGAAGTACCCACGCGGCATCCGCAGCACGAACCGGTCGACCTCCGCGTCCGGCTCATCGCCGAGCAGCGCGCGGACCTCTTCGGTTCGCGCGGCGAGGCGAGCGGCGAGCTCCTCTCCCATCGTTCCCCGGTCCAGCACGTGGCGGACCTTGGACACGAGCTCGCGGACCAGCGCCTGCCGCCACGGTGTCCACGCGGCGGGCCCGGTCGCGGCTGCGTCGGCGACGGCGAGGAGGTACAGCGCCGCGAGGCGCTCGGGTGTCCCGACCCTCGCCGCGACATCCAGCACGAGGTTCTCGTCGGTGAGATCTCGACGGGTCGCCGTATCCGGGATCAGCAGGTGCTCGGCGACCATGAAGGCGGCCAGGTCCGCGGTGGCGAGTTCCAGGGACATCGCGTCGAGCTGGGCTCGCGCGATCACGGCGCCGATCGGCACGTGATCGCCCTGCCCCACCTTGCCGATGTCGTGGAACAGCGCGCCGAGCAGCAACGCGTCGCGGTCATCGATCAGCTCGAGCATCTGCGCGGCCATCGGATCGCGCGCAGGCTCCACGAGCAATCCCGCCATCGTCGCGAGCGCCTGCGTGAGGTGGGCATCGACGGTGAAGCGATGGTACGGGTCGCGTTGTGGACGACATCGCACGTCGTGCCAAGCGGGCAGGAACCGTTCCAATCGCCCGAGCCGGTCCAAGACGTCGAGCGCCCGAACACCCGCGGGCCCGGTGCGCACGATGCGCAAGAACGCGTCGCGCACCCGTGCATCCCACACGACCGGTTCCGGGATCGGGGCCGCCTCGAGGTCGTCGATCACGCTGGGGGCCGGCTCGCTGTCGGCTTCGGCCGAGGCCGCGAGCGCCTCGAGCGCCGAGGCGGGTCCGTCGATCGCCATCGCACCCATCGCCGAGTCCTCTCGGGGCTGCAGCCGTTCGCCCACCGCCACGACGACGGCGGTCACCGATCGAGCGTGCTCGAACGCGGCGCGCATCAGCCCGTCGATCGCGGACAGCGCGGGCCCATCGACGAACCCCATCCCGGCCGCGACCTCCGGTTGCAGGTCCACCGCGAGGCGATCGCCTCGCTTCCCCGACACGAGCTGGACGGCGCGGCGCGCCCGCACGAGGAACTCTTCCGCGGCGTCGAGCGCCTCGGCCTCGGCGGCGCGCAACGCGCCAACCTCCTGCAGCGGTCGCCCTACGGCTGCGGTGAGCCAGCCGAGCGACGAGACGTCTCGCAGGCCGCCGACGCCCTCCTTCAGGTCGGGCGACAGATCATGTGCGCACGAACCGGATCGCTCGCGCCGGCGCCCGCGCTCCTCGATCAGCACCCGCGCGAACGCGGGTGCGTCCCGTTGCACGTCGCGCAGGACCGGCTCGAGCGTGGCGCTCGCGAGCGCGGCCGAACCGGCGATCAGCCTGCCGTCGAGCAGCGCGGTGCGCGTGTCGAGGCGTTCACCCGCGGCTTCCCGCGACTCGGCAAACGTGCGCACCAACGGCGTCACGCTGAACCCGGCGTCCCACAGCGGGTACCACAGCAGCTCGCCGAGCCGCACCAAACGGTCGTGCTCGAGCCCGTCGTGAGTGAGCAAGACGTCGACGTCGGAGTGCGGCAACTGCAGGTGGCGGCCGTATCCGCCGAGCGCCAGCACAGCGACGGATGATGCCTCACCGGACTCGGACAACGTCTCGGAGAACCACTCGTCGAGCGCCTCTGCGCGCTGCCGCGCTGCCCATCGGCCGTGCTGACCAGGGGCGTACGCGCGTTCGAGCGCCTCGAAGCGCCGTCGCAGCGCCGTGACGTCGGCCATCGCCCTACAGGGCGTCCGGGCCCATCTCGCCCGTTCGGATCCGCACGACCCGATCGACCTCGGTGACCCACAGCTTGCCGTCGCCGATCTTGCCCGTGCGCGCGGCCTTCACGATGGCGTCGACCACCCCATCGACATCGTCGTCGTCGACCACGACCTCAACGCGGACCTTCGGGACGAAATCCACCTGATACTCCGCGCCGCGGTAGACCTCCGTGTGGCCGCGCTGCCGCCCGAAACCCTCGACATCGGTCGTGGTCAGCCCGCTCACGCCGATCTCGCGCAGGGCTTCCTTGACCTCTTCGATGCGGTGGGGCTTGACGACCGCGGTGACCAGCTTCATCGGGCGGGAGCTTACCCCGGCGTCAGGATCTTCTCGTAGCAGTCGAAGGAACGGCGCACCGTCATGCCCGCCGCTTCGTACAGACGGGTCGCGCCGGTCGCGTTGTCGCTGTCGACGTTGAGCTGCAGCCGAGCGACCCCGCGGGCGGCGAGCAGGGCGAACCCGCGCTCCAACAGCGCGCGCCCGATCCCCCTGCCGCGGCCGGCGGGAAGGACGCCGAGGTCGCCGATCCAGCCAACGTCCTCGATCAGATACCCGACCACGATCCCGACGGGCTCGGCGTCCAGCTCGGCGATCGCCACGAGCGAGGGGTC
>JANMPG010000012.1:0-2836 GCA_031369745.1 Actinomycetes bacterium
TCCCCGCGGCCATCGCCTCCAAGGTCGCCTGTTCCATGTCCAGGTTCGCCTCGAGGAACGCCGGGGTGGGATCGACCTCAACCAGATGGTGCAGCGCTTCGAGTTCCAAGGGGGCCAGCAGCTCGTGGATACGCGAGCGTGAGGGCTCGTCGACCGCCGGCACGGGGATGTTCACATCAATGTCGCAGCCGGCGAGCATGTCGGCGATCGCACCAACGTCCGGCAAGGGCAACACGGGCAGGGGACGAGCGCCGAGCGCCCCCGCCGCGCGCAGCTGGGACCCGCAACCGTCCTCGAGGAAGATCACGTCGGCTCCGTCGGTGACCGCGACCAGCATCTGCATCGCGAGCAGGGGCGCATCAGCGGCCAGGCGAACCCAGGACGGGATACGCCCCGCACGCATCGCACCGGCGATCGCCAGATCGGTCCAGACCTGGTTCGGCAAGATCACGACGGGGGTGGAGGCGAGCCCGAGGGGTCCGGCCGGGTCGGGCGCCTCGGGTGGCCACGGCCCCAGCGGGATGTCCACCGCGACCTGCTCGATCCCAACGTCGGTGCGTGTGCGAGCGATGAGCACACGCTCGCCGTCCTCGACAGGCCCTGAGAGGTACTCGATCATCGCGGCTGCCGGGTCTCGTGCATGGCGCCGCTATCATCGCGCACGATGCTCAGCGATGATGTGATGGAACCCCTCGAGCGCCTGTTCAACCTGGTTGGGCTGCTCCTGGAGACCGCCACGCCCCTGACGTTCGACCAGATCCGGGAAACGCTCGAGGCCTACCAGGGCGACAACCTCGAGTCGGTGAAGCGGAAGTTCGAGCGCGACAAAGACATCCTGCGCGCCTACGGCGTTCCCCTCGAGATGACGTCGACCGATGTGTGGGACGTCGAACAGGGCTACACCATCCCGAAGGAGCGCTACTACCTTCCGGAGATCGCCTTCACGCCACAGGAGGTTACGGCCCTGTACCTGGCCGCGCAGAGCGGCTCGGAAACAACGGACGTTGCCCAAGGGGTTCGCAAGCTGCTCTACGGGGCGGAGGGCGGCGTGCTCACGGGTACGGCGGGTGGACCGCTGTCGGTGGCAAGCGACACGGACCGCTCGACGCTGGTAACGGTCGCGAACGCCGCCGCAGAACGCCGACGCGTGCGATTCGGCTACCGGACCGCGCAGGGCGCCGTTTCGCAACGCGATATCGACGTGTTCGGCGTGGTGTTCCGCTCTGGACACTGGTACGTCGTGGGACATGACCTCGAGCGCGATGCGATCCGTGCGTTTCGTCTTTCACGGGTCACCACCGACGTCGAAGACATCGGTGAGGCTCACGCCCCGCCGGATGGGTTCCACGCCATCGATCACGTGGAAGCCGGACCATGGAACGCCTCCGGCGACGATCGCGCCCAGGTGGCGTTCGCTCCGGCCGCCGCCGTGCTCGCTGTGGCGAGCACCCCTGGGGCCATCAAGGAGTCCGTGCGCGACGACGGCTGGACCGTCCTGGCGCTCCCGGTGGTAGATCCCGACACGTTGGCGCCGTTGTTGCTCGGCTATGGACCCGATGCCGAGGTGCTCGCGCCGGTGAGTCTGCGCGCCGAGATGATCCGTCGTCTCACAGCGGTGCTCGATGGGTAAGCGTCAACGCGCGAGCGTCAAGGTCGAGGAGCGCCTGGGCCGGATGCTGGTCGTCGTTCCCTACCTGATCCAGCATCCCGGCACCACGCTGCAGGGAGCATCCGAGCTCTTCGACATCCCGATCCCGCAACTGCGTCGCGATCTCGAGCTGTTGTTCCTGGCGGGCCTGCCCCCGTACGGCCCGGGCGACCTGATCGACGTCGACATCGATGAGGACGGGGCGATCTGGATCTCGATGGCCGATCACTTCGCACGACCGTTGCGGCTGACCCGGCAAGAGGCGCTCGCCGTGTACCTGCGTGCGACCGAACTCTCCGCGACGCCGGGCTTTCCCGGGGCGCCCGCTTTGACCGAGGCGCTCGCGAAGTTACGGTCGGCCTTGGGACCCGATGCACTGGGGGATGCCGATGGCATCGTGGCCGTCGCCGCAGGAGCCGCACCGCTGCATCTCGGGTCGGTCCGCGACGCCGCGACGGCACACGAACGGGTGCGTATCGGATACGTGGCGGCCAGCACCGGGGCGCGCACCGAACGGCTCGTTGACCCTGAGGCCGTGTTCGCGAGCTCGGGGAACTGGTACGTGGCGGTGTGGGACGTGGACGTTGACGACGAGCGTCTCCTGCGCGTAGACCGCATCGACACCATCACGCCCACAGGCGAGACGTTCGCCCCTCGGGGACTGCAGGGAGCCGGCCGGCCGCTGTACACGCCCGGGGGCGACGACGTCGACGTACGGGTTCGGTTGCGTCCGCGCGCCCGATGGGTCGCCGAGTACTACGTGGCCACGAAACCCGAGGAGGGGCAGGACGGCTCCCTGACCGTCACCCTTGCGACCAAGCAGGTCGTGTGGGTGGCTCGATTGTTGTTGCGACTGGGACCGGACGCTCAGGTACTGGCGCCGCCCACGATACGCGAGGAGATCAGAACGCAAGCCCGGGCCACGTTGGATCGTTATCAGACCTGAACCCGTTCGCGGACCCGCCTTCCGCCGCCTGAGATCGGGCCGAAAACAGCGGCTCAAGCCCCTCGGATAGGTCGCCGATGCTTCGGGGTGAGATGACCACGATCCGGACAACCTGCCCGCGCTGTGGCGAGGTCGACATGGGGCCCGAATCCATCCTGCTTTCCGTTCGCTCGAACGGGCGGGAGGGGAGCTATCGGTTCACGTGCCCTGAGTGCGAAGACGCCGTCGAAAAGCGCGCCGAC
>JANMPG010000031.1:0-3105 GCA_031369745.1 Actinomycetes bacterium
CGAGTACAACCAGCCACCGAACTGTGGGAGCGAATCGAACGCAAGAAGTGGACTGATTGGGGCTCTGAGCCTGCTCATAGGACATCCAGCCGCTTGTGCCGTAGGTTGTGGTTCGGGTCGCGCCCCCGACGCCCATCCTGGTTCGGTAACGACAGCGCACGAGGACATCGCCTCACTATGTGTCTGTCGCAAGCCGTTCAGATTGAACGGCGGTGTTTCGGCTCGAGACCCTCGGGGAGGTGTTGCGGTGTCCAAGACAGCACGTTGTGGTGTGGCGAAGGGCGTGGTCCTTGCGGCCGGGCTGTCTTCACGGATGGCGCCGCTATCGAATGGCCGGTCGAAAGCGACGCTGCGTCTCGGCGGCCTGACGTTGATCGATCGCTGCGTCCGTACGCTCGAGACCCTCGGGCTGGAAGAGATCCTCGTGATCGCCGGTCACGACATCGAGAACCTCACCCGGCACATCACGAAGGCGGGAGGGGAGACGCTGAGGCTGGTCCAGGCGACGAATTGGCAGCAGGGAAACGGGTGTTCACTCGCCGCTGCCGAGGCGTACATCGACCCTGGGGAGTTGTTCATGATCATCACCGTCGATCACGTCTTCGATGCCAGCGTGCTCAGGGATCTCGTGTCCGTTGGGGCTCCGGCGGCGCTCGTAGATCTGGCACCGACACCCGGAGAATGGGCCGAAGGGACCAAGGTCCTGGTCGAAGGAGGGAAGGTCGCTGGCTTCAGCAAGGATCTGGACTCGCCCGCCATCGACTGCGGAGCGTTCATCCTCGGACCAGACATCTTCGAGGCACATCGCGCGGCGTCGGCTCGAGGCGACCGCTCGCTCTCGGGCGCGCTCACTGCGCTGGCTGCCGTATGCCCCGTGGTCGCGGTGACCGTCGGTCCCAATACCTGGACCGACGTCGACACCCCGCAGGATCTTTCATTGGCCCGCGTCCGCCTTCGTCGGTCCCTTGGCAAGGACAGTGACGGACCGGTCTCCAGGCGCCTCAACCGGCCGATCTCGACACGGATCAGCATGGCGTTGGCGCATCTTCCGGTTTCTCCCGACCTCCTGTCCGTCTTCGTAGCTCTGGGCGCGATCGTGGCGGGGTTCCTGTTGGCAGCCGGTCACGGGATCACCGGGGGGCTGTCCGTTCAGGCGGTTTCGATCTTCGACGGAGTCGACGGCGAGATCGCCAGGCTGAGGCTCAAGACGAGCGCGCGCGGAGCGATGCTCGACGGGATACTCGACCGTGTTGCAGATGCAGCCATCATCGGCGGGGTGGGCGTCTGGGCCGCATCCACCACAGCAATCGTCCCTGTGGTGTGGCTCACCACCCTTGCCGTGGCCGGCTCGATGCTATCGATGGCATCCAAGGATCGAGCCAAGCTCCTCGGGTTGCCGGATGCTCCCGAGGCCTGGATCGGGCGGCTGCTCGGAGGACGAGACGGGAGGCTCCTGCTGATCGCTCTCGCGGCGGTCGCGGGGCTCCCACTGGTTGGCCTGGTGAGCGCTGCCATCACGTCCCTGGTCTCGGTCGGCATCCGCCTCGTCTATGTGCTGGGGTCACCTCGAACAGGCGCTGACTTGCGCTAGAACCACAGATCCATCACCGGGGCCTCGACTCGACAATTGGGAGAAGAGGAAGGCGGATGACATGCCCGTCTGGTCTGCCCCGTGATCCGTTGAGTTGGGACAGTGGAACCCATCACGCGACCTGGGTCGGGTAGGGGTTCATCATCTCGTACTCGACGGGGGTACGCATCCCCAGCGCGCTGTGCCGTCGCCTGCGGTTGTGGAAGATCTCCAGGTACTCGAAGATTCGGCGAGCTCTACGCGCGTGCGCCAGCGCTGGCGATCCAGCAGCTCACCGCGAGGCCCCCCATGGACGCGTTGTCAGGCACCTCGTAGATCGCGCCGTCGTACTCCCTGAGTCCGTACTAGAAGCCGAGCAGGGAGCCAAGCCGCGGGCTCACACGGGTGAGGGGCTCGCGGCGAGTGACGCTGCTCTCCTTAGCCATGGAGTGGCCTGGAGCTCGTGGAAGATGTCCAAGGCCCCCTGTGCCGCCGGCTCGACCGAGCCGAGAGCCGCGGCGCTCCGCCACTCCGCATGTTCCAGCAGGGTGCGAGCCAACTCGAATCGGAAGCCGCTCTGCCGCATGGTCTCTTCCGCGGAGCGGAACAACTCATCGACACGGGGGCGATCGTTCGCATCCCCGCCCGCCGCAAGCAGGATCGCCCGGAACCGATGGATGGTGGCATCGAGCGTCGGCGTCCGACCGCCCGGTGGGATTGCATCGACCTGCAGCAGGATCCGATCCACCTCGGCGAGGTCGCGGAGCGCCGTCGCCGCTTCCAGCGCGTCACGGACAGCGGTTTTGAACATCCAGTGACGCACGCCGAGCGCGTCGTGCTCGTCAAGGATCCGAAGCGAGCGCTCGAGGGCCTCGTCGTTCCGACCATGAACGGCGGCAACGAGCGCGAGGCAGACGTCTACGTATGCCCGAAGCTGGAAGTCACCGGATCCCTCGAAGCGCCGGACGCGGTCGCCGATCGCCTGGGCGGCGTCGGCGTCACCGCGGCCGCGACCCGCGACGACGAGCCACGAGTAGTCGGCGGTCACAGCCTGCTGGGCCGCCGGGTCGTCGCGGACGGCGTCGAACCGTCGCCACAGCTCCTCCACCATGTCCCATCGCCCGGCCCAGGCGTGCACCACCGTCGTGTGTGACGCGAGGAACCACGCGGCGCCGAGGTACCCGGTTCGCTCCCCGAGCGCCCGTCCCGCCTCCTGGTATGCGAGCGCGGCGTCGAGTCGATCAGCCTGCATCATCTCGTTCGACAGGTTCGTGTAGGCGCGCAGCATGGCGTGGGTCGCGTTGCCCTCGAGTCCGACGTCGAGGGCGCGCTGCAGCAGTGCGAAGGACTCCTGCGGCCGCTCGAGCGATCCGATCACCAGGCCCTTGGTATTCAGTGCGTCCGAGAGGACTTCAGCGAGACGCAGCCGCTCAGATATCTCGAGCGCTCGCTCGAGTGGCGGCAGGGCAGCGGAGAGCGCCGCCGTGCCCTCGGCTCGGAAGTAGCGCATCCGACCGAGCTGGCCGGCGAGGGCG
>JANMPG010000033.1:0-6166 GCA_031369745.1 Actinomycetes bacterium
CAGCGCGGCAACCCCACCGCGATCCCCCTGATACGCAGCTGGTCCGAGGAACTCCGCGCCTGCCGCATCGGCGACGTGCTGATGAACTCCCCGTTCGAGGTCGGCGCGCCGCATCTGTGGGCCCACCTGCAGGAGGGGGTGCTGGCCACGGCCGGCGTGACCCTGGACGACCCCACTTTGATCGAAGCCGCCGTTGCGAGCGCCGACGCGGTGGTCGTGCCCGCCATCGAGTCCGAGTTCGCCGGTGAACGCTCGATCGCCTACGAGGTCTCGTCGTGCATCGAGGTTGTGGACCGGCTGTACGCAGCGACCGCACAGCAGCGCTGGGCCGACGCGGCCGCCGACGCCCGGGCCTGGTTCGACGGGCGCAACGCGGCCGGCGTCCCGACCTACGACACAGCCACCGGGCGCGTCGCCGATGGGGTCGACGAGAACCGCATCTCCGCCAACTCGGGTGCCGAGTCGAACATCAGCGCCGCCGAAGCCCTGCCCGATCGCGCGGTCGAGACCGCGCTCACGATGGCCGACCCCTTCGCGGACGCGTGAGTGCCACGCTGGTTGCCGCCGTCGTCATCGTCATGTTCGCGGCCGCCACCCAGTCGATCACCGGATTCGGGTTCGCGCTGATCGTCGTGCCGGGGCTGACGGTGCTAGCGGGGCCCAAGGTGGCCGTCGTCGCGATGAGCTCGATCGGCGTCCCCCTCGTCGCCTGGAACGCCTGGCGCTGGCGAGCCGACATCCAGATGCGCGAGGCGGTGACCGTCACGATCGCCGCCCTGATCGGCATGCCCGTCGGGATCATCGTGCTCACGCGCGCGAACGACCGAACGCTCACCGCGGTGATCGGCGTGACGATCCTCATCATGACCGTGTGGCTGTGGCGCGGGTTCCGTCTGCCCAAGGGGCGGCGAACCGAAGTCATCGCCGGCATCACCTCGGGCGCGCTGGCTTCCAGCGTCGGCACGAACGGGCCGCCGCTCGTGATCGCGTTCCAGGCCGTCGACATGCCCCCGGCCCCGTTTCGGGCCACGCTGCAGGCGTGCTTCCTGGTCGAGGGCGCCGTCGCGCTCGCCCTGTTCTGGTTACAAGGGTTATTCGTCGGCGACGTCGGCGCGATCTGGCTGGTCGGCATGCCCGCCATGGTCGTCGGTGCGCTGATCGGCGATCGCATCGCCCCCCGCGTGCACGACGGCCCGTTCCGCGCGGCCGTGCTGTGGCTGCTGGCGTTCTCGGGCCTGCTGGCGCTAGGCAACGCCGTGCGCAGCTAGGAACGGTGTTCGGAAGTCGGCGAGCCGTTGAGACACCGTCGGCGCTCGCACTTCCGGCGCGGCGTGGCACTATCTCGCTGGTGAGAACCCGTAACCCGAACGACTAGGAGGAGGGACTTCGCCATGGCTGAGAAGAAACCCGCAACGAAGACGACGCAGGGCTCCAAGCGCACCACCGCGAGCACGACTGGCGCATTCACCGCCGAGGAGCGGGCGGCGATGAAAGCCCGCGCTCAGGAGCTCAAGGCGGAGGAGCGTGCGAACAAGAACAGGTCGATCGGAGAGAAAGATCTGCTCGCTGCGATCGCCGCGATGAAGGGACAGGATCGCGCCATGGCCAAGCGGCTCCACGCGATCATCACCGAAACCGCGCCGGACCTCTGGCCGAAGACCTGGTATGGCATGCCCGCGTACGCCAAGGACGGCAAGGTTGTCTGCTTCTTCCAAGCCGCAGCGAAGTTCTCGTCGCGGTACGCAACGTTCGGATTCAGCGACGAGGCCAACCTCGACAAGGGTGCGTCGTGGCCGACCTCATTCGCGCTGAAGGAGTTGACCGCCACCGAAGAAAAGAGGATCGCCGCGCTCGTGAAGAAGGCGGCGAGCTGAGCCTAGGGTACACGAGGTCGGGTGAGGTGAGACCGGACACGCCACCCACACTTTCGCGAGACACCTAGACCAACGAATGGGTCCGGCCCACACGACAATGGCGGCGAGCCGAAGGCGTAACCAGAAGGATCAGATAGACCGCGTCCGCGCCGTCCCGGACGGTGGCGGCCGCCGACCACGAATGTGATGTGAGCAGAAGCGCCGAGGGCAGGACAGCACCGAGAACGAGGATGACCACGGAAAACCACCACGCGCCCCTCGACCCGCGCAACAGGAAGATCAAGACAACGACCGTGAGGCCCAGGCTCGCGGCGGCATACAGGACCCTGGATACCACCGACCCATGCAGGAGGATGGCATCGACAACGGACGCGACGAGCACGAGCGCCGCGAACGCCCGAAGGCTCCGCGGGATGGAGCCAGGGGTCCAAACAACGTCCTCTCTCGGGGTTCCCTCCGCCGACATCCCCCGAAGTATCGCATCGGCCGCGCACCGTCTGCGCGTCATGATGCCGTCAACCACGCCCCTCACGCGGCCCAGCGCGGGTCGAGTCGCGAAGCGGTCTTTCAAGTTTGTGACTGAGGTCATGGTGAACGTCCCGATGACCGTCTCCTCCACGTTCCTACGTGAACGGCTCAGTGCTGTGAATGCGGCTCAGGCCCGACGGGAGGTCGCCGAGAACAAGGCGGCCGAGCCCGCGACCTCGATCTCGACGTCTCGGAACGACGCCTCGAGGATCCCGCGAAGGCCCTCGACCGTGTCTTCGAGGTTGTCGAAGCCACCCTCCTTGTTGAATGCCCACAGGAACGCGCGGGCCGAGCGCGTGTGGGTTTCCTTGATGCCGAGAACGGTCCCTCCGAAGAGCACGCCGTCGGGCGTGAGGACGTCGGCGATGTTGCGAACGGCGGTCGCCTTGTTCGTCATCGGGCCGCGCAAACAGTGCAGGACGAAGCTGAGCGCCGCGGAGTCGAATGGGCCGTCGACCGGCAGCGGCTTCATCACGTCGGCCTCGACGGTCGCGGGTGCCATCGACGCCAAGCGTCGCGACGCGTGCTTGAGTACATGGGGGTTCGGGTCCAGGAATGTGATTTCGGTCCCCGGGGGCGGCTCCGCCTTCTCGAGGAAGTACCCGGTGCCGGGCCCCACATCGAGGTGGCGAGCGCCAAGATGACGGCGGTAGCGCTCGACTGCGGGTGGGATCGGGGTCTTCCACACCGCGCGCGCCATGAACTTCAGGACCCACACGTCGTAGATCGCGAGGAGCGCGGGGTTGTACGAGGCCTGACCCTTGTACGACGGATCGCTCCGTTCCATTCGCCACCTCCTGCAGGCTATCGACGGGTCCAGGCTACGCCGCGAGCCCCGTCGACGCGCCCTTAGGCCGTGTCGGCAACCTGTTCCGCCAGCGACGTCAGACCCTGCCGGGTCATGATCGAGAACTCCTCGGTCCAGGCGACGGGCCACGTCGAGAACTTCGCGATCACGATCTTGGCCGGTCCGTGCACGAAGACCGTCTGACCGTTGATCCCCGAGCCCATGTAGATCGGCCCCGACGGATCCACGACCCAGAACTTGTTGCGGTAGTACGACCCGGCCGCCATCTCACGCGCGTCGGCAGTCGATGCGAACGCCGCGACCGTGTCGTGATCCGGCGTCAAGGTGTCGCGGATCCACGCCCGCGGCACGACCTCTCGCCGGCCCCGGCGCCCGCCGTTCGCGAGCACCTGGCCGAAGCGCGCCAGATCACGAAGCGAACAGCACACGCCGCCGTCGGCCATCGCGTTGCCGTGCGCGTCGACGGTGATCTCAGCGTCGAATTCCGCGCCAATCGGCTGCCAGAGCTCGCGCGAGATCAGGTCCGCCAGCCGGGCGCCCGCCGCGCGTTCCATCACCCACCCGAGCAAGTCGGTCAAGACCGATCGGTAGTCGAACGGCCCGCCGTGCGGCCCCTGATTGCGAAGCGTCGGATAGTAGTCCGTGATCGATGTCGGCAATCGTCGATCCGTCCGCGGCCTCCACAAGTAGATCTGCTCATACACCCGCACGTCGGCTCGCGGGTCGTCGTAGTCCTCGTTGAAGCGCGTGCCCGCCCGCATGTCAAGCAGGTGGCGCACGGTGCAGCCCTCCCACGACGTCCCCTCGAGCTCCGGCACGTGTGTCGTGACGAGATCGTCGGGCGCCAGGAGCCCCTGCTCAACGAGGGCACCACACACCGCCGAGGTCACCGATTTCGATACGGACATCAACAGATGCGTGGTGTCCGGCGTCATCCCGTTGAAGTAGCGCTCGGTCACGACCCGCCCACGATGCAGCACGAGCAACCCGTCCGTATACGTCTCCTCAAGGAACCGCGACAGGCCCACGCTGCGCCGCCCGAGCCGTACTTTCATCCGGTCGAGGTCGCGTTCGGCCCGCGGAAGCGCCCACGGCCGCCCCAGCCCGCGCGAGATCTTCGCCGTCGGGACCAGGTCACGCACATGCTGGAATCCCCAACGATTGAAGGGTGGGTCTTCCCAGTTCTCGAGCGTGACGAGCCCCTCGGCAGCGAACGGCGGCGCCCCGGTCATCAGGCCGAGTTCGGCAGCGGTGCGTGGGCGCGGTGGCATCGCGGAACCGTACCGCACCCGTCTACCCTGGGCACATGAACGGAAACCGGCACCTCGACATGACCGCCAACGCCGACGGCACCGTGACCGTCACGAACAAGCACGGCATCCAACTCACGGTCGACCAAGACGGCCTGCTCGGCCTGTCCCCGCTGGAGCTGCTGCTCGCCGCGCTGGGCAGCTGCAGCGCCGTGGACTTCGCGCTGCTGATGCGCAAGCAACGCTCACCCGTCGAGCCGCTACGGATCACCGTCGACGGCGTCAAGGAGGACGCACGCATGCAGTGGCTTCGCGTCGTCTACCACGTCGGGGACGAACACGACCCCACCAAGACCGAACGCGCCCGCGCCAAGACCGTGAACGACCTATGCACCGTGTCGCGCACACTTGCCGACGGCTGCCCCGTGGAGCACGTCGTCGCATGAACCTACCGGCGAAACTCCTAGGATGAGTACATGAACGAGTCGGACGCGAGCCAGGAACCGTCGGCATCGGAACTCATCTCGGGCAGGATCGCCGAACTCGGGGACTGGCGCGGGCAGACCCTGGGCACGATGCGCAAGCTCATCCAAGAAGCAGACCCGGACGTCGTCGAGGAGTGGAAGTGGAAGAAGGCCACGAATCCAGGGGTTCCCGTCTGGTCGCATGAAGGTCTGATCTGCACCGGCGAGACGTATACGAGCGTCGTGAAGCTCACCTTCCTAAAAGGCGCATCTCTGAACGATCCGGCCCGTCTCTTCAACTCGAGTCTGGACGGAAACGCACGCCGCGCGATCGACATCCATGAGGGTGAAGCCGTCGACGAGTCTGCGTTCAAGGTGCTCATCCGCCAGGCGGTCGCCCTCAACGGTTCCAAGTCGAAACCCTCGAAGAAAGCCACGCCCTAAGGATCCGCCCGCGGAGAGGTCGAGATCGATGGACAAGGAGCTGCCCTCGTTCGACCAAGTCGTTGACCTGATCCGCTCGCCCAAGCCACCTCTCGCGTGCCGGGTCGTCGAACTACGCGACGGCATGGCCGCGCGCTCGGCCCGGACAGTGTTCGACGGAATTTCGGGCTGGTTCATCGAGAGCGACGAGAGGGTTGAGTTCCGCCACTCCGACGACTTCGTCGTCTTCGAAGAAGGAGGCGAACTCAAGCGTGTTGGTCCGGGTGTGCAGGTTCACTCGAACGCCTGGGTGAAGACGCCTATCGAAGGCCGCCGCATGAGCCTCGACGAGGCCACGAGGCGAGTCATCGGTCGTGAAGAAGTGGATGGTCGTCGATCCATCCTGGTCGAGTTCCTCGGACTCAGGTCCGGAGAGGACGCCGTCTTCCAACTCCACATCGACCTCGAAACCGGCGTCGTTCTCCGAATGTCGCGTCCAGACCTCCGGTTGATCCTGCGACTCGAGGATCTGCGGATCGGAACCGTCGAGGAACCCCTTGACCCATAGGCTTCTCCTTGACGTCTCCAGCTTGACCTACCGGGCGTATTTCGCGTTGCGCGATCCCGGTGTCTTTGCCTAGGACGGCCGTCCGGTCGGCGCCGTGCACGGCTACCTCGACATGGTGACCAAGCTGATCGTCGACCGGCGGCCCGACGAGGTGGTCCACGTCTATGACCACGACTGGCGGCCGATGGCCCGCACCGACATCTACCCGGACTACAAGGGCAACCGCCCGCCCGAGCCGGAGGATCTCGGAC
>JANMPG010000096.1:0-1904 GCA_031369745.1 Actinomycetes bacterium
GCACCGGCCCCTGACGCTCCTTGCGCGATCGGCGGCCGGGTCGCCGACGCAGGCTAGGATGCCTCGATGGACGGTCTGTCGTTCTGGCTCGGGGAGTGGGACTGCACGTGGGACGGCGGACACGGGTCCAACGCGGTGACGGTCGAGCTCGACGGGCACGTCGTCGTCGAGCGGTTCGAGTCGACCGCCCCCCAGCGCTTTGCGGGCCTGAGCGTGTCGGTCCCCGATCCGAGCGGCGATGGCTGGCGCCAGACCTGGGTCGATTCCTCGGTCAGTTACTGGCACTTCGAAGGTGGCCCGCAGCCCGACGGCACGTTCGTGTTCGCCACGCCGGAACCTGTGGACGAAGAACAGATGTACAAGCGGATGGTGTTTTCCGAGATCGCCGAGGACGGGCTCGCCTGGCGATGGGAGTCCTCGCACGATGCCAGCGGCTGGGAGCAGCGCTGGGCGATCCGCTATCGGCGGCGCTCCGCGTAGCTTCGTGCGTTTGGGCGTGCGCTACACGCGCTCGATCACGACGACGGGGATCGTACGGGCCGCCTTCTTCTCGTACTCGGCGAACTGCGGGTAGCGCCCGGCCTGCTCGTTGAACAACCGGTCGCGCTCGGTGCCTTCCCGCAGCACCTGTCCTCGACCCTTGAACCGTTCGGTACCGATCTCCATCTCGACGTCGGGGTTCGCCTCGATGTTCAACATCCAGTGCGGGTGGAAGTCGTGCCCACCCTTGCTCGCGAACACGACGAAGCGGTCGCCGTCGGCAAGGTACATCAGCGGGTTGATGCGCTCCGCGCCGCTCTTGGCGCCGGTGGTGTGAAGCAGCGTGATCGGCGCTCCCTGGAAGTGACCTCCGACCATGCCTTCGTTGGCCCGGAACTCCTCGATGATGCCCGTGTTCCAATCGCTCATGGGTCCTCCTGTGCCTGGCGTCCGCACAGCCCAACGCGACGCGATGCGCGTTTGTTCCCGACCGGGTAGCCTCGCCGGCGATGGAGCCGAAGAAGCGGTGGGATGGCTACACCTCGTTCTCCTATCTGGTGGCCGGGGAGGATTACGTGGCGTTCGACCTGGTCCCGCAGATCGGGCGGGTCGAGCCGCACGTCGTGCCGCTCGCGGCCGAGAACGAGGCACGGGCCCAACGCCTGCTGCGCGCGAACGTCTGCATCTCGCTGCACGAGCATGGTGGCATCGCGCCCGCGGATTGGGGCGACAACGACGCGTACATCCGGCAGGGGCGAGAGTGGTACGGCTACGAAGGGCTGGCTGCCTCCGGTCTCGACGCGGTGTTCGAGAACTTCCTCGACGGGACGGCGACGATCACCTCTGCCGGCGGTTGGAAGTGGGACGACGTGATCTATGACCTCGGGATGCACCTTGCCGACCTCGCGCACCAGTCGACGATGTTCCTCGGCACGAGCGTGGCCGACATCGAGCGGGCGCACGCGACCGGCCGCATCGCGATGATCGCGTGCATCGAAGGAGCCGCCCCGATCGAGAACGAGCTCGACCGCCTCGACATCCTCTACGGGCTTGGCGTGCGCATGATCGGAGTCGCCTACAGCGAGTCGAACCAGCTGGGCGCGGGGGTCCGCGACCCCGGCGATGGCGGGCTGACCGTGTTCGGCCGCAAGGCGGTCAGTCGCATGAACCGTCTCGGCATGGCGATCGATGTGTCGCACACCGGCGACCGCACCGCGATGCAGACGTGCGACCTGTCGAGCGCGCCCGTGTTCCTCTCGCACTCGGGCGCCCGCGCCCTGTATCCCGAGATGAAGCTGAAGAACGACGACCTGCTCCGCGCGGTCGCCGACACGGGCGGGGTGATCGGCATCGAAGCCGCACCCTTCACGACCACGATCGTGGGCACCGAGCATTCACTGGAAACGGTGATGGCGCATGCCGAG
>JANMPG010000073.1:0-5876 GCA_031369745.1 Actinomycetes bacterium
ACCGAGCCCCAGTCGAAACCGGTGCCGGGCCCGTCAGTCACGAACTGCACCGCCCCGACCGAGCGCGACTCGAGCGTGAAGTACCGGTAGTAGAGCTGGTCTTGGCCTCGAAGCGTGTAGTACAGGCGGCCGTCCTGCAGGAACATGCCGGTGACGTTCGCCACGTCGAAGTAGGCGGGCGCGAGATTGTGCAGGTTCACCAGCTTGGCGCTCTTGAACGAGCCTCCGCTGAACACCCGGGAATATATCTTGCCCGTGTCCCAGCCGTAGAACAGCGTGCCGTTCGTGTAGAAGGTTCCTCGGGCGCGCGACCAGTCGATCGACGACGTCTTCTTCGTCCACGCGCCGGCGTTCGCCCCGTCGAACGAGCGATGCGCCAACCACAGCTGTTCGCCCGGGGTGACGGGCGTAGCGTCGGTGTCGATCAGCTCGATCGCGTTGATCTCGGGGTTGTCCTTGTTGTGGGTGAACGAGATCGTGACCGATCCGTCCGAGGTGATGTCGAAGGCCCGCATCGTGCCGACGTTGTGCCCGACGGTCGCGTTGGCGTCCCAGTTGGTGAGTACCGCCGTGCCGTCGATCGCGACGTTGAAGACCCGCTTGCCCGCGGTCGCGGTGCACGAGCAGCGGTCCGCGAAGTACAGACGGACGCGCACGTGCTGGCCGGCCGGAACCGCGAAGTCCCACTGCATCTCCGGGCTGGCGCTGGCGTCCCATCGCTCCGAGCCGTACACGGCGGCCGGCGTCGTCGATGGCACCGTGCCGTCGAGCGTCGGCGCGCCGCTCCATGTTGCGGCGCTGCTCCCGCTGTTGCGGTACGGACTCGAGGTCGCGGTGTCATCGGACCAATCGGGACCACAGTCCTGGCTCGGCAGTGAGGATCCGCCCGCGTTCACGCGGTACAGGATCGACGGGTCGATCGCGGGGCATCCACCCGGGGGCAACGAATACAACTCGCCCGGCAACGTGGGAACCGTCGCCACCGGCACGGTCGTTCCCCCGTCCAGCGGGAAGAACGCGAGCCCCGGATGGTATTCGTTGCCGATCTGATTCGTGTCGTGACCGACCCACAGGCCTTCGGGGGTCGCCAGCATGATGAACACGCCCTCGCCGGGGCTGCGCGTCGGGTTCCAGGACAGGGGCATGCCGTTGATCGGATCGAGGGCGGCGATCGCTCCACGCTTGATCGTTCCGGGACCGACCGTGTCTCCGGCGTAGGGGTTGTTGTACCAACGGAAATGGCCGCCGGTATAGATCGCAGTGCCGGACGCGGTCACGCTCCAGGTCGTGTCGCCGCCCGCGTAGTCGATCCACGTCGGCTGCTGGTTGCCGCCGGTGCGGCCGAGCTCCCAGCGCGAGACGGTGTCGCACATCACGCCGGCCGCAAGGCCGCCGCGGAACGCGCCCGTGGTACCGACGGCGACGTAGGTGCCCGTCGGGTCGATGTCGATATCGCGGATGTATGTGTCGAACTTCGACGAACATTGCCCGACGAAGCGCTGCGTGCTCCAACCGGAGACCGTGGCCGTTTGGCCGGCGAGATCGAGCATCGCCATCTGCTCGCGCGGCTGGCCGCCAACGGCCGTGAAGTTGCCGGCCGCGACCAGCGTGGCGCCGTTGGGCGACACGTCGATCTTCGAGATGTGCGAGGTGCCGTAGTTGTGCAAGCCGGTGAAGGCGACATTGACGCCGGGTGCGAGCGCCCCGCTCGCGGGATCCACCGCTGCGAGGCCGATGCGGCCGGTGGCGTTCACCTGCGTGAACGCGCCCGCCACGTAGACCAAACCGTTCGCAACCACCAGGTCGTCGACCTCCGAGCCGGTGGTGACATCGGCCGCGAAGTCGCTCACGATGTTGCCGGCAGCGTCGAGGGCTACGAGTCGGTGACGTGTCGCGCCGTTCACCGAGCCGAACGTGCCGCCGACGAACAGCGACGTGCCGTCGGTGGCAAGCGCATGGACCTCCCCGTCCAGCTGTGGCTGGAAGGTCTTGGAGATCGCGCCCGAGGTCATGTCGAACGCGAACAGGTACGCGCGGGAGAAGGTGCTGGCGTTCGCTTCCTGCGCCTGCGTGAACGTGCCGCCGACGTACATCGTGTTGCCGATCCGCGCGAGCGCGTACACACGACCGTTCGTCGCCCACGGCACCCAATCGGCGGGGTTCGCCGAGACAACGACATCCTGCGCGGTGTTGACCGCAGAAGCAGGAATGCCTACGAGTCCAACCAGCAGGCAGGCGGCAAGCGCGATGCGCGAAACGCGGGGGGAGCGCATGCACTGCAGGCTACGACGCGCCGTGCGCACTGTCCCGACATCGATAGGCTCCAAGAGCGGAGCGAACGGCCTAGGTCCTGCAGGCACCGGCGAAGAAACCGACGGAAGGCGGGTTCCCCCGCAGCAACGCGGCGGCTAGTGTCCGGCAGGTTCGACCGGCCGGGAGGGCTCGTGCAGGCAACGCGATATCGACGTAGTCAGGCTCTACGTGTTGGGGCCGCCGTGATCGCTCTCGGCCTGGCGGTGCTCGCCGCGCCTGGCTCGCCGCCGCAGCTGGCCGTGGCGGCCTTGAGATCCAGGACACCCGGCACGCCACGCTCGCCGATCGAGCACATCGTGTTCGTGGTCAAGGAGAACCGCAGCTTCGACCACTACTTCGGTGCGTTCCCCGATCCGGGTGGTGATCTGAAGCAGTCGACCACGGCCGCGTGCTACCGCAAGGCGACCCCCAGCGTGGTCGACACGTTCACGATGCCGCGCGCACATGACCCGATGCCGCAAGATGTTTCGCACGCCAACTCGACGTTCTACCAGGCCTATCACGGCGGCAAGATGGACGGGTTCTGCCACGAGAACGGCGCGATCGTGAAGGCGACCGGCGAGGACATCGCCGACTCACAGATGCAGGCCGGCGACATCCCGAGCTACTGGGCGTATGCGAAGAAGTACGGGATCGCCGACCGGATGTTCGCCTCCTGGCGTGGTGCCAGTTTCGGCAACAACGTGTTCGCGGTCGCGGCGCAAACCGGTCGCTACAGCACGTTGCTCGGGCGCCGGGCGATCTTTGGCAACCCCCAAGATCCGATCGCAGGCAGCCACACCTGGGGGTGCAGCAACAGCGCAGGATCGACCGTGTCCATGATCGGCCTTCAGGGCCAGCTGTCCGAAGTCTTCCCGTGCTTCGGGTTCCAGTCGATCCCGAACCTCCTCGACGACGCGGGGTTGCCGTGGCGCTTCTACAGCGCGCAGGACGGGTCGCACTTCGTGCACTCGGGGATCGCGGCGATCGACTCGATCAGGTGCGCGCCGGGCGATGCGCCGCCGTGCCTGGATCCGAACCCGTACTGGGACACGCACGTCCAAGACGGCCCGCAGATCCTGGCCGATGCCGCCGCGGGCACCCTTCCCGCGGTCTCGTGGTATCTGGCCAAAGAGACCGAGCACCCGCCCAAGACCGCCTGCGCAGGTGAGAACGCGACGGTCAAAGCCGTTAACGCGATCATGAGCGGCCCCGACTGGGACTCGACCGCGGTCGTGGTCTGGTGGGATGAGTGGGGTGGCTTCTACGACCACGTGAAGCCCCCGACCGCCAAAGGGGTCGACAACGGCGTCACCGGGCTCAACAACCTGATCTCCTACGGCTTCCGCGTGCCGCTGCTCGTGATCAGCCCGTGGGTGAAGGCCGGCCCGCTCAAGAACGGCGGCTACGCGAGCCACTCCTTCTACTCGCATGCGTCGTTCGCCCGGTTCGTCGAATGGGCGTTCAGCCTGCCGACCATGGGCGCAGCCGACGATCTGTCGACGTACACGGCCACAGAACCGAAACCGGCGGACCTGCGCGGCTTCTTCGACTTCTCAACACCGACGCCGCCCAAGGGGACGCTGCTGCTCGCGACCCGCACCTGCTCTCCGCTGAACGCGGCGCAGAAGGCGTATATCCGGTCCGCGGACGACGACTGAGCGGCGCCTCCGTAGACTGCCGGGCCGTGGACCCGACGACCGTATTCGAAGCTGCGGGTGGGATGCCGTTCTTCGCCGCCCTCGTCGACTCGTTCTACGACGGGGTCGCCGGAGACCCGGAACTCCTCGCGTTGTATCCGGAGCCCGACGACCTGTCGGGAGCGCGCCACCGGCTGACGTTGTTCCTGGCCCAGTACTGGGGCGGGCCGAGCACGTACAGCGAGGAACGGGGGCACCCGCGGCTGCGGATGCGTCACGCCCCCTTCGCGATCGGCCCGACCGAGCGCGACCTGTGGGTCGCGCACATGCAGGCGGCGCTCAACGCGCTCGCACCCGCGCCCGAGCTGCGTGCCGCCTTCGACGAGTACTTCGCGTTCGCGGCCGAGTCGATGCGTAATCGAGACTGAAGGGGTAACCGTGACTGCCGACCTTGTGCTCGTGAACGCGGCCGTATACACCGTGGACGACGCGGTGCCCGGCGCCGAGGCGGTGGCCGTCGTGGGTGAGCAGATCGTCGGGGTCGGTAGCGATGAGACGATCCGTTCGCTGATCGGCCCCCGCACCGAGGTGATCGATGCGGGCGGCGCCACCGTGCTGCCCGGGTTCGTCGACGCACACAGCCACGTCCGCCTCGGCTCCAATCCCGGTGCCGCACAGTTCTTCGGCGCCAACTCGCTGAAGGAGATCCGCGGCCGTATCGACGCGTTCGCCACCGAGCACCCCGACTCGGCCTGGATCGAAGGCGAAGGGTGGAACTACGCGGCGATCCCAGGTTCGTCGCCGACCGCCGACATGCTGGAAGGTGCCGGGCGAGGCAAGCCGCTGTTCCTGTTCTCCTACGACGTGCATACGGTGTGGCTCAACCGCGAGGCGATGACCCGACTGCAGATCACCCGCGACACGGAGCATCTGGCGTGGGGGACCGCGGAGATGGATCCGATGACCGGGGAGCCGACCGGGTACGTGCACGATTTCGCGGTCCTCGGCATCAGCGAGGACGGCCAGCGCGCACTGGCGCCGCACATCCCGGGCTATGCGCCCGGCGCGCAGTATCAGCGATTGGTCGCGTCGCTCGATATGGCCACTGCGTTCGGCATCACGACGATCGTGGAGCCGCAGAACGGTCTCGACGACATCGCGCTGTTCGCTCGCGCGCGCGAGGAGGGCACGCTTCGTTCGCGTCTGATCGCCGCGATGTTGTGCCTGCCGGGCACGACCGCCGCACGCCTCGACGCCCTGGAAGACGCGAAGCGCACCTATGCCGACGACCGGTTCCGGGTAGGGCCTATCAAGCTTTACATCGACGACGTGATCGAGCCGCACACCGCCGCGATGCTCGAGCCGTACGCCAATGCTGCGACCAACGGCGACACGTTCTGGCCGCCCGAGGAGTTCGCCGCGTTCCTGCTCGAGCTCGAGCGTCGCGGGCTGCAATCGTTCACGCACGCGACGGGAGATCGCGGCATCCGTACGGTGCTGGACGCGGTGCAGGGGTGCCGTCGGGCGTTCGGACCGGCGGACGTGCGCCACCAGATCGTGCATGTCGAGTGTGTGCACCCCGACGACGTCTCGCGCTTCGCAGAGCTCGGCGTCGTCGCATGCATGCAACCGCGCCATTGCGCGCCCGACATCGTCGGGGAATGGCGCGACAACGTCGGGCGATCCCGTGAGCGGTATGCCTGGCCGTTCCGGTCGATCGCGGCGGCAGGGGGCACGCTCGCGTTCAGCTCGGATTGGAACGTGGCCGAGATGGACCCGATGATCTGGCTCTACCCGGCGGTGACGCGCGCCGACCTCGCCGGCGATGGCGGCTGGAACCTGGCCGAGACCGTCGATCTCGCAACCGCCGTGCGGGCGGCGACCTTGGGTTCCGCGTACGCGAACTTCACCGAGGATCGACGAGGCTCGATCGCGCCGGGAAAG
>JANMPG010000076.1:0-6076 GCA_031369745.1 Actinomycetes bacterium
TGCCGTCGACATGCGCCCGGAGGCGTTCCGCCTCCGGGCCGCCCTCGATGTCGGTCACCAAACCCTCACGCACGGTCCATGTGATCGGCGTCGTGATGACCCCGATATCGGTCATCACGCGCTCGATCACGATCCGACCCGACGCAGTGCCTTCGACGGGGGGCAACGAGACCTCCCCGCCGGGGAATGCTGAGATCTCCCCCGGGTTGCGGCAGATGCCCGTGAGCCAGCCCACAGGCTCGCGCCCCTCGATCGAGAACGCGACATCGGTCCCGGCGGGCGAGGTCACGTGCATCTCGGAAGCCCCGCGCAAGGCGTCGGCCAGACGCATCGCCTCCTCCCGCATCGCGACGAAGTCAGCGGTCATGGCGCCCTCGAGCCACGCGTCCTCCAGGGACGGGGTATTGAAGACACCACGTGTGCCGGCGGCGTGCGCGGCGCCCTTGGCCTCCGTGTGGTAGCAGGAGCGGCTCGCGGCCGCGAGGACCACGTCGGCCTCGACCATAGCTGAGGCGATGAGCGGCGGTGGCTCCTCGCCGCTGCGCGACCGGCGCGTCATGACGGTGATGACGGGGTCGACCCCTAAGCCGTTGGCTGCAGCCGCCAGGGCCGGCGCGATGGAAGGGCTCGTTATCGTGTCGGTCACGATGAGGAACCGCTCGCCCGCGACGACCCCGAGGTAATCCTTAACCACCCGTCGCGCGATTTCTCCGAGCCCCTCATCCCTCATCTCGGCCCCCTCGTCGTGTGCGATGACGAATCATATATGATATGTGGCAATGCTTGCAAGGCTCACCCCTGGCAACGCGCCGAGCGGCATGGAAGCCTTCCGTCCATGAGCGAGCCTCGACCCATCCGCACGCGCCTGGCTGACGCCATCGAATCAGGCTCCGGCGCCGTCGGGCGCAGCCACCGACTGCACCGACCCCGCGGTGGGTTCTGCGGTCGCGGGTATTGCCAGCAATGTCCATTGGCGGGCAACAAGGGACTCGCCTGCGAGGTCCCGAGTAACGGTCGTGCTCCACGATCGGGCGCCGATTTGCTCCGCCCGATCGGATGGATCGGGGAATCTATGGAGCCGTGGTTCTACGAACGGCGGTTCCTGCGTCCGCGCTTCGCCAGGCAGCCGATCCTCGAGGTGCTCCGTCGGCTCTCGGCTGCGCACACTCTCGGCGACCGCACCGCTTGGGACCCGACGGAGCCTCGCTCGCTCGACACGGATGTGCTCGTGGTCGGCGGCGGTCCCGCCGGCCTCGCGGCAGCCACCGCGGTCTCGGCGACCGGCCTGCGGACGCTCGTCGTGACGCAAGGACCGGCCGGTGGACGCCAGCCTCGGTCCACGACCGCCCGGGAGCGAGCCGAAGCGGACTTGGAGGCGATCCGCACGACTGGAGCTGACGTCCTCGAGCGATCGCTCTGCGTCGGGTACTACGGCGGCGAAGGCGTGTTCGCGGTGGTCAGTAAACGCGGGCCGGTGACGATCCGGGCCACCCGCGTGGTCGTGGCGACGGGAGCGTATGACCGGACGCTGATCGTGCCCGGGATCGACCTGCCCGGCGTGCTGGGCGGACGGGCGTTCGAACGGCTGACGGCCCAGGGCGCCTTCCTGGGGCGGCATCGAATCGGGGTGTTTGCGGCTCCGGCCGAGGCGGTGCGCATCGTCGCGGCTGCACAGGCAGCCGGCGTGTTGCTGACCTGGATCGCGGGCCCAAGCGATCTACCCCCCGCCGACATCCAGGCGCATCCAGGTCGTCGGCTACAGCGAATCGAGGGCAGACGCGCGGTTCGGCGCGTCGCGCTCGACGACGGTCGCGAGCTCCACGCCGACATCGTAGTGCTCGGCTTCACGCAGCCAACCTACGAACTCCAGGTGCAGCTCGGCCAGACGGCCTCGATCGGAGGCAAGCCCCCGGTCGTCCAGACCTCGGGGGCGACGATCACACCCATGATCGTCGTCGGCGAGGCCGCGGGCGATCTCGATCCCGACGGTGCTGCCGATCGAGCGGCCGCGCGCGCTGCGACATGGCTGGGCGGCCCGAGCGATACCGCCACCCTCGCCACGACGAACATCGACATGGCGATGGACCTCGATCCGGATGCCACGGTCTGCATCTGCGAGGACGTCACGGTCGCTGCGATCGATCGTGCGATCGCGGACGGGTTCGGCGATATCGAGCTGCTCAAGCGCCGCTCGGGCGCGTGCACCGGCGCCTGCCAGGGCAAACTCTGCCTCGGTCCGGTCGGCGAGGTCTTGCAGGCGCGCGGTCTCGCCGCCGGGCTGCCGACGATCCGGCCGCCGATCCGCCCGGTGTCGATCGCCTCGCTCGCGGGAGAGATGCGATGACGATCGCGGAACGCGGCGTCGCGATCGTGGGCGGCGGGATCTCGGGACTCGCGCTCGCGTTCGAGCTTCGGCGCCGGTCCCCCAATCTGCCCGTCAGTGTGCTCGAGCGACGCTACACCGGCAGCGGGGACAGCTCTCGCAACGTCGGACGGATCCGGGCGATGCAGCTCACGCCCGAGCTCACCGCCTTCGCGATAGCGGCGCAACGCAAGCACGAGCGGTTGTCCGATGAGCTGCGATCCAACACCCTGTTCTGGCGTTCTGGCTACGCCTGGGTGCTCTACGAGGACGAAGAGCTCGAGCGCATGCAGTCGCTCCTGCCGATGTTCCGCTCGCTGGGGATGCGTGCGCCGAAGGTGCGCACCGATGCCGCGCTCCGCCGCGCACTCCCAGTGCTCGACGGTGGCGAGCCACCCGTCGGCGTGATGGTCGGGCACGACGCGATCGGCCACCATGACGCGGTGCTGTACGCCTACCGGCGTGCGTGCGAACGCCTCGGCGTCGTGATCCGCGAGGGCGAGACCGTCATAGAGGTACTCGTCGACGCCGACCGCATAACCGGCGTGCAAACCGACTCGGGAACCGTGAGCGCTGACGTCGTGGTGAACGCCGCCGGCGGGTGGGCGAGTGAGCTGTCGATGATGACCGGCGTCCGGGTGCCCAACGTGTGCGTGCGGCGCGAGGTGTTCGTCACCGAGCCGATGCAGCCCTTCATGCGCCCGGCGATCACGTTCTATCGGCCGATGGAAGGGTGGTTCAACCAAACGCTTCGCGGGGAGCTCGTCGCAGGTGCGACCGATCCAAGCGAAGAGCCCGGGCTCAACCGCACGAGCTCCTGTCGGTTCCTCGGACGGACGAGCGCGATCCTGCTCGCGAAGGCGCCGCGACTCGGCGCGCTCCGGGTGATCCGCCAGTGGGCGGGTGTGTACGACATCACGCCGGACCGCCTGCCGCTCGTGGGACCGGTGGCGGCGAGGCCCGGGTTCGTGCAGATGAACGGGTACAGCGGTCGCGGATTCATGCAGGCACCGTACGTCGCCGAGTTGCTCGCCCGGTGGCTAGTGACGGGCGAGGCGCCTTCACAGCTCGCCGCGTTCGATCCGGACCGGTTCGAAGGAACCGACGCGGACGGCGAAGGATCGCTGACGACCGACTACTACGCCGGCTACACACAACGCGCCTCCGACTGACGCTGGCAATCGTAGCTTGATGAGTCGATGCCTCCGGTCGCGGCTTCGAACTATCTGACCCGCTAGATACTGCCCTACGGGCGTACAACGCGGGAGGGCGGAACAACAACGGTTAGTGAAGTTGCGTGCACCGCAGATACCAAACTAACGTCGCCGGGCGATCCAAGCGAACAAGATCGTGATCGGTGCGGGGTCAACTGGTGACTACCGCGCCCGGTGGCTCGAACATGCCAGGGGCCGCGTCCGCGCCCGCACATCGGGGCTACGAAGGGCTGATCCGGCTCTACGCCATTCCCTCAATCGGCAAGCTCCCCCTGGAGGACCTCCATCCCCTGCGGTTTCGAGCCACCGACAATCTTCAGCAAGTGAAGCGAAGATGTCATCTGAATCTGGAACGTTCCGTGCCGTTCCGACGTAACAGCAAGTGCCTTCTTCAGCGGCACAACCGGCGCAGAGCAACGGTTGAACATTGTGGCCACCGGAGGCTGTTTTCAAGACCGTCGCCTTCGCCCGCTCGGCCATCCTCCCGGGGGGGTGGAGCCTATCGGGCGGGCCGTCGGTGTGCGGCACGTTCGAGACCGTTGGCAACTCGATCCGGGTGTTGAGTCCTTCGCTACCGCGCAAACACAACGCGCCTGAGATGGCGTGGGCTGGAAGATGACTCCATCGAACCCTGCCTGGTTGAGCCAGCCGCGGTAGTCGCCCTCACGACGGCGACGAGCTCTGGCCCGGCGTGCGCTGCAGCTGCGTCGGGAGTATCCTCGAGCACGTCACGACAGGACCGACGGGAAGGCGAGGGAATGGCACACGCGAACGAGGAGTTGTTGCGCTCCGCGACGGATTCTCTGAACAAGGGGGACATGGATGCGTTCCTGGCCGCGCACACCCCCGATGTCAAGTTCCACGTGGCGGGTAAGGGACCGCTCGCGGGAGACTACGAAGGACGCGAGGGCGTGGGTGGCGTCTTCGGCAAGATGATGGGTTTGCTCGACGGCCCTCCGACCGCCGAGATCCATGACTGTCTCGCCAACGACGAGCATGGCATCCTGCTCGCTGTGCAGCACCTCGCACGCGGTGGCAAGACGATGGATGCGATGCTCCCGTTGGTGTTCCACTTCCGCGACTCGATGGTGTCCGAGGTGTGGCTCGCGGCGCGAGATCAAGACGCGATCGACGCCTTCTTCGCGTAGTCAGCCGACCCCTTCCGCCGTTGGAGCCTGTAGCTGGGTTGGGCGACGCTCTTCGTCATGCTCCCCAGGCCGTTCCCCCGGGCACATCGGTCACCCGCCTCAGGCGGCTGTCCGAGCTGGGGCGGGCGGACCCCATTGAACCTCAGAGTTCCAAGGGGGGCTGGCGCCTGGACCAACGGCGACTACTCCCTGCTTGTGTGAGAACACCGGTCGCTTGAAGTGCGCCCAGTGTGGACTGCGTTGAGTGGTTCTCGCCTGGCGTCTGGCCTGGTCGATCGCCCGAGGCCGCGCCGCGTCATGCCCCAGGAGGGATCGAGCGTTCTTACGATCATTTTCACCGAAGCCACCGTCTCGGGATCTGAGCGACACGCCAAGATCTTGGTGACTCCCCGCTAACTTTCGATGGCTACCATCTCGAGCAGAACGTTGGGTTCATCTCCAACGACCCAGGCATCATGTCCGGGCTCGATCACGG
Source organism: Actinomycetes bacterium (assembly GCA_031369745.1). Lineage (GTDB taxonomy): Bacteria > Actinomycetota > UBA4738 > UBA4738 > HRBIN12 > AC-51. Next base: position 5,200 of record JANMPG010000076.1, read on the forward strand.
CAAAATCGCCGGGAACGAGCTCCACCTGTGTGCCGTCGTTCATCACCACGTGTTGATGCCCTGAGATCATCAACTTGAGATGGCGCTTCTGGCAACTGTCACCGCCGACGATCGGCTTCACGTGTTCTGACCATCTCCAGCCGGGCTGGAGCGTCTCTCGCAGGAGCGTGACACCAGCGACCGTCACAGACTCGATCAGACCTCCCTCGAAGGGCGTCGTGGCTTGGTCCGGGGAATCCAGATTCGTTCTCTCGATCGATGCCATGTCTCTCTCTCCTCTCCCGGTTCGCGTGCCTCGGGCATGTCGTTACCCTAAGCCCGCGCGTCGCAGGTTCGACGCCACGGGGCAACCCGACCGTTTTCAAGACCGTCGCTTTCGTCCGCTCGGCCATCCTCCTAAATGGGAGCCTATCGGGAGTGTGAGCTGGAACGCGCCACGGTCACGGACAGGCCCTATGTGTGCCGGCGCCACCCCAGGTCGCCGAGGAACGCCTGTGTCCTGGCGATCGCAGGCCGAACCCCCTTGCGTTCGAAGAACCCGAGCGCCTCGCGTGCCGCGTCGGCGGCGGCCGCGTTCTGTCCCGCCACTTGGTACACGGTGGCGAGATCCATCCAGGCGTCGCCGGCCGTCATCGGGTTCTCAGCTTCGGCGAACAGATCGACCGCCTCCCTCGCGAGCGCGATCGCCTCCTCGAAGTGGCCACGGGACGCAAGCACGAGCGCCCCGGCACACCGTCCCGTGACCTGCGACGCGAGATCGTCCTCCGCCGCGATGCGACGGGCCATATCGGCAAAGGGTTCTGCTTCGTCGAAGCGGCCGAGAGCGCACAGCGAGCGAGCGAGGTTTGCCGCGCCAGTTGATTTGTGCCCCTCGTCG
>JANMPG010000088.1:0-2770 GCA_031369745.1 Actinomycetes bacterium
GCGGCGGTGACCGTGACGCTTGCGAGCGCCGGATCCCCGTCGGTTGCGACCACCTGGGCCCCGACGTGCACCTCGAGGCCGGCTGCGCGGAGCCGCTCGGTCGCGGACCCACCGCTCGGGTCGGCATCGATCACGGTGACGTGGGCGCCGGCGGCGGCGAGGGACTCGGCGACGTGGTGACCGGCGTGATTCGTCGTAAACACCGCGATATGCTCGCCGAGAAGCACGCTGAAGCGTTCTAGGTAAGCCAGGGCCGCGGACGCGAGCACCACGCCGGGGCGATCGTTGCCCGCGAACGCGAGCGGTCGCTCGTGGGCGCCGGAGGCAAGCACGACGCGACCTGCACGCACGTGATGGATCACGTCGCGGACGCCGTCGCGCTGGTAGCACACGACGTATCCGTCGTCGTACACGCCCGCGGCGGTTGTGTCGGCCAGCGTGGTGACGCCGGGCGGCGCGTCGGGCACGACATGGTGCTCGTCCACCAACAGCACCCGTCCGCCCCGGGCACGTGCTCCCGTGGCTGCGGCGCGACCCGCGGTTCCCGCGCCGATCACGAGCGTCTCGACATGTCGATACGTGTGCGCGGCCGGGCGCGCGGGTACGTCGTCGTCAGGCAGCACTCCAACCCCCGCGCGTGGGGTCGTCACGAGACCGTCAACTAAGCTGACCATCGTCGCGGGTCGGATCGCCTCGAACCACGGCGTCGAGATCTCGACGAATGCGTTCGGCTCCTCGACACCGGCGGAAAAGACTCCCCGGGGTCGCCCGGCCAGCGGCGACACGAACCCGACGCGCTCGCCGGCGGCGAGCAGGGCGCTTGCGACCGTGTCTCCGGCGAACCCGCTGAACGACCGCCCATCGAAGGTGAACGTGATCGGGCGCGATCGATCGATCCACGTTCCTCCGGTGTCGAGACGCCGGCCGCTCATATCGGCGACTCCTCATCGAGCCGGTACGTCGCGATCACGCGGTGCGACGCGGTGTCGCGGATCGCGTTGAACCACCGGCGGCAGCCCGCCGCATGCGCCCACCGCTCCGCCCACGGCCCCTTCGGGTTGTCCCGCATGAACAGGAAGTCGGCCCACTCGGCGTCGTCCAGGGCTTCAGGATCCGCCGGGTACGCAAGGTGCGCCTGCCCGCCGTAGCGGAACTCGATCTCGTCGCGCGCACCGCACCACGGACACCGGATCAGCAGCATCTAGGAGTCGCCTTCATCGAAGGCGGCGACCATCCGCTTGGGGGCGGTCATGCGCCAAGCCTCGGTGAGCAGCTCCTCGACCTCGCCGCGGTCGGCTTTCGCCACGACCACACCGACCCAACCCTTCGAGCCGACATAGGACGGAACGAAATACGCCTCGGGGTTCATCGCGATCAGCGCCTGCTGCTCGTCGAACACCGACTTGATCCACAATTGTCGCTCCTGCTCGTCGAACATCGCGAAGATCTTCGCGCGCACGCGAAACGTCGCGGTGTCCCAGGTCTCGCGCTCCTCCGCTTCCGGCAGCGACATGGCGAACGAGCGAACGGTGGCGGCCCGCATCAGTGGGCCACCCCGGCCGCACCGTGTTCGTCGATCAGCGCGCCGCTCGTGAAGCGGTCCAGCGCATAGGGTTCGGCGAGCTCCGCTCGTTCGCCGGTCGCCACGGTCTCGGCGAACACCCAACCCGAGCCGGGTGTGGCCTTGAAGCCACCGGTGCCCCAGCCGCAGTTGAGGAACAACCCCGGGATCGGCGTGGCGTCGATGATCGGTGACGCATCGGGGCATACGTCGACGATGCCGCCCCACGTGCGCAGCAACGCCGCGTGTTTGAAGATCGGGAACAGCTCGACCGCCGCGGCCATCTGGTGCTCGATCACGTGGAACGAACCCCGCTGGCCGTATCCGTTGTAGGTGTCGATGCCGGCACCCATCACGAACTCGCCCTTGTCGGCCTGCGACACGTACACGTGCACGGCGTTGGACATCACCACGCAGTTCAAGACGGGCTCATACAGCGCGCTCACGAGCGCCTGCAGCGGGTGGGATTGCACCGGCAAGCGCAACCCGACCATCGACGCGAGCACGCTCGTGTGTCCGGCCGCGACCAGCGCAACCTTGTTCGCGCGGATCGATCCGCGCGTCGTCTCCACCCCGGTCACCGCGCCGCCGACCCCACGCTGAAAGCCCGTCACCTCCGCGTGCTCGACGATGTCGACGCCGAGGTCGCTCGCGCGCGTCGCGAGCGACCAGGCGACGCGATCGTGGCGCGCGGTCCCACCTCGACGCTGCAGCGCGCCACCCATCACGGGGTAGCGAACGTCGGGGGAGATGTTGATGATCGGGCAGAACTCCTTCACCTGCTTCGCGTCGAGCAGCTCGGCGTCGACGCCCTGCAGGTGATTGGCCTCGACGCGTCGCCGCGAGTTTCGGATCTCCCCGACGTGATGCAGGACGTTCAGCACGCCCTTCTGGTCGAACTGCAGGTCCCAGTCGAGCTCCGCTTCCAGGCCTTCCCACAGTTTCAGGGAGTGCTCGTAGATCGCTGCCGAGGCGTCCCACAGGTAGTTGGAGCGGATCACGGTGGTGTTGCGAGCGACGTTGCCGCCGCCCAGCCAGCCCTTCTCGACGATGCACACGTCGGTGATGCCGTGGTTCTTCGCGAGGTAGTAGGCGGTTGCAAGGCCGTGGCCGCCGCCGCCGACGATGACGACCTCGTAGGCGTCCTTCGGCTCGGCGCTTCGCCAGTAGCGTTGTGGTTCGTCGGCCATGAGCCCTCCCGATGACTGC
>JANMPG010000117.1:0-2300 GCA_031369745.1 Actinomycetes bacterium
GAGGCGATGTCGTTCCAATCCGACGGGATCGTTGTCGGCAGCACGCCGGTCGGGTACCGCGCGGGCATCAGGCACGGCGCCCACGTGTTCACCGTGGCGCGGAACTCCCCGGCATCGATCGATCTCGACGTGCCCGGGCCGGCGACCCGCACGTTCGGCCCAGTGCGCCGGACGGCAGAGATGCGCGCACCGTCGGGCCAGAGGTCGCCCGCGCGCAGGAACGTCGCAAGATCGGTGAACGGCAGCGTCACGCGCCAATGCGAGGTTGGTGAGGCGCCATCGTTGTGCTCCACCACCGGCCGCAGGTACGGCAACGGGCTGCTCCCGAACACTTGCTCGTTGCCGTAGGTGTGCCCATTGGAGGTAGAGAAGTAGACGGTGTCGGCCGGCCGGTCGCCGTAGAGCAACACCTGGCCTTGCGTGCGCTGCACCGCCGACTCCCACCGCCGGATTCCGGGCGTAAGCGGCACGGGCGTACCGCGGTACACCTGACAGTCGGTGGTCGAGCAGATCGGTTTCTGCAGCGTCTCGCCCGCTTGTCCCGCCCAGCCGATGTGGGCCAGCGCGTAGCTGCGCGCCGCGATCACCTGCGCCTCCAGCGCGGCCGGCGGCCACGACGTCGGCACTTCGGCGATGCCGTCCAGGTAGCGCTCGAACGGCAGCGTCACCACGATCGACACCGTGCCGTCCTCGGCGCTTCGGAACGACAGCGCGCCGGGGTAACGCGCCTCCAGGGTCCCGCGATGCGCGTGCTTGCAGCTCGACTGGCTCTTCGGATACAGGCCATGCACGAGGAACGACCCGTCCCTGGGCGGCTTCACCGACACGCGGGCGCCGGAGAACTCGGTCTGCGGCGCGGGGGTGCTCGCGATCGTCGGGGTCGGCGGTGCTGCCGACTCGCTCCCCCGCGTACACGCGACGGCCATCACGAATGCCAGGACGAGCGGGCGACCATCGATCACATCACCACCGTAGGGACTCGCACGGCGGAGACAAGCGCGTACACGGCACGTGCTGACTCGTGTATGCTTCGCCGATGGCCACCCAGCGTCTGAATATCACCCTTGATGAGGAGCGAGCCGCCAAGCTGGCTCAGCTCGCCGCCCGTGTCCACGTCAACGAGGGAACCCTCGCGCGATCGTTGCTGTCCTCTGCGCTCGACGACTCCGATCCCGATGTCGAGACGGTCGTCGGTGTGCTCGAGGGGATCGACGGTGCGTGGGAGCGCGTTCTGGTGGCGCGCGAGCAAGCCGCCTCTGGCGACACCGTCGGGCTCGGCGACCTCTAGCCGGTGGCTCGCGTCGAGATCGCGCGCGGCGCCGTCGAGGATCTCGATCGCCTGATCGCGTTCTTGAGCTTGCCGGCCGATACGCGGGACCGGGTGCGCGCGAGCATCGCCCCACTGGCGCAGTTCCCGCTGCTCGGACCGGAGCTCACGGGTCGCTGGGAGGGCCTTCGGTTCATGCTCGGTCCCTGGCGGTGGATGCTGCTCGTCTACGAATACCTCGAGGGCGACGATCGCGTCGTCGTCCTCACGATCCAGGACGCACACTCATCAGGTATCACACCCACTCACTAGGGTTGTCGCCCCGCGGTGGATCGGGCTCCGAACTGGAAGGGCTACAGAGGGTCGCGCGCGCCTTCGATCGGAAGCTGCGGGGTCTGCTGCCGTAAGGGTATTCCTTCGCTATTGCGTGGCGAGCTTCAGCCTGGCTCGAAGCAGCCCTGCTCCCTTTTCGCTGGTTCGGGACACCTGTTGATCCGCAGCCCGTCCCCACAGCCAGAGCAAGACGTCGGAGGCAGCGCCCCCGATCGTGGCGTCAGCGTCGCCTGCTTCCTCTGCAACGTGGACCGTGGTGGGCTCCAGCGTGAAGATCCAGCGCCGTCCTCCGGTATCGATGGCCACCCGCTCCCCGGTCGAGGCGTCCGGGGTCTCTGACCAATCGCCTGCGAGCATAATCGTGAGCACCTCGTCGATGCCGTCGAGCGCGAGTTCGTCATCTACCGGCGTGACCTGCCCGACGGCGAGCTCGGCGTCGACGCGGTGCACCGCGGTCTCATGCGCCATCCGCCTGGCCCAGAACCCGACCGTCTGATCCGCGGGCCACCACGTTGCCGACGGATCGGTTGGTTCGTGCTCGCCGAACGTCGATAAGAGGCGAGCGTGCGCATCGGCGAGCCACACGACATCGTCGCGGTCCGCCGGCCACGCGGGTGGCCACGGATCCGGCGCGCGGCCAAGCTGCGTGCACGAGATCTTGTGCTCGTACACCTGAGCAACGTGCGTCACCAGATCGTGC
>JANMPG010000122.1:0-4191 GCA_031369745.1 Actinomycetes bacterium
GTCGGGTTCGAGGGTGCCTGGGACGACCGTGCGAAGGCCGGCTATCAGCTGACCGCGCGCGCCGACTTCTTCGAAACCGAAGTCGGCCTCGAGACCACGCTGAAGCGCCCGATCATCAACACGCGAGATGAACCGCATGCAGACCCCGAGAAGTACCGCCGCCTGCATGTGATCGTCGGCGACGCCAACAAGTGCGAGGTCGCCCATTTCCTGAAAGTCGGCACGACGGCGATCATGCTCAAGATGGTCGAGGACGCGTTCGTGCCGGACTTCTCGCTGGCCAACCCGGTCGCCGCGATCCACGAGGTCTCTCGTGATCTCGACCTGGCGATGCCGCTCGAACTCGCCGATGGGCGTCGCATGACCGCGCTCGAGCTTCAGGTCGAGTACCTCGAGCTCGCGCGGAAGTACGTCGATCGAGAAGACGACACCGCCGAGAACCACGAGGTGCTGGCCCGTTGGGAGTCGGTCTTGACCGGCTTGCACGACGACCCGATGTCGCTCGCTGCCCAGCTCGACTGGGTTGCCAAGCTGCGGGTGCTCGAGGGGTATCGCGCACGTGATGACCTCGCCTGGAGCGACCCAAAGCTGCGGGCGATCGATCTGCAGTATCACGACGTGCGCCGCGACAAGGGCCTGTACGAACGACTAGCCGCCGCCGGCAAGGTGGAGCGCCTCACGACCGACGCCGAGGTCGAGCGGGCCATCATGGAGCCTCCCGAGGACACGCGTGCGTTCTTCCGCGGGCGGTGCATCTCGCGGTACCCCGATGCCATCGCGGCGGCGTCTTGGGACTCGGTGATCATGGATGCCGGGCGCGACACCCTGCAACGGGTGCCGATGCGAGAGCCCTTGAAGGGAACCCGCGCGCACGTCGGGGAGCTGATCGACTCCTGCCCGACCGCCGCCGACCTGATCGATCGCCTCCAGGCCTAGAGACGTCGATCCTTCCTGGCCCTGTCACGGGGCAGGGGTAGGATGACGGTTCGGAAAGGAGCCACATCGTGCCCGAGCAGGAACAAAAGCGCATCCAGAAGAAGGGCGGCTCCAGCCCCGAGAGCACGGAGGACGCCGGCCAGGTCAAGGCGTCTTCCAAAGCGGCGGAGCTCAAGGACGAGATGGACGAGATCCTCGACGAGATCGACTCGGTGCTGGAAGAAAATGCCGAGGAGTTCGTGAAGTCCTATGTACAGAAGGGCGGCCAGTGAGCGAGGGGCTGCACCTCCCGCTCGCCGGCACACCGTTCGGGTCAAGTCCCAGCTTCGCCGAGCTGGTGCGACGCGAGCGCCCAGACGAGATCTCGGTGGCGCAGAGCGGGTCCGCCCCGTTCCCGATCCCGCACGGCACGACGGTGCTGGGCCTGAAGTTCGCCGACGGCATGTTGATGGCCGGCGACCGGCGGGCCACAGCCGGCAATCTCATCGCCGAGGCCAAGATGCGCAAGGTGTTTGCCGCCGACGACTACAGCGCGATCGCCATCGCGGGCGCGGCGGGCCAGGCGATCGACATCGTCAAGCTCTTCCAACTTGAGCTCGAGCACTACGAGAAGATCACTGGCGACCGGTTGTCCCTGGAGGGCAAAGCCAACCGACTTGCCCAGATGATCCGAGCCAACTTCCCGTTGGCGATGCAAGGCCTCATCGTGGTCCCGCTGTTCGGCGGCTATGACCATCGCCGCAACGAGGGGCGCATCTTCTATTACGACGCCACGGGCGGGCGGTGGGAAGAAGACGACTACCAGGCCACAGGATCGGGCAGCCAGCCTGCCAAGAACTCCTTGAAGAAGCGATGGAAGACCGGCCTCACGCGGGACGAAGCGCTGCGGGTGGCCGTCGAATCGCTGATCGACGCCGCAGAGGACGACAGCGCCACGGGCGGCCCCGACGTCGCACGCGGCATCTGGCCCGTCGTGATCGCGGTCACGGCCACCGGGGCGGCCGACGTGCCGGAAGACCAGGTGTCGGCCGCCGTCGAAGCGGTGCTCGCAGCCCGGGGAGGTGCGGCATGAGTTTCATGCCCTACGTCGCGCCCGAGCAGATGATGAAGGACCGCTCCGAGTACGCCCACAAGGGCATCGCACGCGGTCGATCCGTCGTCGGGCTCGAGTTCGCCGACGGCTTGCTCTTCCTGGCCGAAAACTCCAGCACGACGTTGCACAAGATCAGCGAGGTCTATGACCAGATCGCATTCGCCGGGGTCGGCAAGTACAGCGAGTTCGAAGAGCTCCGCATCGCCGGCATCAGGCTCGCGGATCTCCGCGGTTATCAGTACGGCCGCGAGGACGTGAAAGCGCGCGACCTCGCCAACGCATACTCGCAGGCACTGTCCTCGATCTTCACCCAGCAGATGAAGCCGTATGAGATCGAGTTGCTCGTGGGCGAGGTCGACGGCGATCAAAACGGCACGTCGATCTACCACGTGTTGTTCGACGGCTCGGTGTCCGACGAGCAGGGGTTCGTGGCGATGGGTGGCCACGCCGAAGAACTGACCGACGCGCTCAAGGATCGATACGAGCCCGGGTGGGACCTGGCGACGGCCGTGAAGACCGCGGTGCAGACGCTCGCGACCGTGCCCGAGACGCGAGAGGTGCCGGCCGAGCAGATCGAGGCAGGGGTCCTGGATCGAACCCGGACCCATCGGCGCAAGTTCCGACGTTTGGAGCGCAGCGAGATCGAGGCGGCGCTCGCCTCCTAGTGCGCCTGAGCGCTACAGGGCTTCCGCGCGGCCCGGCTTAGGCTGTGCGCTGTGGACCGACGCATCTTCGGCATCGAGAACGAATACGGCGTGACCTGCACGTTCCGCGGTCAGCGCCGCCTGTCTCCCGACGAGGTCGCGCGCTACCTGTTCCGACGTGTGGTGCATTGGGGTCGCTCCTCCAACGTATTCCTGGAAAATGGCGCGCGTCTGTATCTGGACGTCGGCTCCCACCCCGAATACGCCACGCCCGAGTGCGACGTGATCCGTGAAGTGGTCGCCCACGATAAGGCGGGGGAGCGCATCCTGGAGCATCTGCTGGCAGCCGCCGAGATCCGCCTGCACGAAGAGGGCATCGCCGGAGACGTCTACCTGTTCAAGAACAACACCGACAGCGCCGGCAACTCGTACGGGTGCCACGAGAACTACCTCGTCGCTCGCCACGGAGAGTTCTCCCGCATGGCCGACGTACTGATCCCGTTCTTCGTGACGCGCCAGATCTGGTGCGGGGCGGGCAAGGTGCTGCACGGCCCGCGCGGAGCGCAGTTCTGCATCGCGCAGCGAGCGGAACATATCTGGGAGGGCGTTTCCAGCGCCACGACGCGCAGCAGGCCGATCATCAACACGCGTGATGAGCCGCACGCCGACGCCGAGCGCTACCGGCGCCTGCACGTGATCGTCGGGGATTCGAACATGAGCGAATGGACGACCTTCATGAAGGTGGGCATCACCGATCTCGTATTGCGGATGGTGGAGGCCAATACCGTGATGCGCGATCTCACGCTGGAAAACCCGATCCGCGCGATCCGTGAGATCAGCCACGACACCACGTGCACCCGTACCGTGAAGCTCGCCAACGGGCGCGAGGTCACTGCGCTGGATCTCCAGATCGAGTACTACGAAAAGACCGCTCGGTTCGTCGAGCGCCGCGGGGCGGATGAAACCACGGCGCTGTTGATCGCGGAGTGGGGGGATGCCCTCGATGCGCTGCGCGCAGATGACGCCGAGCGACTGGTTCGTAAGGTCGACTGGGTTACCAAACGCATGCTGATCGATCGCTACATGGCCAAGCACGATCTGCCGCTCGGCTCCCCGAAGGTTGCGCTCCTCGACCTCGCCTATCACGACGTCAACCGCGATCGCGGTCTCTACTACCTCCTGGAGCGCGCCGGCAAGGTCGAGCGCCTGGTGACCGACGACGAGGTCGAAACCGCGATGCGCCAACCGCCCCAAACCACGCGGGCGAAGCTGCGGGGCGACTTCATCCGGCAAGCGAAGGCCAAGCGCCGCGACTACACGGTGGACTGGGTGCACCTGAAGTTGAATGACCAGGCGCAGCGAACGGTGCTCTGCAAAGACCCGTTCCGGTCCTCCGACGATCGGGTCGATCAGCTGATCGCGCACATGTGATCAGGCTTGGAGCTGGGCACGCCAGCGGCGATTGCTAACCGCCAGCCTGCCGGCCAAGACGCCAGCCGCCCCCGCGGCCATCGCCTC
>JANMPG010000129.1:0-6772 GCA_031369745.1 Actinomycetes bacterium
TGTCGGGCACCGCTCGATCGCGCGAGCGATGTCGTCGGTTTCAGCGGCGCTGACGTCGACCCACGGACGGCGCCGCGCGTCGAAGACGGTCGGGAGTGCATCGAGGCAGATGGCGCTGTGGATGCACCGGTCCGAGTTCCAGTTGACCCGGATCTTGTCGGTTTCGTACGTGCGTTTCGTCATCGCCGAGATCCTCCACCACCAGTGAGTGCCGCGTGCCTCGCGACAAGTATGCCTGCAGCCTTGCCGCCGGCGCTCGCGGCCCAGATCGCCGTGATGGAGCCCGCTACAGCGGTAGCGGACGTGCCTTCGCGGCTGCATGCAACCGGGGAACGCCGAACCACCTCTCGAGGCCGGCGAGCAGCCCGAAGTGGGTGAATCGCGTGCGTCGCTTGAAGCCGCGGCGCACGTGCGGGCCTGCCACCGCGGTCATGACATGACCGCCCCCGCCATGGCTGCCCGATCCCTCATCGAACGTGATGATGACGACGGCACCTCGGTGCAACAGCTTTGGCACGTGATTGCGCAACCAGCGGTCTCCCGTCGCAACGGAGCAGTCGTGCATGTTGTGACAGTTGTTGGGACTGACGAAGGTGAAGGGGGCGAGGTGGCGCGGCAGCTTGGCCGGGTAGCGGCGGTCTCGATACCGACACACCCTGGGGAACAGGTTCGCGTAGTAGGCGGGTGGATTGTGATGCACCACGTAGGTCCCGGAGGAGCTGAGAGCGCAGCGCGACGGCATCGACTCTTCCCACGCGTTCCACGCGATCCCGGCTGCCAGGAGCTGGTGGAAGATGTTGTTCGTGCGGTAGCGCTTGCGCGGACAGGCGTCGCTGCCGCAGCCGCTCGTCGTGCCCGAAGTTATGGCGAGATAGTTGGGCAAGGATGGATGCCGCACCGCGTAGTAGTGCGTGTACAAGGTTCCACGCCGGATGAACCTCCGGTTGAGATAGGGCGCCGACGACGAACCGACGATGGACCCATATTCGTGGTTCTCCATCACGATCAACACGACCGGGGCGCGTCGTGCGCGGGTGTGGGCTGTGGTGGCCGTTCGGGCGGCCTGCGGGGTCAGGACGGCGAAACACAACGCGAACACCAACACGGGGCTGAGTCGTTTCATGACGGAAGTCCTTACACGGGGCGGACGGGAGGGGTTCGGATCGATCCGAGTCTATCCAGGCGCCCAAGCACAACGTCAGCGGGGTTGCGCCGCGACGCTCCCCGGGCGTAGGGTCTGGCCGTGCAAGTGCGACTTCCCCGTGCGCCGCTGGCAACCCTTGTTGTGCTGACCTTGGTGGCGAGCGTCGGCGCGTACGCGGCGAGTGCCGGTCGTTTGCCCACGACGTCTCGCGTCGGGAAGATCGTCACCCTCGTGACCGGCGAGCGCGTCGTGCTCGGGACGTCGGACACCGGGGTTGCCACGACGCAGATCATCCGCGCAGCGACCCAGGGTCCCGCCGCGCAGGTCAAAACGCTCACCGTGGATGGCGACGTGTACGTGATGCCGGCGTCGGCCCAGCCGTATCTCGGGCGCTACCTCGACATCGAGCTGTTCAACGCGACGAAGCTGGCGGCGGCGAACCCTGGGAACCGCATCCCGCTTCGCATCACCTTCACACCGGGCACCACACCTTCGTTGCCGGGCGTCACCATCACGTCGTCGGGGGCGGGCAGCGCCACCGGCTACGTGACGCGTTCCTCGGCCAAGGTGTTTGGTGCAGCCCTCGCAGATCAAGCGATCACGGACTCGACGTCCGGGTGGCCCGCGTCGAGTTCGATGTTCGGTTCGGTGACGGGGATCGCTCCCGACATCGCGAGCTCGCCCGACGTCACGCCGCAGTTCCCGCAGACGACGATGGTCATCAAGGGCATCTCGCACTCGGGTGGCCCGATGCGATTCGGGTTCGGCGTTCTGATGAACATGGACGACGGACGCAAGTTCTTCGGGTTCGTCTTCATGGTGAACGGGGAGGCACGAGCCAGCGTTCCGCTCGGCACCTACGCGGCGATCTTCGACGACTTCGAGTTCTTCTCCGACGGCAGCGCGACGGTGCGCGAGCTCGTCGTCACCGACTTCGTCGTCACGGGCAGTCAGTCGGCGATGATCGTCGACGCCCGAGCGGCCACTGCGGCGCCATCGGTGACGACCCCCAAGGCGACGGTTCCCCAGGAACTGTCGACCGATCTGACGTTCGTGGACGAGTCGCACCATTTCTCGTTGGGCTGGGGTTGGTCGCTCGGGTTCCCGGGGGTTCGGATGCGACTGACGCCGGCCGCACGGCCGACCGTCGGCACCCTGCGCATGAACACCCGCTGGACCTCGGTGGACCCGTCTACGCCGGGCGGCGGATACCTGTTCGATGCCACGTTCGTCGATCAGGGGATCGCCGCCGACCAGGCTCGTCACGTGCCTGCTGTATCGCAGCTCGGCGCGGTCGACAACTCGTACACCTCTGACCGGCTGTTGTCGAACGGAGCCACGGCGCGTTTCGTCTTCGTGCCGCATTCGCACTTCGCATGGGCGTCGTTCTGGTCGACGCCGATGCCGCTGAACCGTACGGAGTACGTCTACGCACCCAAAGGGTCGATCGTGCAAGGACTAGCGCTGGCTGACTACAACGCCTGGGACCCGGGCATCATGCAGGGACAGGCCTCGAAGGTGATCGCAGGGAGTTCCCGAACCGAGCAGTGGTTCCGGGCGCCATATGTGCTGGCAGTCTCCACGTTCCCACCAAGCGCAGGGTTCCTCCCGTGTCTTGCGTGCACCACGAGCCGTGCGATGACGTTCGCGTTCGCGCTCAGCGACAACGATCCGATGCACAGCGCCTGGGTATTCCGAGGCCCGGGCCGCAAGCCGATCGCGAGCTTCAGCGTCTACCGGAACGGCGACTTGCTCTTGCACCAGCGCGACCGTTTGGGAGCCGTCTTCCGCATACCGGAGGGCGACGCCACGTATCGAGTGGTGAACGACCTGTCGCGGGTGTACACCGGGTCGAGTTTGTCGACGTTCACGCAGACGGACGTCACGTTCCGTTCGGGTGAAGGCCTTCCTGCGCCACCGTCCTACTACTGCATCAGGGGCTTCACATGTTCGGTGATGCCGGTGCTCACGGCCCACATCGACCTGCACGCGACGTCGCTGGGCACGATACCGCTGGGCAGGGCCACCTTCGATGTCGCCGTGGGGCACATCGCCGCTGCGGCGGAGTTGCCGATCACCTCGGCGACCGCCGAGGTGCGCCGAACCGGTACCTCGACGTGGAAGCCGCTGTCGATGACGGGCATCGGTTCCAACCAGTACCAGGCGCGGTTCAAGGCGATGGCGTGGATGGATCAGCGAGGATTCGACGTGCGCGTCTCGGTCACCGATAGCAAGGGCGGCATCCTCGTGCAGACCACCGAGCGCGCGTTCGTGGTGGCTGCATGAAACGACGACCTGTTCAGGCCCGCGTCTCGACGCTGCTGGTCGCCGCTCTGAGCGTGGGTCTGGTGGCGTTCGCCATGCCGGGTACCTCGGCCGCGCCCGTACCGTCGGGAACCGCGACGCTGCACGCGGCCTGCGGCGACACGGCACCGGCTCGAAGCGTACGGTGCTTCGCCCGATGGCGCGCAGGCGGCGCGATCCTCTCCACGCAACTTGCCACGGCGTCTGTCGGACTGCCGAGCTCGGGGTACGGACCGGCGGACATCGCCTCGGCCTACCAACTCGACACCGCGCAGGGCGTCGGACAGACCATCGCCATCGTCGACGCATACGACAACCCGAAGGTTGAGTCGAACCTCGCCTCGTATCGCGAAGCGTGGGGATTGCCGCCGTGCACGAGTGCGAACGGGTGTTTCCGCAAGGTTAATCAGCGCGGGGGCGCTGTGCCGCCCTACCCCGATCCCGGCTGGGGGGTCGAGATCGCACTTGACGTGCAGGCGGTGTCGGCTGCGTGTCCCAACTGCCACATCCTGCTCGTCGAGGCGGACTCGCCGTCGTTCAACAACATCGGCAAGTCGGTGAACACGGCCGTGCGTCTGGGCGCCGATGTCGTGTCGAATTCCTACGGAGGCGAGGAGTTCAACGGAGTGCTGGGGCTCGCCGCCGATTACTACACGCACCCGGGAGTTGCCCAGGTGGCCTCCTCGGGCGACTACGGCTTCGGGCCGGCTTCGTTTCCGGCGTCGTCGAGCCGCATGATCGCGGCCGGAGGCACGAGTTTGTGGCTGTCCAAGGGCGTGTGGAGCGAGTCGGCGTGGTGGGGCTCCGGCAGCGGGTGCTCGGCCTGGATCGACAAGCCGGCGTGGCAGGTCGACACGCACTGCCCGATGCGTACCGTCGCCGATGTGTCGGCCGTGGCCGATCCCGATACCGGGTTCGCGGTCTACGACACGTTCGGACTTGGCCCCTACGCGGGATGGATCGAGGTCGGCGGGACGAGCGTGTCGGCGCCGCTGATCGCGGGCATGATCGGCCTGGCCGGCAACGCCGAGCAGCTGAGCAGCGCCCGGTACATCTACCGGCACCGAACGGGGCTTGCCGACATCGTCGGTGGCTCGAACGGCTATTGCGGCGGCGACTATCTGTGCCGGGCCAAAGCCGGATACGACGCGCCGACCGGGCTGGGAAGCCCCCGCGGGACCTCGGCGTTGTAGCGCCTCGCCTTCCTTGCGTCGCCCCGTCGCGGACCCTAAGCTCGCGCCATGCTCGCCACAGATTGGGGAACCCTCGTCTTCCGCGTGATCCACATCACCGCCGGGGTGTGGTGGGCGGGCTCGGTGTTCTTGTTCGTCGTGTTCGTGCAGCCGAGCGCGCGGGACATCGCTCCCGCGGGAGCCCCGTTCATGATGCAGCTCCTCGGCAAGCGCAAGATGGCCGACCGGCTGCTCGAGCTTGCCGGCGTGACGATCGCCGCAGGTCTGGTGCTATATTGGATCGACTGGCACGACGCTGCGAGCCTGGTCGATTTCGCGACACACGGCCGCGGGCTCGGGATCACGCTGGGGGCCCTGTCGGCCCTGACCGCGTTCTTCATCGGCCTGCTCGCTACGCGCCCGACCGCGAACCGGTTCTTGTCGCTGGCGGGTCAGGTCGCCGCATCGGGTCAGCCGCCGAGTCCCGAGGTCGGGCAGCAGATGCAGCAGCTTCAAGCAAAGCTCACGAAGCTCGCCAAGGTCAATCTGGCGTTCGTCACCATCGCCGTTCTGTGTATGGCGACCGCCCGTTACTGGTAACGCCCTTCGACCTGCTCGGCCAGGTCGCGCAGCCTCGCGCCTTTCGGGTCATAGGGCAGTTCAGGCAGGATGCGAGCAGTCCGAGCATCGCCTACGACGAACACGGTGACGTCGGGCGATGACTCGACGATGTCGCGACCGAGGTAGGCGAGTGCGAGGCTCTTGCCGACGTGGTGCCCGTACGCACCGGACGTCACCACGCCGACGCGGCGTTCGCCGATCCAGATCCCGTCGTCTTGCGCCGCGTCGGCGTCATCGGCGTCGACCTCCAAGAGCACGAGCTGTTGCGATGCGCCCTGGTCGCGCTCACGGCGTGCGGCATCGGCCCCGATGAAGTCGCCCTTGTCGAACGCGACGAACCGATCGAGGCCGGACATGCCAGGCGTGTGCTCCTGACGGAACTCCGCCGACCAGATCCCGTAGCCCTTCTCGAGGCGGAGGCTGTCGATCGCGCGGTCACCGATCAGACGGAGTCCGTCGGCGGCGCCGGCATCCCGCAGCTCGTGCAGCAACGTGAGGTGCTGATCGGTCGGCACCACGATCTCGTAACCCAGCTCGCCGGTCAGGGAGATCCGCCCGACCACCGCCTGGGCGGAGCCGACCGCCATCCGGCGCACGGTCAGGAACCCGAAGGCCCCGTTCGACACGTCGTCGGTGGTGAGTCGCTCGAGGATCCGGCGCGACGCCGGTCCCGAGACGGAAAAGCCCATCCGGCCCTCGGTGATGTTGCGCAGGTCGACCCCACCGGCAGGAAGATGCCGGCGGAACCACCGCTGGTGCCAGTCCTGCAAGTAGTAGGAGCCCGTGAGCCAGAACCGATCTTCGTCCAGTCGCGTCACGGTGAGGTCGCCCATCAACCGGCCGGCTGGGTTCAACATGGGAGCCAGACGGATCTGACCGACGGCGGGGATGCGGCCGGCGACCAGGTGGTCCAGCCAAGTCGCGGCGTCGGGTCCGGTCACCTCGTAGCGCGCGTATTGCGCGATCTCGTATGCGCCAGCGGCGGCGCGAACGGCGGCGACCTCCTCGCCCACGATCGGCTCGGCGTTGGACCGGCTGAGCGTGTCGTTCTCCACGAAGTCGGGAGTCGGCGCGTAGTACAGCGGCACCTCCAGCCCCCAGTTCACGGTGAACTGCGCGCCGGCGCCCAGGAACTCGTCGTAGCACGGTGTCGTCTTCAGCGGCCGGCCGGCCGGCAGCTCCTCGTTCGGATAGGCCATGACGAACCGGCGCGCGTAGAACTGCGCCGTCGTGTCCCGCACGTAACGGTCGTTCGAGGCGTACGGACCGAAGCGCGCGACGTCCATCCCGAACACGTCGTATCCCGGGTCGCCGTCAACGATCCAGTTGGCGACCGCGAGGCCGATCCCAGCGCATTGGGAGAACCCGGACATGCACCCGCAGGCCGCCCAGTAGTTCGGGATGCCCTCTACCGGTCCGACCAACGGATTGCCGTCGGGTGAGAAGCCGGAGTGCGAAATGGAGAAACCTTCGCCGCGCGTCTTTTCGCCATAGGCGAGGTGCGTGGAAACGAGCGGGGTCGGTGGTGGTG
>JANMPG010000141.1:0-7439 GCA_031369745.1 Actinomycetes bacterium
CCCCCCCCCCGCGCCCCCGCCCCCCCCCCCCCCCCCCCCCCCGACCCTGCTGCACGAGGGAGCCGACTGGGAGGTGCTGGATCCGCTGATGGCGGTGGGCGGCCAGTCGTTCGGGCTGCGGACCCCGTTCGCCACGTACGAAGATCTCTACGTGCCAGTCTTCGGCTACTACGCGTCGGCGAACGCTGCCGCGGGAGCGGTCGCGGTGGAGACGTTCACCGCCGCAGCGCTGGACGAAGACGCGTTGCGCACCGGGTTGGCGAACCTGCGCACCCCTGGGCGTCTCGAGATCGTGGGACACGAGCCGGCGATCGTGCTCGACGGCGCGCACAATCCGGCCGGCGCGGCCGCCCTCGCCGAGGCGCTGACGCAGTTCTTCCGGTGGGATCGGCTGCATGTGGTGCTCGCGGTCAGCGCCAACAAAGACGTGCTGAGCATCGTCGGGCCGATCGCGATGCTGGCCGACGTCGTGCATGCGACGAGCAACGATTCGGTCCGAAGCGCGCCCGCCGAGGAGATCGCGGCCGCCGCCCGCCTCGTCGAGGTCGACGACGTGCAGGTGCACGCGAGCGTCGCCGACGCCATCGCCGTGGCACGCGCCGCCGCTTCGCCGACCGACCTCGTGCTGGTCGCCGGATCGCTGTTCACCGTTGCGGACGCGAAGCGGGCGCTCGACACGGCCTGAGCGGCGATCAAACCTCGACCAGCACCCACATCTCCTTGAACGGCGTCGTGACGTGCCAGGTCGTCGTCATACCGGCGGGGATCGTTCCCATGTCGCCGACCCCGAGGGTCACGTCGCTGCCGTCACCGAACTCGATCCGCACGCCGCCTTCGAGCACCAGGAGCACCTCGCGTTGCTCGGGCGTCCACGTCGTCGGCTCCGGTGCGCTCGTGATCCGGGTCATCCCCGCCCAGATCGGGCCGTCGTGCACGAGTTCGTGCATCTCGGTGCCCGGTACCTCAGGATCGGGCTGCCAGTCGGTGGTGTCGGCGCTGGATACGAACATCCCCGGTTGTGGCTGCATGGCATCGCCTCCTCGATCGCGTGGCCCGAGCGTAGCTTTACCGAGAGGGCGGCGCACCGCGCCGGTAGACTGCCGCGACCGACGAACCCGCCAAGGAGCGAACCCAGATGGCCATCGAATCCACCCTGTTGATCGTCAAGCCCGACGGCGTGCGCCGAGCGTTGGTGGGCGAGGTCCTGCGCCGCGTGGAGGCCAAGGGCCTCACGATCGAGCAGATGGACCTGCGGGTGATCGAGCGTTCCGTCGCCGAGAGGCACTACGGCGAGCACCGCGACAAGCCGTTCTTCGGTGAGCTGGTCGACTTCATCACCGGCGGGCCGGTCGTGGTCGCCAAGATCACCGGCGAGGACGCGATCACCTGCTGGCGCACGCTGATGGGGCCCACGAACCCGGTCGATGCGCCTCCGGGCTCGATCCGGGGAGACTTCGCCACGGTGATCGGCGAGAACATCGCGCACGGATCCGACTCGCCGGCGTCGGCTGCTCGCGAGCTACAGCTCTTCTTCGGCTAGACGTTCGTGACCGGACTCGAGGAAGCGTTCGAGCGGATCGGACAGGTGGTCGAGCACCATCTGCCGCTCACGCACGCCGCCGGAGTCGCCCTCGCCGTCACCGATGACCACGACACGCTCGGCGCCGTGGTGCGCGGCTTCGCCGACGTGGCCGCAGCCAAGGGGGTACGGCCCGAGACCCGCTTCCAGATCGGCTCGATCTCCAAGTCGTGGGCCTCGCTGTGCATCTTGCAGGAGGAAGCCAAGGGCACCATCGCCCTGGACGTGTCGATCAACGAGCTGCTCCCGTGGCTCGAGCTTCCGGAGCCGTTCGGTCCGATCACGCTGCACCATCTGCTGACCCATACCGGTGGCCTGATGATCGGGGTGGAGCATGGCCCCTGGTCGCGCGCCGACGCCATGCGCGCGCGATCGTTCCCGGCGACCTTCGCGCCGGGGGAGCGCTTCTGGTATTCCAACCTCGGGTACAAGCTCGTGGGGTTCGTGCTCGAGGACGTGACCGGAGTCCCGATCCACGACCTGCTCGCGGAGCGGCTGATCGGTCCGCTCGCGCTCGCCGACACGTTCGGCGCCATCACGCAGGACCTTCGGGTGGAGTCGGCCGTCGGCTACGGTCCATTGCTGGATGATCGGCCCTCCCACTTGAACCACCCGCTCGCGCCGGCGCAGTGGCAGCCGTCCAACACCGCCGACGGCTCGATCGTGTCGAGTGTGCCCGATCTGTGCGAGTACGCGCGCGTGGTGTTGCGGGGCGGTCGCGACGCTCGACAGGAGTTGCTCGACGCCGACCGGTTCGCACGATGGATCGGTCCGCACGTCGCGACCGACGATCCGGCCTGGCGATATGGCTACGGCTGGGACGTCTCGACCGGTGATCATCGCGTGATCCGGCACACGGGTGGCATGGTTGGTTTCACGGGCCTCGTGGAGATCTGGCCCGAGGAAGGCCTCGCCGTCGCGATCTTGATGAACGGCGGCGGCTCCAAAGACGCGATGGCGACCTACGCCCTGTCGGCCGTTGCGGCCGCGATACGGGGGGAGCCGCTGCCGTCCGCCGAGCACCCGCCGGCGCCGGATGCTGTTGTGGACGCCACCTCGTTGGCCGGTGCGTACGCCGGAGAAGAGCGCGCCTGGGACCTGGATGCGCAAGACGGCGGGCTCGTCGTGCGGGCCGGACCGTTGGCGGTGCGTCTCGAGCGTTGGGACACGGACGTGTTCGCCGTCCCGCACCCGGCCCTGGACAAGCACCTGCTGCGCATCGTCCGCGACGCAGAGGGGGCTGCAGTGGGGCTGACCCACGGGACCGCCGCGATGCGGCGCGAGGGCGTTCCACAGCCGGAGGCGAGCCCCACGCCTCCGGCTCACGCCGCGTACGCCGGGTTGTATCGCTCCAACAACCCCTGGGATCCGACCGTGCGCGTGTACGAGCGCGCCGGGCGGCTGTTCGCGATGTGGCCCGCGGAAGGCGATGAGTCGGAGCTCATCGCGCTTGAGGACGGCTGGTTCGCGGTTGGGGAGCCGTGGCGGCCGATGCGGGTGCGCTTCGGCGACATCGTGCAGGGCGCCGCGCAGACCTTCGAGCTGAACGGCGGCTACGCCTATCGCTCGTTCGAGGGGTAGGCGGCTCAGTCGAACGTGCGGAACGCAACGCAGGCGTTCTGCCCACCGAAACCGAACGAGTTGGACAGTGCAAGCGTCACGTCGAGGTCACGCGACGTGTTGGGCGTGATGTTGAGATCGCAGTCCGGGTCTGGCGTGGCGTAGTGCACGGTGGGCGGGATGCGCCCGTTCGTGATCGCGAGCGCACACACCGCGCCTTCCACGGCGCCGGCGGCGCCCAGCATGTGACCGGTCATCGACTTCGTCGAGCTGATCGCGACCTGCCGGGCCACATCGTCGCCGAGCGTGGCCTTGATCGCGACCGTCTCGGCCGCGTCGTTCAGCGGTGTCGACGTGCCGTGGGCGTTGATGTAGCTGACGTCGGTCGGCTCGGCCCCGGCGTCGCGCAGCGCCCAGCGCATCGCGAGCGAGGCACCGGTGCCCTTGGGGTCCGGCGCCGTGATGTGGTGGGCGTCATCGGACGCGCCGTAGCCCGCGACCTCCGCGTAGATGCGCGCGCCGCGCGCCGTTGCGTGCTCCTCGGACTCCAAGATCATCGCGGCACCGCCTTCGGACAAGACGAAGCCGTTGCGCTCGGCGTCGAAGGGGCGCGATGCGGTTTCCGGGTCCGGATTCTTGGTGAGCGCGGTCATCTGGGCGAAGGCTGCGACCGTGAGCGGGTGCGTGGCGGCCTCGGAGCCGCCGACGATGCACAGATCGAGGTAGCCGTCGCGGATCAGTCGCATGCCCTCGCCGATCGCGTGGTTGGACGATGCACACGCCGACAGGGTCGCCATGTTGTGGCCCGTCAAGCCGAACCGCATCGCGAGGTGACCGGCGGCGGCGTTGGCCATCAGCATCGGCACCATGAAGGGAGAGACGCGGCCCGGACCTTTTTCGAGCAGGACGACGTGCTGGGCGAGCATCGTTTGGATGCCGCCGATCCCCGTGGCGAAGATCACACCGCCCCGCTCGGACACGACCTCGGGCGACCCGGCGTCTTCCCACGCCAGCGCGCCGGCGGCGATGGCGAACTGGGAGAAGCGATCGGTGCGCCGAGCCTCCTTCTTGTCAAGGAACTGCTCGGCTTCGAAGTCGACCTCGCCGGCGACGGTGACGGACAGCTCGGAGGTGTCGAACTGCGTGATCGTGCGAACGCCGTTACGACCGGAGGTCATGCCGGTCCAGAAATCATCCACGCCGGTGCCGACCGACGTGACCGGTCCGATGCCGGTGATGACGACGCGCGGACGCTCAGTCACGGGGCGAGCGGGCGGTCAGCTGATCCCGAGCTTGGTGGCGACCATGTCGACGGCGGCGCCGACGGTCTTGATCTGCTCCATCTCGTCCTCCGGGATCTCGATGTCCCACTCCTCTTCGAGGGCGAGCACCGCTTCCACCAGGTCGAGGGAGTCGGCGTTGAGGTCCTCGGCGAAGCGCGCGTCGGGAACCACTTGGGCCTCGTCGACGGCGAGCTGCTCGGCGAGCACGTTGCGGACTCTGGTTTCGATCTCAGCGCGGTCGGTCATGGTTGGTTTCCTCCTCGTTCCGTGCGGTTGGCTAAGGGTAGCGGGCCGCATGCCTGCTTGCTACGCCGTGAGCCCACCGTCTACGGGGATCACGGCGCCATTCACGTACGACGCTTCATCGGACATCAGGAACCGCACCACGGCGGAGATCTCCTCCGGGCGTGCGGGTCGTTGCAACGGGGTCTGGTCGATGTAGTAGGCGCGGGCGCGATCGTCCAGGTGCGAGGTCATCTCGGTGTCGAGCAGACCGGGGCAGATCACGTTGACCGTGATCCCCTTCATCGCGACCTCACGGGCCAGGGATTTGGTCATACCGACCAGGCCCGCCTTGGTCGCGGCGTACACCGTCTGCCCGGCGTTGCCGTGCAGCGCCACGGCACTCGACACGTTCACGATGCGTCCCCACTTCTGGCGGAGCATCCCGCGCAGCGCCGCGCTGGAGCACAAGAACGCGCCGCGCAGGTTGGTGTCCATCGTGCGCTGATAGACATCCATGGGGTAGCGCAGCAGCAGACCGTCCTTGGAGAAGCCGGCGTTGTTCACGAGGCCGGTGACGGGCCCCACCTCATCGGTGACCCGACGGAAGCCCTCCACGATGCTCGTTTCGTCGGTCACGTCGAGCACGACGGCAAGGCCGGGTGTGCCGGCGGCCGCGAGGGCTTCGATCGTCTCCTTCGCGTCGGGTTCGTTTGACCGGTAGCCGATCGCGACCGTCCATCCCACTTCGGCTAACGCCACGGCGCACGCGCGGCCGATCCCCCGCGATCCGCCGGTGACGACGGCGACCTTCGACGTCATGACGCCACCTGCGGCATCGTCCAACGCATCGCCGTGGCGCCCCACGTGAGGCCGGCGCCGAACGAGGTGAACACGACGAGGTCGCCTTCGCGCATGCGCCCCGCACGGTAGGCCCGGTCCAGCGCGATCGGGATCGAAGCCGCCGATGTGTTGCCGACCTCGGCCACGTCGATCACGGCCTTGTCCGACGGGATGTGCAGTCGCTCGGCGACCGCGCGCATGATCCGGGCGTTGGCCTGGTGGGGGATCAACAGGTCGACATCCTCGGTCGTGTGCCCGTTCTTCTCCAGTACCTCGCGGCACGAGGCGGCCATCTCGGTGACGGCGCGCTTGAACACCTCACGCCCGTTGGGCATCTGGATCCGGTGACGCTGGGCGAGGACCGACTCCGGCGTGGCGGGCTCGCGCGATCCGCCGCCGGGCATGATCAAGATCTCCGCAGCGGTGCCGTCCGCGCCGAGCACCGTGCCTTCGATGCCGGGTTCGTCGGTCGCCTGCAAGATCGCGGCGCCGGCGCCGTCACCGAACAACACGCACGTTTGTCGGTCGCTGAAGTCCAAGATCCTGCTGAAGACCTCGGCGCCGATCAGCAACACCGTGTCGGCGGTGCCTGACTGGATGAATCCGGTCGCGGTCGCGAGCGCGTAGGAGAATCCTGCGCACGCGGCGTTCACGTCGAAGGCCGGGCACGACAGGCCCATCTTGCGCTGCACCCACACCGCGGTGGACGGGAACGGCGTGTCGCCGGTCACGCTCGCACACACGATCAGATCGACCTGCTCGGCGGCGATCCCGGCGCTGGACAGCGCGCGGCGGGCGGCGTCGACCGCGAGGTCGGAGGTCACGACTCCCTCGTCGACGAAGTGTCGGGCCTCGATGCCCGTGCGCTCGCGGATCCACGCGTCGGAGGTCTCGACCTTGTCCTCGAACCACGTGTTCGGAACCAGGCGGGGAGGAAGGACCGATCCGACGCCGGTGATCGTGGCGTGTCTGGTCACGAGCCCGAGGATATCGGAATGGTCGGGCTCAGGCGCTGAGGGCCGCCGAAGCGGCGTCCGGGCTCCCGACGCCTGTCGCCCCGAGGTCCGGGTCGATCCGTTTCATCAGCTTGGTGAGCACCTCGCCCGGCCCCGCCTCGAGGAACGCTGTCGCACCGGCTTCGGCGAGGTTGCGGACCCCGTCCTCCCATCGCACGGGCAACACCACCTGTTGGCCGACCAACTCCCGCAGTCGGGTCGCGCTCGTGACGAGCTCGCCCGTGACGTTCTCCGCGATCGGCACCTTCGGGTCGCGGATCTCGATCCGCCCAAGCACCTCGAGCACCGGCTCGACCGCCGGCCGCATCAACTCGCAGTGGAACGCCCCCGCCACCTGCAGCCGCACCGCCCGGATCTTTCGCCCCTTCGCTGCCGCCTCCAGCCGTTCGATCGCCGCCACCGACCCGCTCACGACGGACTGGGCCGGCGAGTTGCGGTTGGCAACCACCAACACGTCGTCGCCCCGAACCTCCGCGCACAACGCCTCGGCATCGTCGGCGCCGACGCCCAGCAGGGCGCTCATCGCTCCCGGCCGCTCCGCACCGGCCCGCTGCATCGCGGCGCCCCGCACCACGACCAGCTCGAGCGCATCCCCAAACGCCACCGCCCCGGCTGCCACCAACGCCGCAAACTCCCCGAGCGAATGCCCGGCCACCCCAACCAGATCCGCCAACCCCTCCGCCTGCAGCACCCGAAACGCCGCAACATCACAAGCCAACAACGCTGGCTGCACGAACTCGGTGGTCGCCAGGGCCGCCTCATCCCGACACCCCTCCACCACCGACCGCCCGATCGCGTCCGATGCCTCCTCAAGCACCGCAAGCCCCCTCGGATGCTCCGCCCAAGCGTCCGCCATGCCACTGAACTGAGCGCCCTGCCCCGGAAACACGACCGCATACCCCATGCCCCGCACCCTACCCGGGCGAGGATCGGGGC
>JANMPG010000105.1:0-3750 GCA_031369745.1 Actinomycetes bacterium
GCCGCGGTCGCGGGGATCAATCTCGAGATGCCTTCGGGCGAGTTCTTCTCTCTGCTCGGGCCATCCGGGTGTGGCAAGACCACCACCCTGCGGATGATCGCCGGCTTCGAGCGCCCGACCGAGGGCCAGATCCTGCTCGACGGCGTCGACATGGCCCAGACCCCGCCCCACAAGCGCAACGTCAACACCGTGTTCCAGAACTACGCGCTGTTCCCGCACCTCACGGTGGAGGAGAACGTCGCGTTCGGGCTGAAGTATCAGAAGGCCACCAAAGAGGAGTCCCGCGTCCGTGTGGGTGACTCCCTCGAGTTGGTGCAGATGAGCCCGTTCGCCAAGCGCCGGCCCAACCAGCTGTCGGGCGGCCAGCAACAGCGCGTCGCGCTCGCTCGCGCCCTGATCTTGAACCCGAAGGTGCTGCTGCTCGATGAGCCGCTGGGCGCCCGTGACGCGAAGCTGCGCAAGCGCCTACAGATCGAGCTGAAGGCCTTGCAAGAAGAGGTCGGCATCACGTTCATCTACGTGACCCACGACCAGGAAGAGGCCCTGACGATGTCTGACCGCATCGAGGTGATGTCGCAGGGCACCGTGGAACAGGTCGGGCCTCCCAAGGAGATCTACGAGGCGCCGGCGACGGCCTACGTGGCTGACTTCCTGGGGGTGTCGAACCTGATGGAGGCCAAGGCCGCCGGCGTCGGCGACGGTGGCTGCAAGGTCACCGTCGGCGAGTTCCAGCTCGTGGCCGGCCAGGGCGATGCCGACACCGTCGGGGAGTGCAAGGTCACGATCCGCCCCGAGCGCGTCGAGATCCAGGCGCAGGGCACGACGGGCGAGAATCGGGTGCCGGCTATGGTCGAGCGCACCGTCTACGTCGGCTCGGTGCTGCAGGTGATCCTGCACCTGGCCACCGGTCAGACGATCCAAGCGTGGACCCCCAACACGGGGGGCGGCGATCCACATCGCTCCGGCGACGCGATCACCGCCCATTTCCCGCGAGAGGCGCTCCGGGTGCTGCCCGAGGGCGGCACCGCGGTCTTGGAGGAAGCCGAGCTGGACGTCTCGCTCGAGGAGAAGTAACTGCGCAGATCACCGGTGGCCGTGGCCCACCCGGCCGCGTCGAGTTCGCCCTACAGCTGCACGAATTCTGCGGCGCCGCCGGTGTCCTGACCGCGGTTCACCCGCTTGTAGAAGAGGAGACCACCCGTGATCACCAACAGCGTCGTGATCAGCATCATCGTGGCCGCCGCGTTCACCTCGGGCGTCGGTGAGGAACGGGCCGCCGAGTAGATCTTCTGCGCGAGCGTCTCGCTGCTGGCGGGGCCCGAGAGCGCCGCGACGGTGACGAAGTCATCGACGCAGTCGGCGAACACGAGGGCGACACTCGCCAAGATCGCCGGGGATAGCAGCGGCAGCAGGACCCGTCGGATCGCCTGACTCGGCGTTGCGCCCAGATCCATCGCCGCCTGTTCGTATTCGGAGCCGATCGACAGCAGCCGCGCGCGTACGATGATGAATGGGTAGCTGAGTTGGAAGGCCGTCAGGCCCAAGATCTGCGCGTTGGTACCCAGCGTCACGGTCCCGGCGAGCAGGTTCGTGAACAGGATGTAGAGCGAGACGCCCAGGATGATCTCGGGCACGACGAACGACAGCAGCATCGTGAAATTCGCCGCACGTGCGGGCCGTCCGTGCCACCGGTCGATCCCGATCGCGAACAGGGTTCCCAACGGCACGGCGACGAGCACCGTGATGATAGCCAGCTTGAACGTCTGCACCATCGCGGTGCGGATCGCCGCGTCGTGCAGGAGTGAGTCCGTCGGGTCGGCGGTCCACCAGCGCATCGAGAACCCCTGCCAGGCGCTGCGCGACCGGCCGTCGTTGAACGAGAACAGCACGGCGATCAGCACCGGCAGCAGCGACCACATGAGGTACAGCAGGGTGGTCGCCTGCAGGAAACGCGGCTTGCGCCACGGGTTCGAGAGGTAACCCTGGCGCGGGATCTTGACGGTCGAGGACTGCAGGGTCGAACTCATGCCCGCTCCGCCTGACGCTTCGTCTCGCGTAGGTAGTACAGCATCGGGATCAGCACGATCACCGACAGGATCAGCACGAGCGACGCCGCTCTGGTCGAACCACCGCTCTGCGTTCGTTGCTGCGCGATCAGGTTGCCGAACATCGAGGTCTTGGTCGTGCCGAGCAGATCGTTCGTGTAGTAGTCACCGAACATCGGCAGCGTGACGATGACGATGCCGGCTAGGATCGCGGGCCGCGACAGCGGCAGCGTCACGCGCCAGAAGGTGCGTGCGCCGCTGCCCCCGAGGTCACGACCAGCCTCCAAGAGGCTCTCCTCGATCCGATCGAGCGACGCATACAGCGGCAAGATCATGAACGGGATATAGCCGTACACGAGCCCGAGGATCACCGTGATCGACTTGCCCTCCAGCCAGTTGGTGTTGCCGAATCCCAACGGGCTCAACAGCCAGTTGATCGGCCCCTCGGTGTCCAGCAGTCCTTGCCACGCGTAGATACGCATCAAGTAGCTGATCCAAAACGGCGAGACGAGCAAGATCAATATGAGACCGCGGTATCTCGTGGCGTACCGCGCGGTGTAGTAGGCGACCGCATATCCCAGCACGAGGCAGATCACGCTCGCGGCGATCACGTACTCGAACGTGCGCAACAGCGGCGCCTGGTAGTCGGCGGCGCCGACGTAGAACTTGGTGAGCGTCTGGTTGAACGTGCTGAACGACCACCACCACGGGGCGTAGTAGGGGACGGCCACACCGAAGCTGCTGAAGTCGATGGCGCCGAACGCGACGGCGAACACGACGTAGAAGGGCAGCACGAACAAGACCACGAGGAAGATCGCACCGGGAGTGACGAACGACGGCCAGTACCAACGCGGGTACCAGACCCCCGACCTGCCGGTGTCCTGATCGCCGCCGCGGCGCTTCCCACGCCGCGGCGGTGCTTCGGTCTCTACTTGTTCAGGCACCGGAGGTGATCGTGGTCCACGCGTCCAGCCACATCTGGTCGACCGTCGGCGTCAGCTCGTAAGGGGTCAGGTCCTTCTTGAACATGTCCTCGGTCACGACCGCCGCGCCGAGGTTCTCCGGCACGACGCCATCGGCGATGAGCGACTCGGGCTGGATCGACGTGAACGGCGGTTGGTAGCCGTTCCAGTTCACGAAGTTGTCGTAGCCGTTCTTCTCGTCCAAGAAGAAGTTGAGGAACTCGTGCGCGAGGCGCGGGTTCTTGGCCGCCGTGGGGATCACCAACGTGTCGTTGCTGATCATCGTCTGACCCGTCGGCGGACGCCAAAAGCCGAGCACGTCCGTGCCGACGCCCTTGGGTAGGTACCACTGGGCGCCGACGATGTCGCCCGACCAGGACTCCGCAACGGTGAAGTCCCCCGCCGGGAGCTTGGCGTAGACCCCGTTGATCGTCAGACGAGCCTGGTGGTCGTTGATCGCTTCCAGGATCGACTCCTTAGCGGCCTCGATCAGCGCAGGGTCGCCGGTGTTCACGTCGAGACTCCCGTTGCGCAAGATCGTGATCGCGATCGTGTCGCCGTAGGAGTCGTACAGGCTGATCGCACCGTCATACGCGCTGTTCCACAGGGCATCCCAGCCCTGGGTCGCGGCCTCGTCGTCGCTGACGCGGTCGCGCCGGTAGGCCACGCCCCACGTGTAGATCGTGTACGGCACTGTGTAGTTCCATCCCAGGTCGTAGTACGGGCCGGGGTTGGAGAAGGTC
>JANMPG010000188.1:0-2541 GCA_031369745.1 Actinomycetes bacterium
CGGCCGCGCCGCCCAGCATGACCGCCTTGAGCGGCGCGCCGCCGCGAACGCCGCCGGCCAACTCGATCGCCTCGCCGAGGGTCACGCCGTGCTCGACCTCATAGACCCCCGGATGCTCCACGTGGCCCGACAGGCACAGCAGCCGCGTGCCGGTAGATCCCTGCGTACCGAGCGAGGCGTACCCGGCCGCCCCGAGCTCCAGGATCTGCAGGACGTTGATCAACGTCTCGACGTTGTTGATCGCCGTGGGCTTGCCGAACAATCCGTGCGTGACCGGGAACGGCGGCTTGTTCCGAGGCTCGCCGCGACGCCCTTCGATCGAGTTGAACAGCGCTGTCTCCTCGCCGCAGATGTAGGCGCCCGCGCCGCTGCGCAGCTCGATGTCGAACGCGAAGCCGGCGTGCATCACGTCGGGCCCGAGCAGCGACGCTTCGCGAGCCTGCTCGATCGCCTGCTGCAGGTGATGGGTCGCACGCGGATACTCCCCGCGCACATAGAGAAAGCCTTTCTCGGCGCCGGTCGCATACCCCGCGATGGTCAGCGCCTCGATCACCGCGAACGGGTCGTGCTCCATGATCACCCGGTCCTTGAAGGTTCCTGGCTCGGACTCGTCCGCGTTGCAGACCACGAACTTGGGTCCGGCCGGCTGATCGGCGACGGCTCGCCATTTCACCCCGGTAGGGAACGCCGCCCCGCCCCGACCGAGCAGCTTCGCGTCGGTGACCTGCTGGATCACGGCGTCGGGACCGAGTTCGATCGCACGCGACAGCGCCGCGTAGCCGTCGTGCGCCCGGTAGTCGTGCAGGGAGGCAGGGTCCACCGCCCCGACTCTGCGCAACAAACGCTCACCCCCGTGACGAGGCGCGAGCCCGCCGAACGGCGTGTGCACGCGCTCGCCTCGGGCAAGCGCCGCGGCATGGTCGGCGTCCGCAGGCGCAACGACATAGGACACGGCCCCTGCTCCAGCACGCTGGAACAGCACGGCGGGAGCCGCCTCGCACATGCCGAGACACGGGCTTCGCACGACCTTGGCTCCCTCCGCGAGCTCGGCCTCGAGGCGATGTGCGATCGCCTCGCCCCCGTTGATGCGGCACGCGAGGTCGTCGCACACGTGGACCACCGTGGACGGCTGCGACTCGACGCTGAACATCGCGTAGAACGTCGCGACGCCGTACGCCTCGGCCGGCGGAACGACCAGTCGCTCGCACGCGTAGTTGAGACCCCCTTCGCTGATCCACCCGATACGGGCCTGCAGGGAGTGCAGGACCGGCAGCAGGAGGGTTCGCCGATCCCGCGGGGCCCGAGCGACGCGCAGGTCCCCGGCGGAGCGCTCGCCGCCTTCCCAGCCCGTGTCGGGCAGGCCGGCCACCGCGTCGACCGCGGCGCGCTCCTCATCGGTCGCGATCGCCGCCATCAGATGCAGGTCCACGCTAGGAAGCCACCTCCGCCGACGCGCCCGCACGCTTCTCCACGCGGATCGCGGTCGCTTTGAACTCCGAGGTGCCCGACTTCGGGTCGTAGGCCTCGTTCGTGATCCGGTTGGTTTCGACCTCATCGGGGAAGTGGAAGGTCATGAAGGCCAATCCTGCGCGCAGCGCGGTTGTGAGGTGCACCGGGGCCTCGATCGCCCCTCGGCGCGACACGACGCGGACGATCTCACCCTCGGCGACGCCAAGGTCGGCGGCATCCTCCGGCGACAGATCGAGCGACTCGCCCCGGTGCAACGGCGAAACAAACGCGTTGGACTGCACGCCGGTATTGAACGACTCCAGTCGGCGACCTGTCGTCAAGCGCAGGGGGAATTCCTCGGACAGCTCGTCGGCCGGCGGTATGTCGATCACGACGCTGAACGGCGCCTTGGGCCCCTGACGGTCGGGGTCCTCGAACGCCCACAGCCGTTCGTGCAGAAACTGCATCCCATCGGGATGATCTGCGTCGCAGGGCCACTGGATGCCACCGAGCTCTTCGATGTGCTGCCACGACATCAGGGAGTGCATCGGCGACAACGACCGCAGCTCGTCCCACGCCTGCTCGGGCGTTACCTCGCCCCAGTCGGCGCCGAGTCGCTTCGCGAGCTCCACGATGATCCAGATGTCGTCGCGAGCCTCGCCCGGGGGTTCGAGCGCCTTGCGCACCCGCTGCACCCGGCGTTCGGAGTTCGTGACCGTCCCTTCGCTTTCGAACGACGCGTTGGACGCCGGGAAGACGACATCGGCAAGTTCCGCGGTCTTGGTCATGAAGATGTCTTGCACGATCAGTGTGTCGAGCCCCGCGAGCAGGCGCACCGCGTGGTCCATGTCGGCCTCCGAGGTGGCGGGGTTCTCACCGATGCAGTACACCGCCGTGAGCTCACCGCGCTCCATGGCCTCGAACATCGCCGTGAGGTGCCAGCCGCTGCGCGGCGGGATCGACACGCCCCACGCGGTCTCGAAACGCTCGCGAGCCACGGTGTCGGTTTCGACATCTTGGAAGCCGGGCAGCTTGTTCGGGATGGCACCCATGTCGCCGCCACCCTGCACGTTGTTCTGCCCCCGCAGCGGA
>JANMPG010000222.1:0-17047 GCA_031369745.1 Actinomycetes bacterium
CGCGGCCATCACGATCGGACCCGATGACGTCGAACTCGCCCAGCAGGTGCTCGAAGGCTGGGGCGTCGCCTCGGAGGGCGGCGTCACGGTCGCGCTCGAACTGGAGATCACCGACGATCTGCGCCGAGAGGGGCTCGCTCGCGAACTCGTGCGGCTGGTCCAGGATGCCCGTCGGGCGGCCGCGCTCGAGGTGAGCGATCGCATCGTGCTCGGTCTGACCGTGGAGGGCGAGCTCGCCGAGGCGCTGTCGGCACATGAGCCGTTCGTCACCGGCGAGACGCTGACGGTGGAGCTGGTCCGCGGACCGGTCGAGGGCGCCACCTACGCCGTCGACGCCGACATCGACGGGCAGTCCGTCGGCGTGCGACTGCGCCGGGCGAGCCCCGCCGGCGAGGGTTCCTAGTTCTCCTCGCCCCAGAACAGCTGCTTGAGCGACGGGTCGCCTTCCCGTTCGCGGTCGGGGCCGCCCTGGGTCGGCGAGGCCGGCCGAGGCTGCGGGGCAGGCGCCTGGTCGACGGCACGCTGCGCCTCTGGTTCGTCCTTGTGCTCCTGCGTTGCTTCCCCAGCCTTCATGGCGTCGGGGGCGTCGGGGGTCTCGGCGGCCTCACCCACCACGACGGGAGCCGCGGCCTCGGCCGCCTGACTCGCGCGGGCCCGCTTCGCCATCCCCTTCACGGATTCGGCATGCCCCTGCACCAACGTCGCCAGGCTCTGCAGGAAGTCGCGCTCCTGGCTCAAGAAGGCGTCGACGGCGACTCGTTGGGACGGCGTCGACCCCGAGACGGCACCGGTCGCTGCGGCGCCCCCCGTGGTGGCCACCCGTTCGTTCGCCTCGGCGATGATGCGTGCCGCCTCGTCACGAGCGCGCTGGACGATCTCGTCGGCCTGGCGGTTCACGTCGTCCAGGTCCGAGGTGCCGACGATAGGCGACCCGCCGGCGCGCAGACGCTCGTTCTCGGCGAGGATGGCTTCCGCCGACCCCGTGAGCCGATCCAGGAACTCGTCGACGTCGCGCATCCGATACCCGCCGAATCGCGTCACAGCGAACTCCTGCTGCTGGATCTCGGCGGGGGTGATCACGACACCCGACGCCGCCGTGGGGTTCGTGGGCCGATCGTCCGTCATGGTGCCTCCTCAGTTCCTTAGCACAGCGCCTGCTGCGCGACGAAGATGATCACGAATGCTACGAGCACCGAGATGTCGAACATGCCAGCGGGCGGCACGATTCGCCGCAGCGGCTTGAGCCCCACGTCGGTGACCTCGATCAACAGATCGTAGGCCGATCGCAGCGGTCCAACCATCGGGCGGCGCCCGCCGAAATATTCGATCCAGCTCACGACCACGCGCGCGAGCAACAGCAGCCACACGACCGTGAGCGCAACACAGATCAATCGTGCGAAGGGACTCACCGCAATCAGCATGGTCGAGAAGGCTAACAGTCGCCGGGCAGGAACCGGCGGCGAGGCGGCGAGCGGGTCAGAACTGGTTGTAGAAGGCGCCGCCGGCGAGCTTCTCGCGGTCCTCCGCTGAGACCTCGACGTCGGTGGGGCTCAACAGGTAGACACGGTTGGCGATC
This sequence comes from Actinomycetes bacterium, assembly GCA_031369745.1. Lineage (GTDB taxonomy): Bacteria > Actinomycetota > UBA4738 > UBA4738 > HRBIN12 > AC-51. The sequence continues at coordinate 1,577 of JANMPG010000222.1, forward strand.
AGCTCGATCTTGCCGTCGAGGCCGTACACAAGCCCGGACGCGAAGTCGACCAATCGACGGGCGGTGGCGTCCTCGGTGCTCTGCAGGTTCATGATCACGGCCGCGCCATCCTTGAACCGATCGGCGACGTCGCGCGCTTCGTTGAAGCGCTTGGGCTCGGACTTGTGGATCGCCGAGGGCGACACGGACGCGGGACGAGGCGCCGAGATGGTGCGAACGACGCCTTCAGCGTCGGCCGACACGTCGCTCATCGATTGCGGACGCATCCGACGAACGGTCGAGGGCTCCGACTCTGGCATCTCATCGACGAAGTCTTCGTCTTCTTCGACCAGCCCCAGGTAGTTCAGGGTCTTCTTCCACACGCCGGGCATCCTCGCTTCCTCCTGCTCACGGTGTACGGGCGCCGAACACCGCCGTACCGATCCTGACCATCGTAGCGCCTTCTTGCACTGCGACCAGGTAATCCAACGACATCCCCATCGACAGTTCCAGCACGTTGGGGTGCTTTTCCGCGAGCTCGTCGCGAAGCTCGCGCAGGCGACGGAACCACGGGCGAGCCTCCTGTGGCGACTCGCCCAGGGGTGCGATCGTCATGAGCCCGGTCAGTCGTACACCCTCCAGTGAGGCGACGAGATCCGCCGTGGCATCGAGCGATTCCGGTGCGACTCCCGAACGTTGGTTCGTGAAGTCGACCTCGATCAGGGTGTCGATGACATGCCCGGCTCGGGCCGCTCGCCCGGCGAGCCGACGGGCGGCCGAGCCGCCGGTGACCGTATGCACGACGTCGGCCAGGTCGGCGACATGATGTGCCGTGCCGGACTGCAGGGCGCCGATGTAGTGCCAGCGAGCGGGCAGGCCGGACAGGGCGGGACGCTTGGCGCGCAGTTCCGACACGTAGTTCTCACCGAGATCTCGCACTCCCGCCGCGACGGCTGCGGCGATGGCATCGGCGCCGACGGTCTTGCTTACCGCGATCAGCAGCACGTTGGCGGGGTCTCGGCCCGCCGCGGTGGCGGATTCGGCCAGTCGCGACCGCACCTCGCTGAGGTTCTCGGCGATCTGATCGGGACTCGCGATCACGCCGCGAGCATACGAAAGGGGCGGGTCGGGACCGGGCCTCGAGGCGGGGGAAGGTCGCCTCCGGCCCGGTTCCGACCCGCCCCCAAGCTGCGCGCGGGGCCGCGCGGGGCGGGTCGTACCGCTAGCTCTTCAGGAAATCCGGGATGTCCAGATCCTCTTCCGCGTCGAAGGAAACCGATGTGGGCTGATCAAGATCCGAGGCGAAGACGTCCGCGTCGTCGTCGTGCAACAGCGACGGCAGCGGGTCCTCGCCGGCTCGACTCGGCTCCTCGAGCAAACGCGACAGGCGGCTTTCGAATCGGTTATCCGACGACAGCGCGACCTTGTCGAAACCGGCCGCAACGACGGTGACCCGAACCTCTTCGCCGAGCATGTCGTCGACCACAGCGCCGAAGATGATGTTCGCGTCGGGGTGTGCCACCCGCGTGATCATGTCGGCGGCCGCGTTGACCTCGTGCAGCGAAAGGTCGGTCGGGCCCGCGATCGACAGCAGCACGCCCTTGGCCCCGTCGATCGAGGACTCGAGCAGTGGGCTGGAGATGGCGGCCTTGGCGGCATCGATCGCCCGGTCGTTGCCGGATCCGATGCCGATGCCCATGAGCGCGGACCCGGCCCCGGCCATCACCGACTTCACATCGGCGAAGTCGAGGTTGATCAGACCAGGGGTCGTGATCAACGACGTGATGCCGTCGACGCCTTGGTAGAGCACCTGATCGGCCATCCGGAATGCGTCGACCATCGGCATCGAAGGATCGGCCACCTGCAGCAGCCGGTCGTTGGGAACCACGATCAGCGTGTCGACAGCCTTCTTCAACTCGGTGATGCCGACGTCGGCCTGGGTGGCCCGCTTGCGTCCTTCGAAGCCGAACGGTCGGGTCACGACACCGATGGTCAGCGCGCCGAGGTTACGGGCGATCTCAGCCACGACGGGCGAGCCGCCGGTGCCGGTGCCGCCGCCTTCGCCGGCGGTGATGAACACCATGTCTGCGCCCTTGAGGATCTCTTCGATCTCATCGGCGTGCTCGTCGGCGGCGTGCTTGCCAACCTCGGGGTTGGAGCCCGCGCCGAGACCCCGGGTGGTCTCCCTCCCGATGTCGAGCTTCACTTCTGCATCGGACATCAGCAGGGTTTGCGCATCGGTGTTGACGGCGATGAACTCGACGCCCCGCAGGCCCGCCTCGATCATCCGGTTCACCGCGTTCACGCCGCCACCGCCGATCCCGATGACCTTGATCACGGCGAGGTAGTTCTGGGGAGCATCCATCATGGTTCGTCCTGTCCTCCAGGCGACCGAGCCGGTCACCTCTCCGGTGCACTCCTACCTGGTGAAACGCCGTTCCTTACCTACAACCGTAACCGTCAAGTAGATACTTATTGTTATATCTACCTGCAGTCAAGGTCGTGACCATACTAGCCCTGACCAGCGTCGTCAAGCGATCTCGCTGGTCGCACCGACCCTCGGGTTCTTGGTGCGCGTGACAGCTGGGTGAACCGAAACGTCGATGTCAAGGGGTGAACGTCGAGCCGTCCGTCAGGGTCGCGCTCGGAGCAGCCGGCGACGAGACGTCGATCGAGTTGAAGCTCACCCCTTTCGACACCCCCCAACGCAGCACACCGCGCAATGCCTCCGCTTTCACGCTCTCCTGCCCCGCGTGTCCGGCATGCACGACGGTGCCGTTCGCAAGCGTCATCGTCACGGTGCCGTCTTGATCGACGAGCACCTCGCCAACTTGGCGAGCGACGATCGGCGCGAGGGCCGACAGTAGGGCGGCGGCCGCGACCCGCTGCTCTGCCGAGGGCGCACCCAGCCCGGCTCGCACGATCGGCAGGCCGTCCGCAACGCCGGGTGAACCCGGGAGCAAGCTGCCGTCGCTGGCCAAGATCCCGGTGTCGCCCATCGCCGTGATGACGCCGACGGGGCTGCGCTCATCGACGATCAGCACCAGCGTGCCGGGCAACTCCGTGCGCACGGACGCCTCGGCGATCCAGGGGCTCGAGCGCAGCGCGTCAAGGATCGGATCCTCATCCAGATGGAACGTATTGGTGGCCTCGTCCACCCCCGCGAGGGTTCGCACCTGCTCGGCGCTCAACACCTGGTTTCCTTCGACCCGGATGTGACGTGCGTCGAACAGCGACGTGTAGGTCAAGGCCCACGACAGCATCGCCAGAACCACCGGCACGGCGACGACGATGAACAGCATCCTGCGACGGCGTGGGTCCATCTCACGCATCGGAGGCGCCGAGCTCACGGACCTCCGGCACGAGACGGACGCCGGTTTCCGCCTGGACCCGATCTCGGATCAGGTCGATCAGCGCCCGTACGTCTGCGGCCGTGGAACCCGGATCGGCGATGATGAAGTTCGCGTGCTTGGTGGACACGCTGGCGCCACCGATCCGCTCCCCCTTCAGCCCGACACCATCGATCAACGCGGCCGCGGCGGCGCCGGGGGGATTGGTGAAGACGCTCCCGCAGTTGGGCTCGGCCACCGGCTGGGTTCGCCGACGCCACTCCCGCGCTTCGTCCATCGCGAGCCGGATGCGCTGCGGATCCGTCTCGCGCAGCCCACAGCGAGCGCCGAGGACGACCGCATCCCGGCGAAGCTGCGTGTGCCGGTAACCGAACCCCACGTCGGCGGCCTCCACGTAGGCACGCACGCCGTCATCGAGCAAGAAGACATCCACCTGCTCCACGACGTCGCTCATCTGACCGCCGTGGGCACCGGCGTTCATGCGCACCGCGCCGCCGACGCTCGCCGGGATCGCCACGCCGAACGCCAGGCCGTCGAGACCGTGGCGAAGCGCGACACCGGCGAAGGCGGGAAGCGGCATCGAGGCGCCGACCGTCAGGACCTCACCCGCCCGCGCCGTCCATCGATACCCGCGACCGAGCCGGAGCACCAGGCCCGCGAAACCCGCGTCTGGCACCAATACGTTGGATCCCTTGCCCAAGATCGCGTACGGGATCTCGGCCTGTGCGATCGCGGCGGAAACGGCAACGAGGTCCGCGTCGCCGTCGGGCTCCAGATACAGCGCCGCCGGCCCCCCGATGCGAAACGTCGTGAGCGGTGCGAGAGGGAACCATTCGCGGACCCGATCCCCGCATGCCTCGCGCAGGATCGAACGGGCGAGCGCGATGTCGCCACTCATCCGCCGTCGATCTCCTCGATCCGTTCCCGCACCGCGTCCCCGAGCATCCATACGTCGCCGCACCCCATCGTCACGACGAGATCGCCCTCCCCCACCTCGTGCGCGAGGAACTCCACCACGTCAACTCGGTGCGGGGCATAGACCGTTCGCGTGTCGGGCGAGGCGAGCGCGACCCCGTCGGCCACGAGCCGGCCGGTCACGCCAGGGATGGGCGGCTGCGCCGCGCCGTATATGTCGGTCACGACCACGAGGTCTGCGCCGGCCACGCTCGCGCCCAACTCCCGCCACAGGGCCTGTACGCGGGGGTACCGGTGCGGCTGCACGAGCGCGATCACGCGACGCGGCCGACGCCGCCGGGCGGTGTCGATCGTGACGGACATCTCGGTGGGAGTGTGGCCGTAGTCGTCGTAGAACCAGGCTCCCCGCGCGGTTCCGCGGTGCTCGAATCGGCGATGCACACCGCCGAAGGTCGCCATCGCCGACGCGGCGGCTTCAGGGTCGACCCCGGCGCGCATCGCCACCGCCATCGCCGCGGTCGCGTTCAACAGGTTATGCGGTCCGTCGATCCGCAATGCCAGCGCCACGTCGAGGCCGCCCGGGCCACGCACGACACCGCGCGCTCCGTCGGGACCGAGGTGCTCGACCATGAGTCGCAGGTCCGCCTCCGGCCCGGTGCCGTAGGTCAGCGCCTCGACACCCGCACGACGGAGCGCTCGCACGACGGCCGGGTCGTCTCCATACGCCACGACGCCATCGCAACTGTGGGCGAAGCGGGCGAATGCGCCCTCGATCTCCAACAGGCCGCCCGGGTAAAACTCGACGTGATCGACCTCGATGTTCGTGATCACGCCGGTCCACGGCGAGGCCAACAGGAACGACCCGTCGCTCTCGTCGGCTTCGAAGACGAACAGATCGCCGCCGCCGTGTCGTGCCCCGCCACCGGTCTCGTTCAGGTCCCCTCCGATCAGGTAGGACGGGTCCAGTCCCAGCTGCTCGAAGGTCACGGCAAGCAGCGACGTCGTCGTGGTCTTGCCGTGCGTGCCGGCGACGGCAACGCGTCGATGGCCGGCTGCCAGTGCCGCCAGAGCCTGTTGGCGGCGCCACACGGAGATCCCCGCCTCCTCGGCGGCCCGCAGCTCGGCGTTGTTGGCACGGATCGCGCTCGACGTGATCACGACGTCGGGCCGGTACGCCGGGTCCAAGATGTGGTCTCGATCGTGCCCGATGTCGACGTGCGCCCCCTGCGCCCGGATCTCATCGAGGTATCGCGAGGCCTTCAGATCCGAGCCACGGACCTGCACGCCACGGGCCATGAGCAGCCGCGCCAGATTGCGCATGCCGGCGCCGCCGATGCCGATCAGATGGACGCGATCGACCCCTTCGAGGCTCGGTACGGCAAGGGTGGGGATCGAATCCGGCGGCGCCTCCCACAGCTCCTCCGCGGTCGTCACGCGTGCTCCCCCACCACGTCGAGGACCAGTCGCGCGATCGACCGCGCGGCATCGGGGCGGGCCCATCGCGTCGCGGCATCGGACATTTGCGCTCGCTGCTCCGGGTGATCCACGAGACCTAGCATGCTCTCCACGAGTCTGGATGACGACAGTTCGGCGTCCGGCAGCATCGTCGCGGCGCCCGCGGCGACGACCTCACGGGCGTTGTGCGCCTGATGATCCTCGGTGGCGTGCGGATACGGGATCAGGATCGACGGCAGCCCGCAGGCGGCGAGCTCTGCCACGCCGGCGCCGGCGCGGGACACCACGAGGTCTGCGAGCGCGAGCGCGCGATCCATACGTTCGATGAGCGGCACGACGCACACGAGCAAACGGGCGTTGGGCTCGACCGCAGCGCGAACGACATCTTCGTGTCCCGGGCCGGTGCTGATCAGGAGCTGCAGATCGGCGCGATCGCGCAACGCCGCGAGCGCGCCCGCCACCGCTTGATCGATGTGCAGGGCACCTTGGCTTCCTCCCACGACCAGCACGGTCGTGCGACCCTCCTCCAGTTCGAAGGCTTCCCGAGCCTCCGCACGCAGCCGAGCTCGGTTCGCCGGGACCGCGGCGATCTCGGTACGGATCGGATTGCCGGTGCGTTCGATCCGCATGCCGCTCGGCAAGCGGGCCGCCGCCGCGTCGAACGTCGTGGCGACCGCGACCGCCCAGCGGGCGGCGAACCGGTTCACGAGCCCCGGCACCGAGTTCTGCTCGATCAGCACGAGGGGGCGACGCGCACGGCGGGCGGCCAGCACCGCGGGGGCGCTGGCGAACCCGCCGATGCTCACGACCACATCGGCGCGATCCACGAGCGCGCGACACGACCGGGCGCCGCGAAACGCCAGTGCGAGCGCGCGCAGGCTCGCCAACGACACACGGGTCTGCGCCGCCGCGACCCGAACCCCGACGAACGGGAACCCGGCGGCCGGCACGAGGCGCGCTTCCGGTCCGTCCTCGGCTCCGATGTAGGTGACCTGCGCGTCGTGGTGGTCGCGAAGCTCGATCGCCGTGGCAAGCGCCGGGAAGACATGTCCGGCTGTGCCCCCGCCGGTCACGATGACGTTCATCGTCGCGTGGAGCGCGCCTGCCCCCCGCCGGTCCCCGCGGCGGCGCGCTTGCCTTTGACCTGCGGGCGAGCGGCGGCATCGCGAGCGACGCTTGCCAGGACGCCGACCCCCGCCAGCGTGACGACCAGCGCCGTACCGCCGAACGACACGAGCGGGAGGGGCACGCCCGTGATCGGCAGCACACCGGTGACCGCTCCCATGTTGACGATGGCCTGCAGACCGATCCACCCGATCACGCCGGCCGCCAACAGTCGTTCGAAGGTCCCCCGCGCGTGCAGCGAGATCCGAACGCCCGCATAGATCAACACCCCGAATGCGAAGAGCACGGCAAGCGCACCGAGCAGCCCGAGTTCCTCACCGATGACGGCGTAGATGAAGTCCGAATGCGCGTTGGGCAAGAAGTCCCATTTGGCGCGGCTGGTCCCAAGGCCCGTGCCGAACCAGCCGCCCGAGCCGATCGCGATCAAGCCCTGGATCAGCTGGAAGCCGTTGCCCTGGCGATCCGCCCACGGGTTGAGCCAGGCGTCGAAGAATCGCGTTCGCCGGTAGGTCTCGCCAACGATCAAGATCATCGCGCCGAGCAGACCCGCTGCCGAGGCGATCGCCAGGTAGCGCAGGCGCACCCCCGCGACGAAGAGCATGACGAGGACCAGCCCGCACAAGATGAGCGTCGTGCCCAAGTCGCGCTGCGCGATGCCGAGCAACCCCACGATCCCGACGATCACGCCGAGCGGGAACAACAGCTGGATCGGCTCGTTCAGGCGCTTCCACTTGTTGGTGAGGATCGAGGCGGTGACGGCGACGAGTCCGAGTTTGGCGAACTCCGACGGCTGCAAGGTGATCGGGCCGAGGTCGATCCAGCGCGACGCGCCGTATAACGACGTGCCCGACGCCGGGTGGGCGGCAACCAACATCAACGCTGTGGCCCCCAGCAACAATGGAAACCCGAGCCCCTTCCACACACGTGGCGACAGTCGCGCGACGAACAGGGCAGTCCCGATGCCGACGGCCGCGTACACCCCTTGCCGCTGGAAGTACCAGAAGCTGTTGCCGTCGTATCCCTGCGCGGCCGACACAGAGCCCGCCGACAAAACCATGACCAGACCGATCACGGTCAAGAACCCCGCCGCCCCACTCAGCAGCGCCAGGTCGTGGCGAGCCAGCCGCTTGGCCTCGGACGTGCTGCGGCGCTGGGTACCCGGACGAACCACCCGCAGGTGGCGCGTCGGTGAGCCTCGCCTGGCCGACGTGGTGGCTGCCACAGCCTTGGTGCTCGGCCCGCGACGGGCGGCGGGCGTGCGGTCAGCCACGGGCGTCCGCCTGCGTCGCGAGCGCCCGGGCGGCCAGCGCGAAACGCTCGCCACGTTGCGCGTAGGAGGTGAACTGATCCCAGCTCGCACACGCGGGCGCGAGGATCACGATGCCGGGGCGAGCGGCGGCCGCGAAAGCGTGCCCCACCGCCTCCTCGATCGAGGCGGCATGCTGCACCGGAACGATCCCGGTAAAGACCGCGTCGAGGGCGGCCGCGCTCTCTCCGATCGTGACGACCGCGCGCAGATGATCGGCGAGCCGCGCAAGCGGACCCAGATCCTGGCCCTTGGCCCGGCCGCCCGCGATCAAGACCCCGTCGCGGACCCCGGCGATCGCGGCCATCGCCGCATGCACGTTGGTTGCCTTCGAGTTGTCGATGAACCGCACATCGTCGATCACCGCGACGACTTCACCTCGGTGAGCCCCGGGTTCGAACGACGCAAGACCCGCTGCCACAGCCGAGGGCTCGATCCCGAATGCGATCGCCGCCGCTGCGGCCGCGGCGGCGTCTTCGCGGTACCCGGCGCGCTCCGGATCGACCGATCCGAGCGCCGCATCGCCGCTCGGAAGTCGCGCGAGGAGCGTGTCCCCTTCGTACCCAACCTCGCCGGAAGCCGGCGAGCCGGTCACGAACCACCGCACCTCACATGGGGCAGCGCCGGATACTGCCGAAGCGGCGCCGTCACTCCGGTTGCCCACGTGCGTGTCGCCGGGCCCCTGCTGGGCGTACACCTTCGCCTTGGCGTCGCGATATGCCTCGAACGAGCCGTGGTGATCGAGATGATCGGGCGCCAGGTTCACGAGCACCGACACACGGGGATGGAAGCTCGACTGCAGGTCCAACTGGAACGACGATGCCTCGACGACGAGCGCGTCGTGCTGGGCACGGGCAGCCGTCGTGAAGGGGTGGCCGATATTGCCGCACGCGACCGCGTCGAGGCCGCCGGCGCGCAGGCATGCCGCAAGCATGCCCGTGGTCGTCGTCTTGCCGTTGGTGCCGGTGACGGCGAGATACGGCACGGTCGCAAAGCGCGCGCCGAGTTCGAGCTCCCCCCAGGCCGCAAGCCCGCGTTCGCGCGCCCAGCCGAAGACCTCGGCCGACGGCGCGATCCCTGGGCTCGCCACCAAGACGTCGGCGCCATCGAGGTCGGACGGTCGATGACCCCCGAGCCGCACGTCGACGCCGATCGCGAGCAATCCCTCCACATCGCCGACCGCGTCGGCGTCGCGGAGCTCCGTGATCACGACGTCGGCTCCTTCGGCCACGAGGGCTTCGGCCGCCGCTCGTCCGGCGACGCCGGCACCGAGCACGACCGCACGGCGACCCTCGAACACACCGCTCACCCGAGGCCTCCCCGCGCGATGAAGTCGGCGTAGAACAGGCCGATGCCCACGGCCGAGCACATGCCGGCGATGATCCAAAAACGCACGATCACCGTGAACTCCGGCCAGCCCGCGAGCTCGAAGTGGTGATGGATCGGCGACATCCGAAAGACGCGCCGCCCGAATCCCCGGTAGGAGATCACCTGCACGATCACGGACAGCGTCTCCAAGACGAAGAGACCGCCGATGACCACCAACAGCAGCACCGTGTTCGTTACGAGCGCCAGCGCGCCGAAGAGTCCGCCGATCGCCAAGGCGCCGGTATCGCCCATGAAGATGCGGGCGGGCGCGGCGTTCCACCACAAGAACCCGGTCGATGCGCCCATCATCGCTGCCGCGACGATCGCGGCGTCTTGCAGGTCAGCTCCCCGTACCGAGTAGCACCCGGCGGCGTTGCCGAGCAATCCACATGTGTGCCGGAACTGCCAGAAGCTGATGAAGATGTACGCGGCCGAGACCAGGATCGAGGACCCGGCCGCGAGACCATCGAGGCCGTCGGTGAGGTTCACGGCGTTGGACGAGCCGGTCAGCACGAAGAATGCCCACAGGAAGAACAGCCCGCCCAGGGCGATCGCGGTCGGGCGCACGAACGACACGTGGGTGGAGATGCCCGCATCCGCCCCGTAATGCATCACGAGCCACGCGAACAACAGCGAGACGACGGCCGTGCCGGCGAACTTCTGTCGCTTCGTCAATCCGAGCGAGCGGCGGCGCTTCACTTTCGTGTAGTCGTCGAAGAAACCGACGATGCCGAAACCCACGGCGGCCAGCACCAACGCGAGCCCGGTGACCGTGAAGCGCTGGGTGGTGATGCGCGATGCGAGGTACCCGAGCACGAACCCGATCAAGATGACGATGCCGCCCATCGTTGGGGTCCCCATCTTCTCCATGTGGGTGTGCGGCCCATCCTCGCGGATGCGCTGGCCCCAGCCGAGGTTCGAAAACGCGCGGATCGCGACCGGCGTGCCGAGCAGAACGACCGCTAAAGCAACGCCCGCGGCGATCAGGATCGAGATCACGACAGCGCCTCCACGATCCGGCTCGCGAGTTGCTCGAGACCCGCCACGCGCGATCCCTTGATCAACACGACGTCGCCGTCACGAGCATCGGCGACCACGTCGGCCAGCGCCGCATCGATGTCGTCGTAGTCGGCCACGTTGTCGGGCTCGACACCTTCACGAACGCCGGCGACCGCGATCGCCTTGGCGTCGGGCCCGATCGTGATCAGGCGATCGACGCGCAGTCGTGCCGCGAGCTCCCCGATCCGCTCGTGCGCATCCACGGCGATGGCGCCCAGTTCGGCCATGTGACCGAGCACGGCGATCAATCGGCCTTCGCCGGCCATCCAACGGCCCGTCTTGAGCGCGGCAGCCATGGATTCGGGGTTCGCGTTGTACGCGTCGTTCACGACGCGTACGCCCGCGGGCGTCTCGGTCGTTTCCATGCGCCAGCGTGTGATGCGAGCGCCGGCGAGTGCGGACGCGCACGCATCGAGCGAGACACCCAGCTCGAGCCCGACGGCCGCAGCGGCGAGCGCGTTGGCCACCATGTGCTCGCCCGCAACGGCGAGGCTCACCCGCTCACGCGCGCCACCGGCCAGCAGGTCGAACGACGCGCGCCCGTCACGATCGAGCGTCAGCGCGTCGGCGCGAACGTTCGCATCGGCCGCGCGACCGAAGGTGATGACGCGTGCCCTGGTGCGAGCCGCGAACGCCGCAACCACCGGATCGTCCGCATGCAAGATCGCAACCCCGTCGGTGGGAAGCGCCTCGATCGGCTCCGCCGAAGCCGCGACGATCGCCTCCCACGATCCGAAGATCTCCATGTGTGCGACGCCCACGTTGGTCACCACGGCGATCGAGGGGTCGGCGATCGCGCACAGTCGGCGCACGTCACCGACGTGCCGCGCACCGAGCTCGGCCACGATCACCTCGGTATCGGGTGGGGCGCCGAGCAGCGTCATCGGCACGCCGATCTCGTTGTTGAACGATGACGGGCTCGCGTGGGTTCGGTGGCGCTGCGCGCACACGGTCGCAGTCAGATCCTTCGTCGATGTCTTGCCGTTGGCTCCGGTGATCGCGACGACGGTGCCATCGAACCCGCGACGCTCATCGGCCCCGAGGTCGAGCAACGCCTGTCCCGTGTCGATCACGACCACCGCGGGAGCGTCAACGGCGAAGCCACTGCGCACGACCGCCGCCGACGCGCCGCGTTCGAACGCATCACCCACGAAGTCGTGGCCGTCGAGTCGTTCGCCGTGGATCGCGACGAACACGGCTCCGTCGCGCACCCGTCGCGAGTCGGTCTCGACGCTGCGGATCTGCATGTCGGCATCGCCCTTCACGACCCCGGCCACCGCCGCCGCCACCGACGCGAGGGATCGCGGCTTCATCGGGTCCCCGAGCGGGCGAGGATGGCTTCACGTGCCACCGATCGGTCGTCGAACGGCAGCACGAGGTCGCCAACTTCTTGATAGGTCTCGTGTCCCTTGCCGGCGATCACGACGACATCGCCGTCGCGGGCCTCGCCGATCGCGAGCGCGATCGCGGCCTTGCGGTCCGGCTCCACGACGTAGGCACCGTCGACCGGCATCCCTGCGAGGATCTCTTCGATGATCGCCATCGGGTCTTCCGATCGAGGGTTGTCGCTCGTGAGGATCGCGAGATCCGATGCTTCGGCGGCGGCACGACCCATCAGCGGTCGCTTCGCCCGGTCACGGTCTCCGCCGCAACCGAACACCACGATCATCCGGCCAGCGGCCAGTGGACGTGCACCCCGGAGCACGCTGTGGATGCTATCCGGCGTGTGTGCGTAATCCACTACCACGGCGAACCCCTGTCCCGCCTCGACCGGCTCCACCCGACCGGGGACCAATGGCACCGTGGCCAGCGCCTCGGCGATATCGACGGCGGCGACGCCGAGCGTGCGACCGACGGCGACCACGCCCAGGCAGTTGTGCACGTTGAAACGACCCTTCAAGCGGCTGCGTACCTCGGTGCCCTCGACCACGAATCGCAACCCGTCCGCATCGACGTGCACATCCGTCGCACGGACGTCGGCCTCAGCGTCCACCGCGAAGGTCGTCAGCGGGATCGCGGCGTCGGCCAGCAGCGCGCGTCCCCGGGCGTCGTCTGCGTTCACGACGCCGCGATGGGCGTGCGACGCGGTGAACAGCGTGCGCTTGGCCTCGAAGTAGGCCTGCATGGAACCGTGGAAGTCCAGATGATCCTGCGACAGGTTCGTGAAGAGCGCCACGTCCACGACGACGCCGTCGGCTCGGTGCTGTGCGAGCGCGTGCGAAGAGATCTCCATCGCGACGGCGCCTACGCCGGCCGCTCGCATCCGGGCCAACAGTCGATGTAGATCGGGGGCTTCCGGCGTCGTGCGTGCCAAGGGGCCCGGTTTGCCGTCGATCCGCACTCCCGTCGTGCCGATCGCCCCGGGCATCCAACCGGCCTGCCGGAAGACGGCCTCCAGGAGATACGTCGAGGTGGTCTTGCCATTCGTCCCGGTCACGCCCACCGTGACCATCTGTTCGGCCGGGTGCCCGAAGATCTCGGCGGACATCGGTCCGATCGCCGACCGAACGGAACCGACGATCACCTGGGGCACGTCGATGGACAGCGCTCGTTCGACGACCAGCGATCCTGCGCCCGCCGCGATCGCTTGCGGCGCGAAGGAATGCCCGTCGGTCACCGCACCGGGGATACAGAAAAACACGCTGCCGGGCGACACCGAGCGGGAGTCATAGGCAGCGTCGCTCACAACGGTCTGTGGATCGCCTCGCACCTCGGCGCCCACGACTGCGGCCACGTCGGCGAGGCGCACCAGGGGGAAGGTCGCGTCCACCGTGGGCGAGCCTACACGCCTGCCCGGCCGGCTCAGGGAGCCGGGAGGGCACGCGGCGGCAACCCCACAGGCGCGCTCGGCTCGATGCCGAGGCGCTGGATCGCGTAGCGCGCCACGTGTTGGAACAACGGCGCTGCGGCGACGCCACCGTAGATCGTCTCGGGCTCGTCCAGGATGGCCGCCACGACGATGCGGGGGCGAGATGCGGGCAGGAACCCGATGAACGATGCCACGTAGCGGTCGGTGTAGTTGCCCTGGTTGTCGAGCTTCTTCGCGGTACCGGTCTTGCCCGCGACCTGATAGCCGAGGATCTGCGCGTTGGAGCCCGTGCCGTCTTGTACGGCGTAGGCGAGCATCTCGGTGAGCAGGTGCGTCGTCTCCGTGCTGATCACGCGGCGCTGCACCGCGGGGGCGACGTCGGTCCTCGTGCCGTCGGATCCCACGGTGGCCCGCACAAGCCGGGGCTGGACATACATGCCGCCGTTGGCGATCGTCGCGTATACCGTTGCCATCTGCAGCGGCGACACCGCGACGCCAGCGCCGAAGGACACCGTCGCGCGCGTGATGTCGCTCCAGTCGCTGGACGCCGGCATCAATCCCGCGGCCTCACCCGGGAAGCCCACCCCGGTGGGCGCGCCGAACCCGAAGTCCGCGAACGATCGCTGCAGCTGTTCGTTGCCGACGCGATCGGCGACCATCGAGATCCCCACGTTGCTGGAGTGCGCGATGATGTCGCCGAGCGTCATCCGCTCGGTCGCGTGCGCCTCGGCGTCGTGGATCGTGTAGCCGTCGATATCGCGCGTCGCGGGCACGGTGAAGCGTTCGGTCGGCGACACCAGTCCAGAGCTCAGTGCCGCCGCCGCGGTGATCGTCTTGTTCACCGACCCCGGCTCCCAGGTGTCGGTGACCGCCCGGTTGAGCAGCGTGCTTGCATCGACCGAGGCGAACGCGTTCGGGTCAAACGTCGGGAAGTTCGCCATCGCGTAGATGTCGCCGGAGCGCGGGTCGATGACGATCACGGTCCCGCCCTTGGCGTGATTGTCGTGGACGGCCTGACGCAAGTACTGCTGCGCCAGGAACTGCATCTGGCGATCGATCGTCAACACGAGGTCCGCGCCCGGCTGGGGCTCCTGATCGATCTGCACGCCGCCTGCGATCTGCTGTCCCATCGCGGACAGCTCCACGGTTCGCGCACCCGGGTCACCGGCAAGGGCTCGTTCGTACTGACTTTCGAGGCCGGTGATCCCGAGTCCGTCGAGGTTGACCACACCCACGACTTGCGCGGCAGCCGAGCCTGCGGGGTACAGGCGCCGTTGCGATGCCAACAGCCCGATGCCCGGCAGGCCGAGCGCCTCGATGCTCGATGCCACATCGACATCGACCCCGCGTGCGAGGTAGACGAACGTCGCATCGCTCGTGGCCAGGGTCGCCGCGACGTCCTTGCTCCTGAGGCCGAGGGCGGCCGCAAGCGGGATCGCTTCTGCGATCGGATCGGTCACGTTGGCGGGGTTCGCATACACGTCGCGAGCCTCCAGTGTGACCGCAAGGGGGCTGCCGCTGCGATCGAGGATCTGCGCGCGGGTCGCGTCGAGCTGTTCGGTACGCAAGCGTTGCTCCACACCCAACGCGGCATACGTCCCGGATTCGCGCACCTGCAGCAAGGCAAGACGCACGACGATGCCACCCAGCGCCAGCGCCATGACGACGAACAGTGCGATCAACCGCCCGGCCGGCGGTCGTTTCACGCGCCGGCCTCGATCGCTGCCTTGGGCAGCGGCAGGGTCACGACGTGATCGGGCATCTGCATGCCGCGTTGCTTGGCCCACTCCATCACCCGTTGCGGCGAGGAATCTTCCGCGACCTGCTCCCCCAGCACCTCTTGCTGTTGCAGCAGTACACCTCGTTGGGTGCGCAGGTCGTCCACGGTGAAGCTCGCCTGCACCAGCAAGGCGCTCATCGAGGCGATGCCGATGATCAACACGGCAGCCACGAGCGCGACCAAGATCCAAAACGCGAACGGGGAGGCGCGGCGCGCCCCCCCGGGGGGGTGGGGGGGGGGGGTGGGGGGCGGGCGCGGCGCGGGCGGGCGCGGGGGGCGCCCACCCGTGGGTGGGCCGCGGATCGGCTTCAACGCGGTTCGGGGC
>JANMPG010000235.1:0-1747 GCA_031369745.1 Actinomycetes bacterium
TGGGTGTATCGTCGCGAACGTGCATCAGGCGGAGCGGCTCTCGACGATCCTGACCGAGCTGTCGGAAGACGGCACCGTCGAGGTGGCCGACCTCGCGTCCAGACTGGACGTGTCGGCCGCCACGATCCGCCGCGACCTCGAGTTGCTCGAAGGGCAGCGCCTCCTCGCGCGCACGCACGGCGGCGCGGTGCCGATGGGCGTGCTCTACGAGTTGCCCCTTCGATACAAGGGTGCGCGTCATCACGACGAGAAACGAAAGATCGCGCACATGGCGGCCGAACTCATCTCCGACGGCATGGCGGTGGGCCTGACCGGCGGCACGACCTGCACGGAGGTCGCGCGCGAGCTGGTCGACCGCGAACGGCTCACCGTCGTCACGAACGCGCTGAACATCGCGGGCGAGCTCGCGGTGCGCCCGAACCTGAAGCTCGTCGTGACCGGGGGCACGGCCCGCCCGGAATCGTACGAATTGGTCGGACCCCTGGCGGAGCAGTCGCTTGCCGGTCTGCATCTGGACCTGGTCGTGATCGGTGTCGACGGGATCGACGCACGGGCCGGATGCACGACCCACCACGAGATCGAGGCGCACACGAACCTCGCGTTGATCGAGCGAGCGGAGCACGTGGTCGTGGTGGCGGACTCGTCCAAGATCGGGCACGTCGCCTTCGCGCGGATCTGTCCGGTCGAACGCGTCGATCAACTGATCACGGACCGTGGCGCGAACGTGCGGGCGTTGCGGGCGCTGCGCGATGCCGGCGTCACCGTCGACGCGGTGTGATGGACGAACTTCGCGATCTGCCGCTTCGCGAGTTCCGGCCGGTGCCGATGGTGCGCCGAGCGCTGACGCCGCTGTCGGATCGACCGCCGTCCCCGATCGTCGATGCGCACAATCACCTCGGCCGCTGGCTCACGGGGGATTGGTCGGTGCCCGACGTCGGAGCACTCGTGGCGATGATGGACCGGCTCGGCATCGAGGTGATCGTCAACCTCGACGGCATGTGGGGCGACGAACTCGACGCCAACCTCGAGCGATACGACCGGGCGCACCCGGGTCGGTTCGCGACGTTCGCGCAGTGGGACCGCGAGCTGTTCGCGCGCGAGGACTGGTCGGGTCTGGCAACCCAGATGACGAACAGCGCGGCCCGGGGCGCTCGCGGCCTCAAAGTGTGGAAGAACCTTGGCCTGCACCTCCGGGACGGCGCCGGCGACCTCGTGATGCCCGACGATCGTCGGCTTGATCCGGTATGGGATGCGGTCGCGGCGGCGGCGATCCCGGTGACGATCCACGTCGGTGACCCGGTCGCGTTCTTCGAGCCGCTCGACGCCCGGAACGAGCGCGTGGAAGAGTTGCTCGCGAACCCCGACTGGTGGTTCGGTGACCGCGACCGGTTCCCCCCGTTCGAAGCGATCATCGAGTCGCTCGAAGCCTTGATTGCACGGCGCGGCGATGTGACGTGGATCGGCGCGCATGCGCTGTGCTACGCCGAGAACCTCACGTGGATCGGACGCATGCTCGACGCCTATCCCAACGTGTACGCCGATGTCGCCGCGCGGATCGCGGAGCTCGGGCGGGTGCCGCACGCGACGCGCGAGCTGATCGTTCGTCACCCCGATCGCTTCCTGTTCGGCACCGACGCGTTTCCGCCCGACGCGAGCGTGTACCAGGTACATCGCCGCTTCTTCGAAACCGCCGACGAGTATTTCCCGTACGACCCCGACCCCGACGAGGTCCCCGGCCAAGGCCGCT
>JANMPG010000283.1:0-6053 GCA_031369745.1 Actinomycetes bacterium
GATCGTGCGCGCGGTAACGAGTGAGGACGCCATGACCGCCGACTGGGCCCGATTGCCTGCCGAGGTGCTCGATCGGATCTCGTCGCGGATCGTGCGCGAGGTGCCGGGCATCAACCGGGTCGCCTACGACATCACGAGCAAGCCCCCGGGCACCATCGAGTGGGAGTAGGTGTAGGGCATGTCCACCACGTCGGGCGGCACGGTTGCGCAGAAGGCGGCGACGTCTGTGCTGCTCACCTTGTGTGCCGCGCAGTTCTTGATGGCGCTGGACTCCTCGGTCATGAACGTGTCGATCGCCACGGTGGGCGACGACCTCGGGACGACGATCACGGGGATCCAGACCGCCATCGTCTTGTACACGCTGGTATCGGGCGCAAGCGGGCCCTCATGATCGGTGCGTCATCTATTGTTCCGGCTCGCTGACGACGGCGCGCTCGCCCAGCCTCGGCTAGCTCATCTTCGGCTGGTCGTCCCTCGAAGCGATCGTGGATCTCAACGAGCGGGCCCGGGTTGACGGGCTCCGCGCGACGCTCGCGCTCCTGGCGCTGTTCGCGCTGCTCGCGCTCTTCTTCACGAGGCGGGTCCCGACGCAGCAGCCCGGGGCACCCCCCGCGCATCAGCGCCGCTTAGGGTCCGGGGCCGCCGACCAGGTTGGCCTCGACGATCAGCCGCTGGCTCGAGGCGTACTTCGGATTACAGGTCGTGAGCACCAGCGTCGGGTCGTCGGTCTGCTCCAATACTTTGCCGGCGGTCTCCTCGGGCAAGACGAAGTTCGCGGTCACCACGTAGTCGTAGCGCCCGTACTGGGTCAGCAGGCTGATCGTGTCCCCGGCTTGCACCTTGTCCAGATCGAAGAACGGGTGCAGGTAGGTGGTTCGGTGCCCGGCGACCCCTACGCGGCCCGCGCCGTCCCACGGATCCGCGGTGTCGCTGTAGTGGCCTGGTCCCTTCTTGAGGGATTCATAGTCCGTTCCCTGGACCACCACGAAGTCGACCCCGATGCTCGGGATGAGGATCACCGCATAGGCGTCGCCGGGGATGACGCGGGGCCCGCCATCGGTGGGCGGGGTCTGCGGGTGCCCGGCCCACTGCTGCGTCGTCGTGCGCAGCGCATCCTGGGCTTGCTGTGTCTCCAGGCCCGTGCCCCACAACAGCCAGGCGACGTACCCGCCGAAATACGCTGCGCCCATCAGGCACGCGATGCCGATCCAACGCAGCACGGTGTGGCCGTTCACACGCCGGCTCGGCGCGGGCGCGTCGGTGCCGATCGCAGACATGCCGACAACGCTACCGTGCGAGCCGCGGAGGCACCATCGAGCGGAAGTCCCAGGTCATGGGGCATCCGGCCGGTGCGTCGGCACCCCCGCCTACACTGCTGAGGTGAGTGCGACATCGCCGCTGCTCAGCGGTCTCAACGACATCCAGCGGGAAGCCGTGCTGCATACGGAAGGGCCCGTGCTGATCGTGGCGGGGGCCGGCAGCGGCAAGACCCGAGCCCTGACACACCGCATCGCGTTCCTGGTGCGGGAGCGCAACGTCGCTCCCGGGCAGATCCTCGCGATCACCTTCACGAACAAGGCGGCGCGCGAGATGCGCGATCGGGTCGAGCGGCTCGTGGGCTCCGGCGCCGCCGGTGGCATGTGGCTGCTCACGTTCCACTCCATGTGCGCACGCCTGCTGCGGCGCGAGCACCAGCATCTCGGCGTGCCGTCGGGCTTCACGATCTATGACGACGGCGACTCCGAGCGGCTGATCTCCGGCATCGTTCGCGACCTCGACATCGATCCCAAGCGATTCCCGCCCAAGCAGCTCGCGTCGGCGATCGGGCGTGCCAAGGACCAGGTGCTCGATGTCGATGCGTTCACACAGATGGCCTCGAACTTCTACGAGGAGATGGTGGCCAAGGTCTACGGCGTCTACGAGGCGCGCAAGCACGCGGCAGGCGCGTTGGATTTCGACGACCTGATCACCGAGACGGTGCGGCTGTTCCGCGATCACCCCGACGTGTTGCGCCACTACCAGGAGCGGTTCCGGTACCTGCTGGTCGACGAGTACCAGGACACCTCGCGAGCGCAGTACGAGCTGGTCAACAAGCTTGCCGAGCGCTATCGCAACGTCTGCGTCGTGGGCGACGCCGACCAGGGGGTGTACTCCTGGCGTGGCGCGACGATCAAGAACCTGCTCGACTTCGAGCGCGACTACGCCGATGCGACCGTGTTCGTGATGGAGCAGAACTACCGCTCCACGGGCAACATCTTGGCCGCGGCGAACGCGGTGATCGAGCACAACGCGCAGCGCAAACCCAAAGAGCTGTGGACCGAGGCGGCCGCGGGCGAGCTGGTCACGACGTTTCGCGGCAACGACGAGCATGAAGAGGCGATGTTCGTCGCCGCCGAGATCGAACGCCTCCGGGACGAAGAAGGGTTCCGGTACCGCGACGTGGCGGTGTTTTATCGAACGAACGCGATGTCCCGTGTCGTGGAGGACATCTTCATGCGCGTGGGCACCCCGTATCGCGTCTTTGGCGGCGTGCGGTTCTACCAGCGTCGTGAGATCAAAGACGTGCTGGGATACCTGCGACTGCTCTTGAACCCGCAGGACGTGATCTCGTTTCGTCGCGTGGTGAACATGCCCAAGCGGGGGATCGGCGACGCCACTGTGGCGGCGATCGAGTCTTTCGCTGCCACCGAGGGCATCGATGTCGTCCAGGCGTGCCGCCGTGTCGAGGAGATCGCCGTGCTGAACACACGCGCCAAGGGAGCCGTCGCCGGGTTCAACCAGATCATGGTTGCGCTACAGGCCCACTACGACGAGGGCGCGGGCCCAGCCCGCATGGTCGACTTCGCGGCGAAGGAATCGGGGTATCTGATCGAGCTCGAGACCGACCGCACGATCGAGTCGCAGGGCCGCATCGAGAACCTCCAGGAGCTGTCGGGGGTGGCATTGGAAACGGCCGCGCGCGACCCCGACGCCGGCTTGGCGGAATTCCTCGAGCTGGTGTCGCTCGTCGGCGATCAAGACTCCTACGAAGAAGAAGACTCGACCGTCACGCTCATGACCCTGCATATCGCGAAGGGCCTGGAGTTCCCGGTCGTGTTCGTCGTCGGCATGGAAGACGGCGTCTTCCCGCACTTCCGCTCGATGACCGACACGCACGAGCTGGAGGAGGAGCGCCGCCTCGCCTACGTCGGCATCACGCGCGCGCAGCGGCGGCTGTACCTCACGCACGCGTGGAGCCGCACGCTGTACGGGCAGACCAACTACAACCCTCCGTCACGGTTCCTGGCCGAGATCCCCGAGCAGCTACTCGACGCCAAGGAATCCGAGACGCGGGCGCAGCGAACGCCGTCGCGCTACGGCGGTGGTCAACAGGTGGCGTCCGGCTACTCGGTGATCGGGTTGCCCGGTGGCGCGGGCGAGGTGCAGGTGCAGCCGGGCTGGAGCCCGCCGAAGCCGGCCGGCGTCCCGAAGCGCGAAGCCCCCGGGATCACGACGGGCGACACCGTGCAGCACGAACGGTGGGGCGAAGGTGTCGTCGTTGCGACCAGCGGCTACGGCGACGACGCCGAGGCGACGATCCGCTTCGGCGAGGTCGGGGAAAAGCGCGTGCTGCTCGCCTACGCTCCGCTTCGCAAGAGTTCCTAGCGGCTCACACGTACGGACACATCGCCGAGATGTCCGGGCTCATAGCCTGCGGCGAGGACCACTCAGTGTCGGTCTCGTTGTTGTAGACGAGGTGACCGCTTTGGTGCACCACGATGCCGTGCCCGGGGATGGCGAGGCGCCAGATCACGCCGCTCGTGTAGGACCGTAGGACCCGGTGCCCATCCAGGATGTAGACGTCGGTCCAGTTGGCATTGTCGCGGATCACCGCACCGGTCTCGCGGTGGCGGATCGCCCCCCGCCACGTGATGTGGACGATCCTTCGTACCGCCTTGCCGTCGCGCTTGAACACCGCGCTGTGCCACGTCTGGACGTAGGACTCCACAGGGTTCCTCCCCGGACAGATCCAGTCGATCGTTCCCTCGTAGGATTCCGTCTCGTGCACGACCACGAGTGCCCCAGCCGGTGTGACCGAGAGCAACCCGATGCAACAAGCGATCGCGAACGCAGCGAAGAGCTTCTTCGTCATGACGATTCCCTCCCCTAGGGCGTTCATCCTCGCGCAAAGTCGTGCGGATGTGCAACCTCGGCCGGTACCCGAGGTTGGGTAGGACCATCGCCTCGCCTTCCGGCCGATGCGCCCGACGGAGCCCGTGGGTCATCATGACGCTCCCCTCGGACAGCTCGGAGGCTCTTGCGATGAAGAAGTTCCTGGTCGCGCTCGTAGTGACGGCGGGCGCCCTCTCGATCGCTGGCGGTGGCGTCGGCATCGCATTGGTCGACTCCAACCCGTCCTTCGGCAAGCGCGAGTTCATCTCGTTGGAAGGCGGCGGGCTCAGCAATCACCTGTCCGACACGATCACGATGAGCTGCGAGCAGAATGGGGAAACCGTGATGCGCGACTCCTCGACCGCCGCCGGCTACGGTGCCTACTTCCAGCTCGGGCCGACGACGAAATGGACGGGCGGGTCCGCGGTGTGCACCACCAAGCTGATCAAGACCTCGAAGTCGGGCAGCACGCGCATCCTGGACCAGTTCAGCTTCCTGGCCGCCGGCTGAGTTCGGCGCCGAACCTCGCCGTCCGATCTTCTCCGCGGATCCGTGGGAGTATCAGCGGCACTGTCGCGAGAGGGGTGGTCCGTGCGAGGTATGCAGCCTGACGACGTCTATCGGCTGACCGGTGCCGGCGATCCGCGGTTGTCGCCCGATGGCGCCACGGTCGCCTACGTCGTCGCCTGGATCGACGAGGAGAGTCACGAGCCGCGCAGCGCCGTCTGGTCCGTTGCCGTGGACGGTTCGAGTTCGCCGCGGCGACTCACCTTCGGCGGCAAGAGCGACAGCGCCCCTCGCTGGTCTCCCGACGGTCGCTGGCTCGCGTTCGTGTCCGCCCGCGACGAGACGCCGGGGCAGTTGTTCGTGCTTCCCGCCGACGGCCCTGGCGAGTCTCGTCAGCTAACGCACCTGAAGGAAGGCGTCGAAGGGGCGGCGTGGTCACCCGACAGCACGCGGATCGCCTTCACCGCCCGCGCACACGACCCTGCCGACGACGTCGAGGAGGCCGCCAAGCGCCCGCCGCGGCGGGTCACGCGCTTACAGTTCCGGCTGGACAACGACGGATGGACGCAAGGGCGAACCCATCACGTGTACGTCGTTGGGCTCGGCGGCGACGACCCTGTGCAGATGACCGACGGCGAGTTCGAAGACCAGACGCCCGCATGGTCGCCCGATGGTGCGACGATCGCGTTCGCCTCTGCCCGCCATGCCGACTGGGATCTGGGCACGATCACCGACATCTACACCATCCCGGCCGCCGGCGGGGTACCGACCTGCGTGACGGGCGTCGATGGCACCTGTCTGCTGCCATCGTGGTCGCCTGACGGCGACCGGATCGCCTACGCGTACTTCCCGGGCGAGTTCGACGAGCCCCGGCACGCGAGGGTCGCCGTGGTGGATCTCGCCTCGGGCGCACGCGCTTCGTTGACGGAAGCGCTGGACCGAAACGCCGAACCGTTCCCGCCGGTGCGAGCGCCGTCGTGGGACGGCGATCGCATCGTGTTCACGGTCGAGGACGGTGGCCGTGTGCCGCTGTACGAGGTGCCGGCGGACGGCTCGGCCGCACCGACGCTCCGCGCGAACCCGCCGGGCGTGCTCACCGGCTTCGACGTGGTAGGCGACGTCGTGGTGCACACGATGTCGACGCCCACACGCCCCGCGGAGCTCTTCGTCGCAGATCGCCGCCTGACCGATGTCGCGGCGCCGTTCGTCGCCGACGTCGCGTTGTCGGAGCCGGAGTCCTTCATCTCGATCGCGCCCGACGGGGTCGAGGTCCCCGGGTGGATCATCCGTCCGCCCGGCTTCGACCAGGAGGCGGTGTATCCGGCGGTGCTCAACATCCACGGCGGACCGTTCACGCAATACGGGGACAGGTTCTTCGATGAGTTCCAGGTCCA
>JANMPG010000003.1:0-15167 GCA_031369745.1 Actinomycetes bacterium
GGGGGCCCCCCCCCCCCCCCCCCCCACCCCTGCTCATCTCGAAGCGACGGAAAGGTTCCCGACGATGCGGATGGGATCGGGCTCCAAGATGGCGGCGCTGCTGGTCGGCGGCGCGCTCGCCGTGGCAGTGCTGACGTACGCCCTGCAGGCCCCCCGGTCTTTCGCCGCACCGGCGCCGACGGCCGCTCCCGCCACGATCACGGCTCCGACCGTGGACCAGGCTGCGAGCGCCGGGCTCGGCCAACAGCGCACGAGCCTGCAAGAGGTGGAGCGCTTGATCCGAGCCTACGAGGGCCGTGTTGCGACGAACCCGGACCCGCTGGAATTCACCTTCTTGGGGCGGCTGTACCTACAGCGCGCCCGCACCACCGGCGACATCGCGAGCTACGTACAGGCAGAAACCGCGCTGGGACGCGCGCTCGAGCTGTACCCGACCGACCCCGAGGCGGGCACGATGCTCGCCTCGGCGCACTTCGCGACGCACGACTTCGCCGGGGCACTCTCGCTCGCACAGGACATCTATCGGCGCGACGCCACGCAGCTGCCCGCGCTCGCGGTGATCGGCGACGCGCAGCAGGAACTGGGCGACTACAGCGCCGCGGCGCAGACCTTCGCGCAGCTGCAGTCGCAAGCGCCCGATGCGCCCGGCGTCGACGCGCGCCTCGCACGATGGGCCTACCTGCATGGCGACGTCGCGCGGGCCGAGATGCTCGCGGCGCAGGCGTTCCAGCGGGCGGGCGACCAAGGCGCCTTCGGTGCAGAGCTCGCGTGGTACCGGACCTTGCAAGGTCAGATCGCGCGGGACCAAGGCCGATACGGGCGAGCGGTCGGGTTCTACCGCTCTGCGGTGCGCATCGCGCCCGACTATCACGTGGCGCGCGGGGGTCTGGGGCGGGCGCTCACCGGCGACGGCCAGTTGGACGCCGCGATCGCGAGCTATCGACGGGCGATCGCGATGGTGCCGGAGCCCACCTATCTGGCGGCGCTCGGCGACCTCTACGTCGCGACCGGCCGGCCCGCCAAGGCTGCGGACCCCTACGCAACCGTTCGCATCATCGCCTCGCTCAGCGCATCGACGCCCCACGTCTATGACCGGCAACTCGCGCTGTTCGATGCCGACCACGACCGGCGGATCGCGCAAGCGGTGCGGATCGCCGAGACCTCGCTGCACACGCGCGGCGACATCTATGGATACGACACCTACGCGTGGGCGCTGTATCGGGTCGGACGATTCGCCGAGGCGCGCGACGCATCGGACCGCGCCTTGGCCCTGGGCACGCGGGACGCGCGGCTGTGGTTCCACGCGGGGATGGTTTCGGCCGCGCTGGGTGACACGTCGCGCGCGGCGAGCGAACTGACCGAAGCTCTCTCGATCGATCCACGGTTCGATCTGCTGCTCGCCCCGCTTGCGCGCGCAACGCTGGCGTCGCTGGGCGGTGCAGCATGAGAACCGTGACACGGTTGCTGTCCGTCCTCGGGCTCGCGGCAACGTTGCTGCTCGCGAACCCCAACGGCGCTCAGGCCCATCCGTTGGGGAACTTCACGATCAACCTGTACGGGGGGTTGACCCTTCGTTCGACTGGGATCGACGTGGACTACGTCGTCGACATGGCCGAGATCCCCGCGTTCCAAGAGCGTCGGCCGATCGATACGGACGGTGACGGCGAGATCAGCGCGCCGGAGTCGACGGTCTACGTCGGGCGCATGTGCGAGAAGCTGGCCGACGCACTCGCCATCACGGTAGAAGCGATGGTCGTGCCCGTGCACGCGACAGGACCGGGAGACCTCGCGTTCCCGCCGGGAGCGGGCGGCCTCAACACGATGCGCCTGACCTGCGAACTGCACGGCGCCGTGAAACTCTCGCAGGGTCTAACGCTCGCCTACCGCGACGACAACTTCCTCGGGCGGATCGGCTGGCACGAGATCACCGCGCTCGGAAACGGCCTCGAACTCGCGAACGCCGACGTTTCATCCACCAGCATGAGCGCCCGGCTGACCGCGTACCCGGCCGACCTGCTGCAGTCCCCGATGGATCGCCGGGAAGCCTCCATCACGCTGGGCGCGACCACGGACATCGCGCCGAGCACGGCTCCGAGCATCGCGACGGGGGCGCCGATCACCCGCGGGTTCGGCGACCGGCTGACAACCGCGTTCGCCGGCCTGGTCACGACCGGAGGTTCCTCGCCGTTGCTGTGGCTGCTCGCGCTGGCAACGGCATTCGCCATCGGCGGGCTCCATGCACTCGGACCCGGCCACGGCAAGACATTGATGGCCGCCTACCTGGTCGGCACCGACGTACGACCCCGCCAGGTCGTCGCGGTCGGCGCCGCCGTGTCGGCGATGCATACGACGTCGGTGATCGTGCTCGGCCTCGTCGTCTTGGCAGCCGGGCAGGCGTTCACGCCCGAGGTGGCGTACCGGTGGACGACCGTGGCCTCCGGGGTGCTCATCGCCGCGCTCGGTGCGTATCTGCTGACGACGCGAGCGCGCGGCGTCACGCGAGCCCGCGCGCACGCGGCCGAGCATGCCGGGGAGCACGGGCACGATCACGGGCACACGCACGAACCGACGAGCGGTCGATTCGGCCTCGCAACGCTGGCCGTGTCCGGTGGCATCCTTCCGTCGCCCTCGGCCCTGATCGCCCTTCTCGCCGCCGTCGCGATCGGGCGGCTGGTCTTCGGTCTGGCGCTCGTTCTTGCCTTCGGGCTCGGCCTTGCTTCGGTGTTGATGGGCGTCGGGTTCGGCACGATCCGCGTGCGCGACCTCGTGAGCCGTCGTCTCCCCGGTGCGCTAGCGACCTGGGCGCCCGTGGCGAGCGCCGCCGGGATCTGCCTGCTGGGGTTGGTGCTCGTGGCGCGAACGGTCATGGCATGAGGTGGCTCCCACCCGACAGGTCGGACGGTAAGATGTCGCCGCACCCGACCCGGAGGACACGATGCTCGCGACGAGTCAGGAATTCATCAACGGCCTACTGGATCACCTGCCGCAGAAACTCCAGCTGATCGCCGAGCTCGTCGTGTATCTCGCGCTTCTCACGGTCTTGATGGCCGTCCCGATCATGTTGTGGCTCGGATACGCGATCGCGTCCACGAAGAAGCGCGAGCCGCAGGCCGCACGGCCCGCATCGGGGGCTTGAGCCGTACAGCGCGCTCCTAGCGCGACAAGCGCCGATCGACCTTCGCCTTGAGAGAACACCGCTCAGTGGCAGGAAGTCGTTCCTGAGTCGGTGAATGTCTTGCCCGCCTCCGGCAGGAACCGCCAGTCATAGGCGCCGACACGGAGGGTGAGCTTCAGCACGCCGTACGTGTCGTTCTGGTGCACCTGACTGTTCGCATCGATCGTCGAACCCACCCCCGTGAAGAAGGCCCCGCCGGTCCCGACCACGAACTGGCGCACGCCCGACGTGCTATCGAGGCCGCCGCTCGCGTTCTGTGGAGCGAAGCGCTCGTAGTGGTGACTGTGGCCACTCAACAAGATCTCGGCGTCGGCGTTGTAGAGGTCTTTCCACATCGCCTGCATGAAGGTGTTGTCGCCGTCGTGTCCCGAACTCCAGCGCGCGTGATGCCACATCGCGATGGTGCACGCGCTGGGGTGGGCGGACAGATCTGCGCGCAGCCACGTCTCTTGCGGCGACCCCTGCCCGCACCCGCCCGTGACCCGGCTGCAATTGGAGTTCAGCGCGACGATGTGCCACGACGCGAGATCGAAGCTGTAGTACCCCTTGCCGGCGGAGCCGGCGGCGCTGCCGAAGTACTCGAAGTAGCCGGAGGCCCCAGATTGCCCATATTCATGGTTGCCGAGGACCGGATGGGTGATGGACTTCACGCGGCCCCACGAGGGGTCGTACGAGGCGTTGAAGTCGCTCAACGAGCCACTCTCGTATTGCAGGTCGCCGAGGGCCAAGACCGCGTCGAACCCGCCGCCCACCAGTAGGTCGGAGGTGTAGAGCTGACGACACGCGGTCGATGTGCCGAGCCCGTCGTGGTAGTCCTTGTCCGAGGGCGAGCAGGCGACATCGCCGGCGGCGGCCACGACCGCGGTGCTCGATGTCGTCGCAGTGACGCGCTTGCTCGGCGTCGAACGATTGTGGGCGGCATCTTTGGCGCGAACCCGGTACGTGTACGTGGTGTTCGCGACCACGTTCGTGTCCGTGTAGGCCGTCTTCGTGGCGTCGACCGTGGCGATGCGCACTTTGTCGCGGAGCACGATGTACGCGACGACCCTGACGTCATCTGTCGACGCGTTCCACCCCAGAGCGACCTCGCTGGTCGAAACCGACGTCACCCGAAGGTTCGTCGGAACCGACGGCGGCGTCGTGTCGGTTGCCGCAGCCGCGCGAGGGATCAAGACGACGCACATCGAGAGCGCGGCAGCGATCATCGTCGCGACCGGACTGCGCCTCCGGGAGGATCGGAGCCTGCCCCTCGCTCGGCCGCCTCTTGCGCGCACTCCCATGCCGGCGGAGTCTAGCCTCACGGCCTGCTCGCCGAGGCGGTTCGACAAGCACCCTCCTGCTTCAGTTTCCGCCGCGACCCCGACAATTGATCCCTGACTTCCCACCCATTTGTCTATCTTCTGCATCAGGTCGCGGCTGCAGCAGCGGTTCGGTGCTGGCATGCTGCCTCCTTTCCCTCGGCCGAAGCCAAGGGCTAGAGACTGCACCAAACCGGGGGGCTCACAGAACCCGCCCCCCGAGTGGGTTGCCGTGTCCCCGCTCACCGAAGACGAGTCGTTGAGGGTGATGGTGCCGTTGTCGTCTATCCCACCACCGGAAGACGAACGTGCCTGCGAGAACGCGCCGTCGTGCGACGACGTCCGGTTCAAGAGGTCACCTCTCGCATCCACATCCATCTCGTGCCCTACCTTCAGGAGGTCACATGTCTTGTTGATTCGGGAATGAGCCCCTTTCCTTGGCCCACGGGGGGCTGATCTGGGTTCAAATACGACCGTCGCACGCTAGGCTGCAGCACACACGGCCTTCACACGCTGCACATCTCCGATGCACGGCCGCTGCCTACGGTTGCTCCATATAAGGAGGAACCATGACTGCTCGCACTGCGGCGCATCCGAACCCTCGACGGGCCAATCACAGGTCGTCTGCTGAACGGAAGGCTGAGCGACGCCGGGCAGCGCAACGACGCGCAGCGCAGCGCAAGGCGCTCGCCGTCGGCGGCCTCGTACTGCTGTTCGTCGTGGTGGCGTTCGCCGTGCGGAACTCCTCCTCCCCCAGCGCTCCGGCGGGCCCGGTCGACGCAGGTGCCGTGACGGCCGTCGCGGACACCCCGTTCCCGGCGAGCACCGGAGGCAACGTCACGCTCACCCAGTACCAGGGCACGCCGCTCGTCCTGTACTTCTACGAGGGCCAATCTTGCGGCGCCTGCCAGACGCAGCTGCAGGACATTCAGGGAGCCCTGCCCGCCCTCAGGCCGTACGGCGCGAACGTGCTGGCGGTGACCACCGATCCGATCGACGTTTCAACGTCGGTCGCTTCGCAGCTTGGACTTGCCTACCCGATCGTCGAGGACGTCGACCACGCGCTCGGTTCCGCGATGGGGACGTTCGTGAGCTCGGGACACATGGGAGCAGCGGACCAGCACTCTGTTGTCGTGCTCGCGCCCGACGGGAGCTACTCGTGGCGATCCCAGAACGGCACCGCGATGTACGTCGCGCCGGGGGACATCGTTGCGGCGGTTGAGGCCGCGTCGGCATGAGCACGCTCGTCTACATCACGGCGACCGACTGCCACCTCTGCGGCGCTGGGAGGCCGATCGTGGCTCGGCTCGCCGAGGAGATCGGGGCTCCGGTTCGCGAGCTCGACTGGGACGGGGCCGAGGCGCAGGCGCTGCTCGAGCGCGGAGGTGCGCTCTTCCCGCCAGCGCTGTATGTGGATGACCGGCTCCTAGGGTTCGGGCGACTCTCCGAACGTCGGCTGCGGAAGCTGATGGGGGCCGTGCCAGCATGAACGGACTCGTCTACTCGGCGTCTCTGATGGCGGCATTCCTCGGCGGGATGCTCGCCCTGTTCGCCCCGTGTTGCGTCGTCACGCTGCTGCCGAGCTTCGTCGCGGCGTCGATGCAGCGAGGGCTCAGGTCGCTGGCATCGACGGCGCTGCTGTTCTCCGCCGGACTCGCGGTGATCCTGCTGCCGATCCTGTTGGGGATCGGCGCGCTCGGCCAGCTGATCGGCAGCTACCACGCCCTGGTCTTCATCACGGTTGGCGTGTTCCTGATGCTGCTCGGTATGTACATCCTCACGGGGAAGCGCTGGACGCTCCCGATGCCGATGATGACGTCGATCGCGAGACGGGGACATAACGGCGCCACATCGACGTTCTTCCTTGGCATGGCCTCGGGCGTCGCCAGTTCGTGCTGCGCGCCCGTCATGGCCGGCGTCGTGGCGATGTCGGCGCTGAGCGGCTCGTGGGTCGGGGCGCTCGGACTCGGACTCTCCTACATCCTGGGGATGGTCTTCCCACTCCTTCTCTTCGCGATCGCGGCGCACCGCAGAGGCGAGCGCCGTCAGCGCACGCCGCGGCGGGTCCGCGTGCTCGGCACCGAGCTCCTGTGGACCGACGCTGTGTCGGGTTCGATGTTCCTCCTGTTCGGCGCCCTGACGGCGCTCCTCGGCATCAGCGGAGAGTCCACGATCACGCCCGGGCCGCTGGCGAACTGGGACCGTTGGATCACGCAGCGAGTCGGCGACCTCGCTGTCGCCCTGGGGAAGCTCCCGCTGGCGCTGCAGGCGGCAATTATCGTCGTGGTCGGCGCACTTGCCATCACACCGCTGTGGCGCGCCGTCCGGGGTGCCACGCCGGTCGATGCCGATGCGAACGACCGCATAGCGCCGACTCCCGTCCGGGACCCGGTGTGCGGCATGTCGGTGACGGTCAGCACCGCAACGCCGTCAACCACGTGGAGCGGCGTCGCCTACTCCTTCTGTTCTCCCACCTGCCGAGAGGCGTTCCAGGCATCTCCAGAAGACTTCGCGAACCTCGCTCCCGCTACACCTTGAATGGGCGACCGGAGGTGCGATGCCTCTCAGCGTCGTCCCGTCGACCGATCCCCTTTCGGGCGGCCCACCGTTCAGCCTCGCATCGCACCCATGACTCCTTCACTGGCGCTTCACAGCCGCAGCCTACGGTCTGGCTGTGAAGGAGGAACAGATGGATCAGAACGTGCAAGAGACCAGCACTGAGCGCAAACCCGTGAAGCGGATCTTGTCGGGCGCCATCCTCGCAGGTGGGCTGTTCGCAGGCGGGCTGGCGATCGCCGCGGCCGTCTCGGCCAACACGAGCGATGGTCCGCCTCAGGTAGATCCCTCCAGCGCCGTGGCAGCGATGCACGGCGGGACGGGATCGATGCCGGATGCGACGACGATGCAGGCGATGCACGACTCTCCGGCGATGCAGCAGCTCATGGATCGCATGGGCATGGACGCGGCGCAGTGCGACCAGCTGCACGCACAGATGGTGTCGATGATGCAGGACACGATGGGCGGATCGATGGGATCCGGCGCCATGGGGTCCTCCGGGGCGATGGAAAGCCATCACTCCACGTAAAGGGGACGACAGATGATGCAGGGATGGAACGTCAACGGCTGGGGCATCTTCTGGATGTCACTCATGATGCTCGTCGTCTGGGGAGGTCTCGCTGCGCTCGTGGTCGTCCTCGTGCGATCCGGTCGCGATCGCGATGTGAAGAAGGAAAGGGAGGACGCGACCGACGTGCTACGGCGACGGTACGCGCACGGTGAGATCTCCCGCGAGGAGTTCGACGAGAAGCGCCACGTGCTCGAGACGACGCGGCCCTGTGGCTCTCATCAGTCGCGTCGGTGAAAGGAGCTGGGATGCCTACATCAACGGGTCCACGCGTGCAGAAGTGGAGGACACCGACGATCGTCGCGCTGACGGGTGGGGGTCTCGCGATCGCGATCATCCTCGGGACACCCCTCCAAGGCCTGCTCGTGCTCGGTATCTGGCTGCTATGCCCGATCCTGATGATGGCGATGCACACCGGTCACGAGCATCACCCGCACCCGAGCGAAGCCCCGGAGCCGCGAGACACTACGATGGAACATCGGTGAGGACCTCGGAGGGAGCATGGGCAAGGCCACGGTGCTTCTCGTCGACGACGAGCGCAAGATCCGGGATCTGGTCCGCGCCTACCTCGAGAACGATGGCTTCTCAGTGCTCTTGGCCAGGGACGGGCAGGAGGCGCTCGCACTCGTCGCTCGAGCCCAGCCGGACGTGATCGTTCTCGACCTGATGCTTCCAGACATCACCGGCGAAGAGGTTGCCCGCACGATCAGGGACTCCTCCGAGGTGCCCATCATCATGCTCACCGCGAAAGCGGACGAGGACAGCCGTGTCGCCGGCCTGCGCATGGGTGCCGACGACTACCTGACGAAACCGTTCAGTCCGCGCGAGCTGGCCGCACGCATCGAGGCGGTGCTCCGGCGCACCCAGCGAGGCGGTCCTGGGGAGGGCGAGAGCTTCGATGACGGCCGGCTCGTGATCGATCGCGAGTCCTGGCAGGTCACCGTCGACGGGTCCCCCATCGAGCTGACGCGAAGCGAGTTCGACTTGCTGGCGGCTCTCGCGTCGCGGCCCGGCCGCGTCTTCTCCAGGTACGAACTCGTGACGCGGGTCCAAGGCTACGACTACGAGGGCTACGAGCGAACGATCGATGCCCACGTGAAGAACGTGCGACGCAAGCTCGGAGACGATCCTCGGCACCCTCGCTTCATCGTCACGGTGACGGGCGTGGGCTATCGGCTCGCCGTGACAGCCGATGCCTAGGTCACGCACGTCGTTCGCGTGGCGGCTCACGGCCGCGTTCGTGGGCATCGGTCTGATCTCGGCGGGCCTGTCGGCGCTGCTGATCAACGCGATCTTCCAGGAGCGCTTCAACCAGTACCTCGATGCACGAACCCTGGAGATGCGAACTTCGCTCCTGTCGTCGATCCCCCAGGCCTACCTCGACGACGGGCAGTGGGATCGCGATCGCCTGGCGCAGATCGGCGCGTCGACGACGATGCAAGGCGGCACACTCGAGATCACGGGCACGGACGGCGCCAAGCTCTGGAGTTCGGCATCGATGCCGGGAGCCATGGATGCCGCGATGAACCGGGAGATGATGGGCGGCGGGCCCCTCGGGCCCGCCTACGCACAGGACATCGTCGTGGATGGGCAGGTTGTGGGGACCGTCGTCATCACACTGCCTGCCGCCGGACTGCTCTCGCACGACACTGAGTTCCGAGCTTCGGTCAACCGGTCGCTGCTGCTCGGGGCGCTCGCCGCGGGCCTCGTGGCGCTCGTACTCGGGTACGTGCTGTCGGCTCGGGCCGTCCGGCCGGCGCGATCGGTCTCTGATGCCGCGACCCGCTTCGCTGCCGGCGACCACGCGACAAGAGCCGAATACGAGCGTGACGACGAGTTCGGTGACATGGCGATGGCGTTCAACGCGATGGCCGACATCGTCCAGGACGAGGACCGGATGCGCCGGGGCTTTGCGTCGGATATCGCGCACGAACTGCGCACCCCGCTGGCGATCCTCGTCGCGCAGACTGAATCCATGCTCGACGGGGCAGTCCCCATCGATGAGCCTGCGATCACCTCGATGCACGAAGAGGTGCTGCGGCTATCTCGCCTCGTACAGGATCTCGAGACCATGGGATCGGCGACGGCGGCCCGGTTCTCCCTGCAGCGGGAGAAGGTGGACCTCCGCGCCGTGGTCGAGCGGACCTCGGGCCGTCTCGAGCACAGCTTCCAGGAAGGGGGTGTCGCGCTGGAGCTGGATCTTGAGGATGCGGCCGTGTGGGGAGACGCGGACCGGCTGCACCAGGTGATGACGAACCTGCTCACGAACGCCCTGCGATTCACGCCGCCCGGGGGATCGGTGAAGGTCTCCATGAGGGACGAAGACGGTGAAGCGGTGATCGAGGTGCACGACACCGGCAGAGGCATCCCCGCCGATGAGCAGGCACACGTCTTCGAGCGGTTCTTCCGAGGCCGGGACGCCCGTGCCGGTGGCTCCGGCATCGGCTTGGCCGTGGTCCATGAACTCGTCACCGCGCACGGCGGGGACGTCTCGGTGACGAGTGAAGAGGGGCGTGGCTCGATCTTCCGGGTCCACTTCCCAGAGGCAGAAGCGCTCGCACCCACCCTCGCCTGGACACCACCATCTGGTTCGCTCTAGCTCAGGTGCTCCGGCCCGAGATCGCCACTGACCATGTCGGGCTCCAGCTTCATCGCTAGTTGTTCTTGGCTCCCTGCGCTATCCACGTGACGATCACCTGGACGACCTCGTCGGGCAGCGGCGGCACCGAGGGCGGCATCTGCATCCCCGCGCTCAAGAGGTGCTCCATCAGCTCGCTCGCCTCGGGGTCGCCCGCGACGACGACCCCTTCCTTCGCCATCAGGTGATCGTAGGAATCGAGCATCAAGTTCCCTGGTGGCGGTGAGGAGGTTGGGCGAACCACGTGCGGTCCGCCGTGGCGCTGGAAGATCGGGAGGACCTCGTTCGCGAAACTGACAGGTCGCGTGAGCGGCTCGGGCATCGCTCGCATCTCGCTCATGGCGCCGATGCGGGCGACGGGACTTCGCGCGAAGCCCTCAGTCTGCGGTGGGGCGAGGAGGTTGCCGTGCGTTCGCGGGGATCGCGCCACGACGGCGATGAGCGCTCCACCCATGACGGCGATCGCCGCCTGTGCCGTATACGGGACCGCATGGGTCAGGAACTGCCGGCGCGTCGCCCCCTCCACTTCCGGGGCAGCATCTCGTTCGTCCTGCCAGCCCTCCCGCACGATCTCCAGGACGCGCAGCCCCACCACGAAGTACAGGATCCAGACGAACCCGATCAACATCCCAAGGACCCACAGGTTGAGCCAGGGAATCTTGATCCCTGTGTGAGACTCGAATAGTTGCGTGTTCCCGGTCACCGTGAAGCTCGCGCTGGCTTCCTCCATCCGGTGTATCGCATCGCCGGGGAAGATGGCATCGACGTCGCTTTCCCCGGCGGTCCGCATCTCGTCGGTGATCGTTGCCACCCCGTGGCGGTCCGTCATGGCCGTACCGATCAAGGCATGGCCGTTCACGGCCTCGCCCCAGTACATCGGCCGCTCGAAGTAGATCGTGGCACCGGCGATGGGATGGCCGTCCGTCTCCGTCAACACGGCGCGGATCGCGACGGTGTCGCCGAGTGTGATCTCCGAGGGCAGGTCGACCTCGAGCCGCGCGCGCTCGTGGCCAACGGCCATCCCCGAGTCGGACGTCGGCGTTGCCGGCGCCTGCCCCTCCCCGTGTGCCCACGCGAGCCGGGTGGGCGCGAGCAGCAGTGCGAGGAGCACGACCAAGAGGGACGCGCGCGCGATACGTTGCCTCATGACGGAATCACCTCCGGGCTCGGAACCCTCGACGGGATCGGCTCAGTCGTGACCGTGTCTGTCGCGTGCTCGCGGACCTCCCACATCGCCATCACGGGGAGGAAGCGGGTGAACACCGCGATCATCAGAGCGAAGAACGCCAGCGCGCTGAGCGAGATCGCGATCTCGATCCAGCTCGGGAAGTACCGTGCCGGGCTCGCGTAGGGCATCTGCGGCACCTTGAGGCTGGCCACGACGATGATGTAGCGCTCGAGCCACATCGCGACGTCCACCAGCACGGCCGCCGTCACGATCCCCCGAACGTGGCGGGTCCGCCGCACCGTCACGAGCAGGATCGGGACTATCAAGCCGGCCACCACGTAGAACCAGTACAAAGGTGCGAACGACCCCGTGAAGATTTGCCCGAGGTAGACCGGCTCGCTGCCTTCGAGCTTGTAGCCCGCGGTCACGAACTCGGAGATGTTGAAATACATCATCACCAAGGCAAACACCGCAAGGAGGTAGCCGAGGTTCACGAAATGCCGATCGGTGATGAAGTCCTCCAAGCGGTATATCCGCCGCAGGACGGCCATCACGACGATCAGGGTGGCGATGCCCGAGAAGATCGCGCCACCCACGAAGTAGATGCCGAAGATCGCGGTGTTCCAGCCCGTTCGCAGCGTCATCGCGAAGATCCACGAGACCACGGTGTGCACCGTGATGGCGACCGGGATGATGATGATGCACATCAGGCCGATCGCGGAGGCGAGGCTTCGACGCTGCTTGGGCGTGCCCTTCCACCCGAGCGACAACGCGCGGTACATGTGTTCCCGCTGACGGGAGACGACGCCGGCGAGCCGGTCGCGACAGGTCGCCAGGTCCGGAATCATCGGCAGGTACAGGTACATCACGCTTCCCACGAAGTAGGTCGCGATCGCGAAGAAGTCCCACAGGATGGGCGAGGGCCACCTTCCGAACCGCAGCACGTTCAACATGCGATCGGGGCGACCGAGGTCGAAGATCGGGAACAAGACGCCGACGGCAAGCGCGACCACCGTGATGAACTCCGCCATCCGCGTGATCGGCGTGCGCCACCCCGCGTGGCTCAAGCGAAGGATCGCTGAGATCAACGTCCCCGCATGGCTGATCCCGATGAAGAAGACGAAGTTCGTGATGTAGAGGCCCCACATCACCTTGTCCTGGGTCGTCGCCATGCCGGTGACGGAGAGGCCGCGACGAAGCTGGATCGAATAGGCATAGATACCGAGGCCGATCACCACCAGAAGCCCGGTCGCGAAAAGTCGGAAGGCCTTGCTCGGCCGAGCGAGCGGCGCGAGCGTGACGTCTTCGATGTCGGCGGGACGGGTCGGGGCCTCCGCGCTCATGGGGCCGTCCCTCCTTCGGCGGCGGGCAGCGACGCGAGGTAGGACTGGATGTTCTCCCACGGCCACTCCAGGCTGTCCTTCATGAACGTCGCGCTCGGCGCCTCGTGGTGGCCGTTCGCCATGGCTGCGTCGTCGAGGCCAGCGAGCTCACCGTGGCCCGGGATGTAGTAGACGCGCGGCTCGGTCCCGAGGTCCTCCTTGTATCGCTGCACCCCGTCTTGGATCAGGAGCTCGCGCATCTCCACCATCTCGGCGCCGTTCGTGGCGATGCCCTCTTCGAGATCGCCGATGTAGATCGCGTGCCGCGGGCAGGCCTCGACGCAGGCAGGCATCCCACCGGCCCTGGTCCGGTCGGTGCAGAAATCGCATTTCATGACGGTGCCTTCGATCGCGGGCACCTGGGTCTCCACATCGTAGGGAGCGGCGGCCGCGTCGGGTATCTGCAGCGGCTCGCCCCAGTTGAAGAAGCGACGGTCGTATGGACAGGCTGCCATGCAGAGCCGGCACCCGATACAGCGCTCCTGATCGATCCGAACGACGCCCTCTGGGCTGTGGAACGTCGCTCCGACCGGGCACACGTTCACGCAGGGCGCGTTCTGGCATTGCATGCACGGTGCCGGCAGGAAGTGGCTCCCCGCGCTCGGGAGGTGTCCCGACTCCGGTTCGTAGACCTCGATCCACTGCTGCCCGTCGGGGACGAGCCGCGACCAGTTGCACGCCTGGGTGCACTGCGGCGGCACCGCCAGCCCGGCGCAACCGTCGCACCTGCGGAGGTCGATCACCATGGCCCATTGCCGGACCCGGTCGCTTACCGGCGGTGCCGCTACCCCCTCCTCCTCGCTCCCGTGCGCCGACGCGGCGTCGGGGAGCACGCCCGCTACGACGGCCCCCGCGGCGGCGACCCCAAACCCCTTTAACACGTCGCGCCTGTCGACGTTCATGTGGGGAGCGTCCGCCAGGTGACGGGCGGGAGGGAGGGTCGGAAGTCCCCATTCGGCAGGGCCGCACGGCCCCGTACCGGGGACTCGACGGGTACCGGTCCTTCGGCTCGATCAGGCGGACGCATTCGCGAGGATGGAAGCCAGGAGGGCGATCCCGACCGCGCCGATCGTGACGGGTCGTGCGAATCGCGTGTAGAGGGGCCGAGCGCGCAGCGGCAACAATAGCTGTCGTCCCAACGTGTAGGCAGCCAGGCTCCCGACGAAGATGGCTCCCTGGCTCGCTGGTGCCGACCACAAAGCGAGGATCAAGGCAACTGCGCCGACGCAGACGGCGAGGAGCGACTCCAACAGCTGGGTCGGGATCCTGCGCGCTCCCACCCGCTGATCCGAGCTCCAGATCCCCCATCGCGACGAGGTAGGACGTCCGCAGCAGCAGCCGGCGAAGAAGCACCCGATCCTGCCGATGCCCATGCCGACGAGGAGCCCGGGCGCCATCGAATCGAGGAAGGTGCCGACCGGCATCGACAAACGGCTAGCAGCGCCGATCGCCGCGACAGCGCCGGCGCAGAGCACGAAACCCTGGATGCACCAGCCGTCGAACCGTCGGCCTCGATGACCGAGGACATACCAGAGCTTGGCACCCAGGATGCCGGCTACGACTGCCCACAGCGACACCGTCAGCGCCGCGCCGCTCTCCCTGCGTTCCTGTGCAAGAACGAGCGCCTGCACCGCGATACCCACGAGCACACCGAGCGCCACCAGCGTCGCGTACGCGCCGGGGATCACCCCGGGGACCGGCGCGAGCGGGGCCAAGGCCGTCCGGATCCGTCCGGTGGGGGCGATCGACATCGCACGGTAGCGCCACGGCCAGCGCGGCCCCGTCGTCGCAGCGGGTCGGCGCGACGCCCGATCCGGCTTGATGATCGTAGGCCCGTCCCGGCCCACGATCCGCGCCGTGACGATCCACTCGCCCGACGCGACGCCGTCGACCCTCGACGTGACCGACACCGGACCGCTCCCACCGACGATCCCTTCGACGTTCTCGTCCCGAGAGAACGTGTCCCCTTGTCGTGACCTGCCGTTCGCGCCGACGCGGCGCCCGGAGAACCTGATCTGCACGGCGGCTGGCCGTTCGATGTCCCCGGGATCGATCCAGCAGGTCGGCGTGAGTACCTCGCGTTGAAGCTTCGCGGCCCATCCCACGGAGTCGACAGGAGTGCTGACAACGATCGGCACGTCTCGGGTTCCGAGGGGTGCTTGCGCGCCGCGAAGTCGGGCCACCGCGAACGATCTCCTTCCTCCGCCGACCCCTCGCCACCCCGGATCGACGGATCACACGCTAGGCACCGTGTGTGAAGTCCCTGCGAAGACCGAGTGGTGCTCCGATGTGGGTCGTGCCTCCGTCTCGTGCCGCCGTCGAAGGGATTACGTGAGCGAAGAGCCCCTCCTGGGGGCGCCTCGTGGTAGTCCTGCCGGGGGA
>JANMPG010000013.1:0-21936 GCA_031369745.1 Actinomycetes bacterium
CGGGTGGCCCTGTGGGGGCGCGTGATCGAGCACGAGAACGGCTATCGAGCGCAGTTCGCGTACCCGCAGTTGGTCACGCTCGTGTGCCAGTTCTGCTTCTGGCAATGGGGCAGCCATGGCGCGAGTCCCGACGTGGTCGGCTGGTTCCCGCGTGACGAGCTGGTGCCGCTGTGTTGGACCCACCTGGAGCAGGCGCAGCGATACGGCATGGAGCC
Source organism: Actinomycetes bacterium (assembly GCA_031369745.1). Lineage (GTDB taxonomy): Bacteria > Actinomycetota > UBA4738 > UBA4738 > HRBIN12 > AC-51. Next base: position 216 of record JANMPG010000013.1, read on the forward strand.
ACGACGGCTCCTTGGTGTCGATGAGATCGAACTCGGGCTGCGGGAAACGTACGCGGTCGACCCGCTGATCCACTGGTAGCGCGTCGACGCCGGATACGGCGTCGGACGTCAGTTGGTTGGACCGAACTTCTTGCTGGCGACGGAGCGCGCAAGCCGCGCGCGCAGGGCGTTCGCCTCGGGCGTAAGGCGAAGCGCGTCCTCCTCCGCCTCCTTGGCCCGGACCTCGGCTTCAGCGACTTTGGCTTCGAGCTCCGCGATCAGGTCAACGGGGTCGCTCGGGGACGGCTTCGCAGGCTCGGGTTCGGAAACGGCCGTGGCCTTCGGCTGTTCGCGCTTGGCGGCATCCGCACGTTCGCGTGCGGATGCTACGTCGGCCTTGGCCGCCAGGAGAGCGTCCTCGGCCGCTTGCGCGCGAGCTTGCGCGTCGGCCGTCTTCGTGGACTCCTGCTGCATCTGGCGCTCCATCTGCGCAACCCGCTCGTCCGCGTCCTGACGCACTTGGTTCAGCTCTTCGTTCGTCGCCGAGCTCGTGCGCGCGAGCGCAGCTTCGGCCTCGGCGCGGTTCAACGCGGCTTCCAGCTCCGCGATGCGCTGCGACGCGGCCTCGACGTCAGGCGACCGCCCATGCGCGCCTTGACCGTCCTTCATGCGTGCCTCGAGGAATGCGTACGCCTCGCTCGCCTGCTGGAGTTGCTCGCGCGCCGCCTGCAGCTCTTCGCGCAACTCGACGCTTTCACCGGCAACACCCGGGGACGGTGTCCTCGTTGCGGTCGGGGCCGTGGTCGCCGCATCGGCCGGAGCGGCGGTCGCCATCGCGCGCCGCTGTTCGGCGCGGATCGGCGCGCGAAGCATCGACACGACGAACAGCAGAGCGAACACGACCGAAAGGGCGAGGCACACATCGGACCATCGCTTCCACGGATCCGCCGCGGCAGCGCGAAGCGTGGCGTACAGATAGTCGACCTGTACCGCCCCCGCCGGCTGCACCTGGTCCCTCAGTCGCAACGGCGCGAACACTTGGAGCAGATCGGTCGGCTTCGCGGGCGTACCGACGGTGGCGTACGTGAAGGGCTGCTGGGCCACTTGCGCCGAAGTCGTGCCTTGCAACGATGCGTTCAGCGCCACGTCGCTTGCTGCCACGACGCCCCCGACGTCATCGGATGGATCGGTCGAAGCGAGCAGGAGCCCCTTGGCGTCCCACACCCGAACCCGTGCCACCGTGGGATCGGTAAAGACGTCGCTTTGCAACGCGACCGTCAATTCCTTCGGCACGAACGTGATGGCGCCATCGGCCACATCGACCGTCGCCTGCCCCGCGACCGTCGTGTTCGCATAACCGTTCGCGCGGCTCTGGGCGTCTTGGATCTCGGTATTCAGCGCCTCGCTCCGCTTGGAACGCGACACGAACAGCAACACCAGGAACAGCAGCGCGAGACCGCCCCACACGAAGCGGGCCGTCGTGGACCTGGTGGCGCGGTCTGCGATCTTCATCGCTTCGGTCTCTCCCTGGAGGCAGGCGGGCCATGTTCGCCGATACGACGACCGGCAACAAGACACTCTTGGAAAGTTTCGACACCTTGGAGCCGGCCTTGAACCCCTCCTAGCACGCCCGGAATGGCCTGCTCTGCCCCGACCCGGACCTGAGATTCAAGCACCCCCCGCTCACGCGCCGATGAAGACAACCTACCCGCGACCGCGGGGACCGTGCCGGGGGCCATATGCGGAACATCGTACGCACCATCACGTCTCGGACGGCTTGCGCCGTTGTGCTCTTCGCACTCCTCGTCGGGACCCAGGCGGGGGTGGCGGGAGCCGAGACTCGGGTTCGCCATGCGCTGGGCGAGCGCCACGAAGCCGTGGAACACTCGCGGGAACTCCGGCGGCGGCAGGCCGAGCTTCGCGTTCGCCTGCCCGAGCGGATCGCCGCCCTTTCGCAACGTTTGGCAACGACACCGCTCGGCCCGGGTAGTCAGGATCGAGACAGCCGACGCTCGACCTTGGCCGTGACCGCGCGAAACCTGTCGATGACCCGCATCCAGCTGCGGCGACTCAACGTGTGGACGCGAGCGCACCTGCACAGGCTGCACGCGCGCTACGAGACGTTGCAGGCATGGCTGGACCGCGCCGGGATCTTCCGCGTCTGTCCTGTTCCTGCGCACACCGTGATCCATGACAACTTCGGAGTGATGGTGCGCTTGCCGCACGTGCCGATCCATCGCCACCAAGGCAACGACATCGAGGCGCCGTCGGGGTCGGCGATCGTTGCACCGTTCGACGGATACGCGTCGACCTCGCACAGCGAGCTCGGCGGCACGGAGATACGTGTGTTCGGCGTCGATGGCTACGTCTACAACGCTCATGCATCGCGATTGGGTCGACTGGGATGGGTGTCGGCCGGCGACGTCGTCGGCTACGTCGGCGTCACCGGCGATGCAACCGGGCCGCACGATCATCTCGAATGGCATCCGCAAGACGGAGCGGCGCAAGATCCCTATCCGTTCCTCGTCGCCGCGTGTGTGGACGCCGGCTAGCGGTTCGTGGAAGAGAAGTGCTGGTAGTCGGTCGGCCACGACCACGAACCACCCCAGGACCAGCCGATCGCGTGGAAGGCCCACCACGCGCGATCGTGAAGCGCCAACATGCCTCGCCGCACGGGCGTGCGATCCACGAAATCGGCGCCGTTGGGAGGCGAGACTCCCCACGGGCCGACGTATGGATTCTCGACGGGGTTGACGTCGATCGCGCGGCCGTACGCATGTTGCGACCACGTACAGCACACGCCGTCGCGATACCGACAGTTGAACGCCGAAGTGTTGTCCGCTCGCATCGAACGCATGTCGTCGGCGCCGTATCGATCGACGAGCAGCATCCGCCGGATCGGGAACCGCGCGTCGTAGAGCTTGCCGAACACACGCGCGATCGAGCCGGCCCATCGGCGGTTCACGACCAATTTGCCTGGGTGGGCATGCCGATCGAACCCCCAGTAGATGAGTTTGACGAGCCGGAGGTCGCGCAAGGGCACCGGGCACCCGGCGTGCCAGGACGAACCGATCATCAGCGCACGAACGGCGGGCGGGAGCGGCAAGACCGTGGATCGGTATTCCGGTGCCCGAGCGGCGATCCGCGTGGCCTGGCTTGGACCGCCGGAGCTCACGGCATCGGCGGTCACCAGGCTGTTCGGCGTGAGCGACACAGCAGAGAGCGCGACGACGGCGATCACGACGCGGAGGGAGCGAGCCATGCCCCCATGATGCGGCATCCGGTGCGGTGTGCGGGTCAGCCCCAGTTGGGCGTGTCCGAGGACCCATCCCGGTCTTCGCGCTCGTCCGAGGCGTGTGCCAAGCGCTCCCGCAGCCCCTCGTGAGGTTTGGTCGCGTGCGCCAAGCGCTCGCGTAACGCCCATAGATCGTCCTCGGCGGACACGGTGGCATCTGCGGGAGCGGGCTCGTCGCTGGCTTCAGCGGGTGCAGGAGACTCCACGTCGGGCGATGAAGCGTCGTCTTGGCTCGCGGCTTTGAGATCCACCGGCGTCGGGAACGCAGCAGACCACACCCCGTTGTATCGATCTGCGTCCGAGGGTGCGGGTGGCGTCTCCGCGGGAGTCGTCTCCGCGATCCCCGCGTCGACGGAAGCGCCTTCTTGCGGGAGTTCCGAAACACCTTGGCGGGCGGCGAACACGTCGGCTTCCAAAGTGGCGCTCCGCTCTTCCGCCGCCTGCGCACGCTCCATCTGGTTCGCAAGCTCCGCACGCAGCCGGGCGACCTCAATCCTGTTGGCCTCGAACTCCTCGAGCGAGGGAGCGTCCTCGTCCGTGCTTTCGAGTTGCGTCACTCGTGTGTTCGCTTCGGCAAGCGCGGTGCTCAAGGTTGCGATCTCGGCGCGAACCGCGTCCCCACCGGCGTTGGCCTCCTGCAGTCGCGCTTCGAGTTCGGTGGCCTTATGCTCCAATTCGCCGGCCTTGGACGCGAGCTGTGCGACCCGCACTTCCAGTTCGCCGCGCACCGACTCGATCGAGGCGGCACGCTGTTCGCTTTCGGCGGCGGCTCTCAGTGCCTCACCGGCGCGCGCCTCCGCCGCCGCGGCAGACGTCTGAGCCTGTGCCAGCTCCGCGGTCATGGCGTCGATCTGATGCTGCCGCTCTGCGTCGGCCGCGCCAGCATCCGTCTCGGGCATGGCGTGCGCATCTTGCTGCAGGGCGTCTGCCCGAGCGGTCGCCTCCGTGGCAGCGGCGCGCGCCTGTGCCAGGTCGGATTCCATGCGCTGCAAGCGCTCGATCATGTCGCGATCTGGAGGGCCCGTCGTTTCAGTCGACTGCGGTTGCGGCGGTGTCCCTGGGCTTTGCGGCGTCTGCCCTTCCGCCTGCGCGACGCGCTGCGTCATGGCTTCCAACTCCTCGGTGAGTTGGCGGACGGAATGGGAGGACTGTTCCTCCTGCATACGCATCGCGGTTCGCAGCTGCTCCAGCTGGTCTTCGAGCGCCTCGCGTATCGCCACTTCACGATTGAACGCAACGGCGCCGATCGACTCCTCCCCACCCACCGCGACATCGCTCGTTTCGACCTTGCGCGCAAAGACCGGTTTCCTCTCCTTGGGCACCTTTGGAGCCTTCGGTTCCTTCGGAGCCCCGGAAGTCTTCGTCGAGGCTCCGCTCTTCTTGCCGAAACGACCGCCGAAACGCGACGTGGTCACAACCGACTCGCTCTCGTCAGCGGAAGCGCCCACCGCTTCAACCTGGTCGGGCGCATCGGCCGCGACAACAGGGTCGGGCGTGGAGCCCGTCTGCAGAGGCTTCGCGTCGCCGAAGCCGGTCGCACGACCAGACGTGGCCTTTCCCATCTTCGGCTGTTCGGCCATGGCCTTCGACGACTTGGTGGGCTTCGCGACGGCGCCCGGATCCTTCGAGGCTCGCGCACCGCGGAGGAACAACGCCATGCCGACCAGCAAGAACAGCACAGCGAGCGCGATCAGCGGCAGCCGTAGCGATCCGAAGATGCCGGCGGCGTCGGCCTGCAGCGCCGCGTAGTCGGACACCACGGCGGCAACGCCCACCGGGTGCCCGCCCTTGGCTGGGATCGGGGCATACACCGCAAGCGAATCTCCGTCGTCGACCACGTAGCTGACCTCGCCCTTGGCGGCCGTGGCGATCGCCTCGCGGTCGCCCGCGATCGCGCGAGCGCCCTCCGTGGTGAACAGGGCAGTCGATTCGAGCGAGTAGATCCGCACGTCGTCGCCGGCAGGAGCGTCCACGGCCTTGTTCAGCGCTTGCACATCTCGGTCACTCATGTCCTTCGATAGATCGACCTTGGCCACGGCGTCGGGCAACTGGGTCCGCACGTAGTTGGCCGCCTTCGTCTGCTGCTCCTCAACGGCCGCAACCACGGCGCGCTGCCTCATGAACCCCGTCGCGACGACCAACAGGCCGCACAGGACCGCGAGGCCGATGAAGCGTTTCCACTTCGGATCGCTTGCACCCAAACGAATGGCCATCTGATCCTCATCCGTCGATCGAACGGAGGCCCCGGCGACCTCCACGTGGCAAGGCTTCGGCGCGTTGCCGACCCACCTGAAGGCCTCACGACCAGCGACGACCCCGCCGGGCGAACTACCGGATTCAAGGTATGTAGCGCCGAGGCCGATACCCACAGCGGAGACCGTACTGCTCCCCCCGAGCCCTCTGGTCATGGCATGGCTGCACCGCGTCGGGTGGGTTGCGCAGACACGAGGGGGTATCGATGCATCGCACGCATGGCCTGTTCCGTCGCACCTCGGTTTGGGTCGCGACCGCGCTGATCGCAGCGGCGGTACCGATCGTGACGAACCTCAGCGTGCCGCCGCCGTCCGCAGCAGGCGAGCGCACGATCGAGGTCGAGGCGTCGGCCGATGCGACGGTGTTCGGCCGGATCCCTCGCGACAACTTCGGGACCCGTGACCGACTGGTCACCGGTGCCCGGCCGGGCGGATCCCGCACGTACATCCGATTCAACATTCCGGCCACCGACCTTTCGATCACCGATGCGACCCTCGTGCTGCACACGCTCGCCGCATCCGGACGCATCAACGTTCGCCGAACGAGCAATGACTGGGGCGAGCGCAACATCACCTACCGCAACGCCCCGGCCGGCACACACCTCGTGGCCTCGTTGCAGCCCCGGCGCGTCAAGCGCACCGTGCACATCGACATCACCCGCATGCTCGATGGCACGAAGACCTCGTTGTCGTTCGTGCTGCTGTCCGGCGGCGGTCGGACCCTGCTCGCCAGCCGGCAGTCCACCGGTCATGGGCCGAAGATCAAGGTCCACGGCCAGGACCCGGGCTCTACCCCGAGTCCGACCGGCACGCCCACTCCGAGCACCACACCCAGCCCGACACCGAGTCCGGATGGTTCCGGTGACGTCCAGCCGACGTTCCCGATCCGGGCGGCCTTCTATTACCCCTGGTTCCCGGAAACGTGGGGCTCGAGCTCGTCGCCGTTCACGAATTACCACCCGTCCGCCGGGCTCTACGACTCGTCGAACGCCGCAACCGTGTCGGCGCACGTCGCCGCGATGCAGTACGGCGGGATCCAGGCCGGCATCTCGTCGTGGTGGGGTCAGGGCTCCAAGACCGATCAACGCTTGTCGACACTGCTGCGCGCGGCCGATGGCACGACGTTTCGCTGGAGCACCTATTACGAGAACGAATCGCTCGGCGACCCGTCTGTGTCGCAGATCCAAAGCGACCTGACCTACCTGGCATCGAGCTACGGCAACGACCCGTCGACCCTGCGCATCGGTGGGCGCTTCGTGGTGTTCGTCTACGCCGACGGCGCAGACGGCTGCGGCATGGCTTCGCGCTGGCAAGACGCGAACACCGTGAACGCATACATCGTGTTGAAGGTGTTCTCCGGGTACAAGACGTGCGCCGCGCAGCCCGACGGTTGGCACCAATACGGCCCTGCGTCCGCGACGTCCGACATGTCACCGGACTCCTACACGATCTCGCCCGGATTCTGGAAGAAGGGTGAGACGCCCCGCCTGACCCGCGACACCGCGCGCTGGCAGCAGCAGGTCGCGGCGATGACCGGCTCGGGTGCGAGGTTCCAGCTGATCACCACGTTCAACGAATGGGGTGAGGGCACGGCGGTCGAGTCGGCCACCGAGTGGGCGTCGGCGTCCGGGTACGGCACGTATCTGGACATCCTGCACGGCTCGAGCGCATCGGGCAGCCCGACGTCGTCGACACCGACGCCGACACCGACGTCCACCACGCCGTCGCCCACACCGACGTCGACCAGCTCGAGCCCGCCGCCGTCGACCGGTCCGCTCGTCGTGATCTACATGGAGAACAAGGAGCGGTCCACCGTGGTGGGATCGACCACCGCGCCGTATCAGAACGCGCTGCGCGCGCAGGGCATCGACTTCACGCATTACTACGGCGTGACGCATCCGAGCCTGCCGAACTACCTCGCGTTGGCCAACGGCGCGACCGACGGCAAGCAGGGCACGGATTCGATCAGCGCCGGCGAACTGCCGCAATCGCCGACGCTGTGGAACCAGCTACAGAACGCCGGCATCTCCTGGGGCGTCTACGAAGAGGACATGCCGTCGGCGTGCTCAAGCGCCACGACGTCCGGGCTGTACGCGCTCAAGCACAACCCGGCGACACCGTTCGCGTCGGTGTTCAAGGACGCGGCGACCTGCTCCCACGTGCTGCCGTACACGAAGTTCGACGTGCACGCGATGCCGAAGGTCAGCTTCATCGCACCGAACCTGTGCAACGACGAACACGACTGCCCGATCTCCACGGGCGACGCCTGGCTGAAGGCGAACGTCGCGCCGATGCTCGCCAACGGCGCCACCGTGGCGCTCACCTACGACGAGGGCTCCTCGAGCGCCGGGATCAACGGCACGTCCGGTGGCGGGAACATCTACATGGTGGTCGTCGGCCCGGGGATCTCACCGAGCGTCGACGCCGGGCAGTACAACCACTACTCGCTGCTCGCGGCGATCGAGAAGCGGTTCGGCCTCACCCGATTGAACGCCGCCGCAACGACGACGCCGCTGCCGATCTAGCGCGACTGGGATCGCGCTCGGAGAGGGGAGGAACTCTCCCCTCTTCGGGCGGCCTTCGCTCACGTCGTGCGGGGGAGCACCTCGAACACCTTGATCGGTCTGTTGATCCCTTTGAGGCTGACCTCATCGATCGGCGTGCCCTCGACGATGCCCTCGACCTCGAGCATCGTGCGCTCAGTGATGAGGATCTGACCGGCCTCGGCTCGGTCTGCAAGGCGCGAGGCGATGTTGACCTCGTTGCCGAGCACGGTGTAGTCGCTGCGGGCCGGCGTCCCGATATCGCCCACCGTCACCCAGCCGGTCGAGATGCCGATCCCGATCTTGAAGGACTCTCGGTACTTACGCATCCACGTTTCGTGCAGATCGATCATCCGCTCGCGCATCTCCAGCCCCATCTTGACGGCCCGCTCCGCGTGGTCGGGCTGGGGCAGCGGGTCGCCAAAGAACACCATCAGCGCGTCGCCGACGTACTTGTCCAGCGTGCCGCCGTGCCGAAAGACGATCTCGGTCATCTCGGCGAGGTAGTCGTTGAGATGGTCGACCAGCTGCTCCGGCTCCATCCGTTCGGTGGCAGAGGTGAAACCGCGCACATCGGAGAAGAACGTCGTGAGGAACTTGCGACTGGGCCGCAGCGTGACGTCGCGTTCTCCGGAGATGATCGACTCCGCCAGCTGGGGTGAAAGATAGCGCTTCAACCGTCTCGCCCGCTCGAGTTCGCCGACCTTGACATCGACGGCTTCCTGCAGCGTCGCGTTCAGCGTCTCGAGGTCGCCGTACACGGTCGCCAGCTGCTCCGTCGTGCGGTTCAGGTTCGTGGTCAGCTGCCCGAACTCGTCGCGGTTGGGTACGTCCACGCGCGTTCCGAACTCACCATCGGCGATCAGCTCGAGTGCCCCGTTCACCCGTCGAAGCGGTCGGATCAGCGACCACGACAAGATCGCGCCCAGCGCAAGCGCACCGAGCAGCGTGACCCCGGAGAAGGTCGCCACTGCGATCGTGAGGAACCTGCGATCGCGCGCGAACGCGTCCGTCTGTTGCACGACAAGCTCTTGCGAGCCCGCGATCATGAGCTTCAGCGAGTCCTCCAGCTCGTGAGAGATGGCGTGCTCCTGCTCGATATGGACCGCGATCGCGTCGCGGATCTTCCCTTCGCGGTAAAGCTCGGTAACCTGGTCGCCCGAGGTGGCATACCGGTCGTTGACCGCCGAAAGCTCGTCGAGGAACGCTGTCTGGTCGGGGATGGCGTTGGTGCGCATCCACGTGATCTGTTCACCGAACTGGGTCTTGGCGGCGTAGATCTTGTCGAGCCACACATCGTCTCGGGTGCTGAGCGCCATCGCGCGGAAGTGGCTCTGCGCCGTGACTTCGTAGATCATCTCGCGGGCCTGACTCGTCTGCTCGTTGAGCGCGGTGAGCGTGTCGACCTGGTGGTTCACGCGATAGAGCACCGAGATGCTCACGACACCCATCGAGAGCAACAGCACCGCGATCAGCAGGAACCCAGCGAGCAGCTTCGTGTGAACCGTAGCTTGGATCCTCGCGACCCAGTCCACCCATGGTCGCAAGAACCCTGGTATCGGTCCGAGCTCATTGGTCATGAGCGATGCTTGTCGCGCCTCAGCGTTGGTCGACATGGGTCCCCCTGGTTGAAGAGTTGCCGCGAGCCGAACCATCTTGGTCCTTCTCCACACGCCCTGCCAGGGGTGGCCGTCCTACGAGGGCGAGCGGTCAGCGCGCGCCAGCACCTCGGCTGCGGCGGCCATGCCGCTGGCGATCGCGCCCTCGATCCATCCGGCCCCTTCGGCCGCGATATCCGACCCGGCGAACACCACCCGGCCCTCGGGCGCGCGCAATGCCTCGAACGTGCCATCACTGAACCAGGTCGGTGGCACCGCGAGCCAAGAACCCTTCGAATAGGGATCGTTCACCCAATCGTGGCCGTCGGTGGCGACCACTGTTGCATCGGGCAAGTGGACGTTGACGGCCGCGACCACCGCGTCATGATCGGCGAGGTCGATGCGATCTTGCACGGAGAAACCCATGAAGAGATGGTTGTCGCCGGCGGGCTTCGTGACGAACCCGGCGTTGATGGGCGAGCCCCAACTCGCGCCGAGGTAGGAACTCGGCGCGTCGCGCACGACGGCCAGCACCTTCGAGACCTCGCCGGGGTGGCGCTCACTCGCCGCGCGTTGCTTCGCAGCCGCCAACGGTGGATCGAACGACACATCGGACCACACGTTCAGCGGTAAGGCCACGACTGCGGCCGACGCACGCACCGAGGACCCGTCGGCAAAAAACACCGTCACGCCATCGTCGTCGTGGTCGAGGCGTACCGCGACCGCACCGAAGCGAACATCGAGCCCTTCGGCGATCGCGTCGATCAGGCTCTTCGTGCCGTCGGTGAAGAGCTCGCCCATATCGACGTAAGCGTCGGCCGGCGTGTAACCGAGTTCCGTCATGTCCCACAACAGCGGCAATACCGAGGACCGCTCGATCGTGGTGCCGCCCATCGCCGCCAAGAACGCGCGAAGGTAGTCGGCGGCATCAGGGTCGGCTCCCAGCGCGTCGATCCACGCGGCCGACGTGACGTCGAGACCCGCGAGCGCCGTTCGATCGCGCGACTCGAATGCTTCGGCGGTCGTGCGCAATGCGGTCATCAGATCAGATTCGCCGAGCTTGGCCTGTATGCGTTCGATCGCGGCCATACCCACCTGCCGCTCATCGCCCCGGATCCAGGCGATCACCTCGGGCTCGGACGGCGGGCTCACGGCGACGTGATAGCGCTCGATCTCTGCGGCCAGATGCGGCTGCGTCTGCCGGGAGAAAAACATCCCGCCGTACTCGACGCAGACATCAGCGCCCGGCATCTCGCGGTACCACGTGCGCCCACCGGTGCGGTCCCGGGCTTCGAGGATCAACACACGCTGTCCGGTCTCCTGCAGGTTCCGTGCCGCGGTGACCCCGGCGAACCCCGCTCCAAGCACCACCACGTCGGTATCCATGAAGCCGGAAGTTACCACCGACGTGGCCTGCGACTCGATACCGGTGCCAGCTGCCCAGGTAGGCGAGAATCGGAGTGTGGAGACCGCGACGCAAGTCCTGCACCGGCTCACGTCGTATGAGCCTGGCCGCGAGTGGGACGAACCCATCGATGACCCTCGCGTGTTGCAGGACCTGCACGTCAACGATCTGGATCGTTTCCCGTGGTTCTACAAGCGGTACGCAAAGCCGTTGCCTCGCGTCGCGCTGCCTCGCAGCCTGCCGCGCACCACCGCTGAGGCGGTCGGCGTGCTCGCGGGGACCGCGGACGTGGCTCGCACGGAGCTGGACCTGCCGCACCTTTCTCGGTTGCTGCACCTATCCGCAGGCGTGGTGCGTACGATGCAACGGCCATACACCACCTGGCTGTTCCGCGCCGCCGGATCTGCGGGCGGGCGCTTCCCACTCGAGTTGTACGTGGCCGTTCCCGACGGCCTGAGGCTGCCGGCAGGTGTGCACTGGTACGACCCGCTCGACCACGCCCTCGTGCAGGTCGGGCCTGCGCCGCGCGGCGACGCGCCTGCGCTCGTCGTCACCGGCGTGCCGTGGCGCACGGGGTGGCGCTATCGCGAACGCGGCTTCCGGCATATGCATTGGGACGCTGGCACCATGTGCGCCCAATTGCTTGCGACGGCCGATTCCGCCGGGCTCACCGCCCGACTGCACACTCGCTTTCCGGATGCAGCGATCTCCGCACTCGTTGGCGCCGACGGGGTGCACGAATTGCCCGTGGCGGTGGTCGCTCTCGACGACGGCGCGCCGGCGCTCGACGCCACCGATCGGGGTACCTCGGGTGATGTCGACGCGGATCCTGTCGAGTTTCCGCTCGTCACGACGGCGTATCGGGCGGGAGCGGGCGACACGCTCGGGCCGGCATGGGATCGTGGGATCCCGGTCGACGTGCCCGTCCACGGGGCGGATCCGGTCGAGGTCGTCGTGCTCGCCCGCGGATCGCAGCGTCGGATGGACGCAACCCGTGGCCTGTCCGAGAGCCTGCTGAGGGTTTCGCTGCGGGTAGCTCTGCGCGGCATCGATCTTCCGCACTTCGTCGTCGTGCACGACATCGAGGGGCTTGCGCCCGGCCTGTACCGTTGGCCGGATCTTGCGACTCCGGTACGCCGCGGTGGGATGCGAGACGAGCTGTATCGGGTGTGCCTGGACCAAGGGCTGGCCCGCGACGCAGCGTTCGTCGTGATCGCTGCGACCAACGTCGGCGAACTCGATGACCGGGAGTACCGCGAGGCGCAGCTCGCCGCCGGTCTGGTCGAGGGTCGACTGCACCTGCTCGCCTACAGCCTCGGGGCGAGCGCCTCGGGGATGACGTTCCTCGACAGCGAGATGCCCGCGCTGCTCGGCGAGCCCCTCGACGCCTTGCTGTTCACCTGCGTGGGCGCGCCGGGATACACGTCGGCAGTCGGTGGCCCGCCCGGAACGCCCACGGAAGTACGCAAGGTGACGGAACGGTTGTGACCCCAGGCATCTCCTGAGGCGTGACTCGCGCCGCGCACATCGGCTCGCCTCTGCGCCGGTACCAGTCGACTGAACGACCCCGTTTCCGGCCTGCGAATGACCGTGCCCGAAGGCGAAGGACCTAGGCGAACCGGTGGATGTGCCGACCACCCCTCCCGAGGCACGATGGCCCCCCGGCAGCTGTGTTTCGGGAAAGGGCTATCACCCGAACGGGTGACGTCCTTCTCCGTTGCCCGGCGGTCACGGGGTTCCGACTGTGGAGGGACTGGGTGCGTACAGGCAAGAAGGGGCGGCACTCACGCCGCGACCTGGAGGATGTGGAACCAACGGTGGTCGCCGATTCGGCACCGCCCCTGCCAAGCGCGCCTCCGCTGGACGGACAAGGCACCCTGTTCGGTGAAGTCTTGGTGGCGCGGCAGCTGATCGGACCGAGTCAACTCGCAGAAGCGCTGCTGCAGCAACAGGCGTCCGGAAAGCGGATCGGCGCGCTCCTGGTCGAACTCGGCGCGGTCGACGATCTCGATATCGCCCGCGAGCTCGCCACCCATCTGAACGTCCCGCTGGCTGATCTGCGACAAGACACACCCGCGGACGACGCCATCGGATCAGTGCCCGAGGCGATCGCACGGGCGAACGAAGCGATCCCGATGCAGATCACCGAGGCCGGCCTGGAGGTCGCGATGGCCGACCCCCTCGATGCGAACACCGTCGCCCGGATCAGTGCTGCGGCCGGCAATCGGGTGATCCCGATGATCGCGCCGCCGTCCGACATCCGTCGGGCCACCGACAAGTCCTACAGAGCCCTCGCCTCGATCGGCCGACACGTCGAGGCGTTCCTCGCGACAGAAGCGCTCACCGCACGCGAACTCGATGAGCACGATGCGACCGACATGGCCCCCGTGGTGCAAGTGGTGAACCTCATCATCACGCAAGGGGTACGCGACCGGGCCTCCGACATCCACATCGAGCCCCAGGATTCGCGCGTGCGCATCCGCTACCGGATCGACGGAGCATTGCACGACGTCCTCGCGCTGCCGGCCAATATGGGCCCTGCGGTGGTCAGCCGCGTGAAGGTGCTCGCCGGTATGAACATCGTCGAGCGGCGTCGGCCGCAGGACGGCCAGATCGCGATGGAGGTCGACGGGCGTCCGCTCGACATCCGGGTCGCAACGACCACCACGATCTGGGGCGAAAAATCGGTGCTGCGACTCCTCGACAAGAACCGAGCACTCTACCGACTGAACGAATTGGGGATGCCGCCCGCGACACACGAGCGTTTCTCGCGACTCATCCGTTCGCCGTTCGGCATGGTGATCTGCGCGGGACCCACGGGCAGCGGCAAGACCACCACGTTGTACGCCGCCCTGGCAGAGATCAACCAGAGCGAGCGCAACATCATGACCGTTGAAGATCCGGTCGAATACGTCTTGCCCTCGATCAACCAGATCCAGATCCAAGACCAGACCGGCATCAGCTTCGCGGGCGGTCTCAAGGCGATCCTTCGACAAGACCCCGACGTGATCCTCGTCGGGGAGATGCGCGACGTCGAGACCGCCCGGATCGGGATCCAATCCTCGCTCACCGGGCACTTCGTGTTGACGTCGCTGCACGCGACGGATGCGGCGGGGGCGCTCGAACGGTTCCTCGATCTCGACATCGAGCCGTTCCTCGTGGCCTCGTCGGTGATCGGTGTCGTCGGCCAGCGTCTCGTGCGACGCATCTGCGGCTACTGCCGCGTCCCCTATCAGCCCTCCGTGGAAGAACTCGAGTTCTACCGCGTCTCTGGAGGCGAACCGAAGGACGAGTTCTGGCACGGCGAGGGCTGCAACTTCTGCTTCCACACGGGGTTCGAGGATCGCATCGGCGTCTACGAGCTCCTGCTCGTGACACAAGAGATGAAGCAGGTGCTGATGCGCAAGGCCAATCACGACGAGATCTTGGAGCTTGCACGCCGCCAAGGGATGCGTTCCCTGCGCGACGGCGGCATCGAGCTCGTCGCGCAAGACGTCACGACGATCGCTGAAGTCATCCGGAACATGTACACGATCTGAGGCCGCCCATGACCACATTCAAATACGACGCGGCAACGGCGACCGGAAAGCGCGTTCGTGGCGTCTTGGAGGCGACGTCCGTCCGCTCCGCGATGGCCGTGCTCGTCGACGACGGCCTCGACGTGCGGGAGATCAAAGAGAAGAAGTCGCTCCTGCAATTCGAGGTCACGCGCAAGAAGTTGCCGCAAGCCGAGCTGATGCACTTTTCCCGGCAACTCGCGGCGTTCGTGCGTGCGGGTATCCCACTCGTGGAAGCGCTGGAAGTGATCGAAGAAGAGTCCGAAAACAAGACGTTGCGGCAGTTGCTGGGCGCCGTCCAGGAGTCGCTCATCGCGGGCGACACGTTCTCCGCCGCCCTCGCCCCGTTCGAGACCTTGTTCCCGAAGTTCTACCTGGACATGATCCGCGCCGCTGAGCTGACCGGCCGCCTCGACGACGTGCTGGACGAGCTGTCGCGCTACATCAAGCGAGATCTCGAGGCGCGGAACAAAGTCAAGTCGGCGCTGATGTACCCCGCGATCATCCTGCTCGCCTCGATCGCCACGGTCATCGTGTTGGCGGTATTCGTGCTTCCCCGGTTCAAGGTCTTCTTCGAGTCGCTGCACGCGACGCTACCGCTACCGACCCGGATGTTGATCGGTTTCACGGACTTCCTCAGGGATTGGTGGTGGGCGATCCTGATCGCGATCGCGTTGTCCGCGTTCGGCCTGTGGGTGCTCGGGCGCACGGTGGGTGGACGACGGGTTCGCGACAAGCTGGTTCTTAAACTGCCCGTGATCGGCGATCTGCTGCGGTACTCGATCGTGGAGCGGTTCTGTCGACTCCTCGCCACGATGATGGAGGCGGGCGTGCCGCTGCCGGAAGCGATGGCGGTGCTCGGCGAAGGTACGAACAACGTCATCTACCAAGACGGTCTCGCGGAGGTCCGCGAGGCGATGATGCGCGGTGAAGGGCTCGCCCGGCCGATGGCCGCAACCAAGCTGTTCCCCGGCGCCATCATCCAGATGGTGCGGGTGGGTGAGAACACCGGCACCCTCGACACGCAGCTCGCCGTCGGGTCTGACTACTACGGACAAGAGCTGGACTACAAGATCACGCGTTTCACCGCACTGTTCGAACCCATGGTGATCATCTTCATGGGCTTCACGGTGGGATTCGTCGCCCTTGCCCTTATCTCGGCCATGTACGGCGTCTACAACCAGGTGCAGATCTGATGTCGGCCGAGCTGCGCATCGCGAGAGGGGGGATGCCGTGCGGACGGGTTCGGAAGTACAGACACGAATCGATCGCGTGTCACATCGGGTGACACCGGAGAGGGAGGAAACATGTTCAGAGCGATCCAGCGAGCGCGCGATGAGGAGTCAGGGTTCACCCTGATCGAACTCCTCATCGTGATCGTGATCCTCGGCATCTTGGCCGGGGTCGTGATCTTCTCCGTCGGAGGAGTCACGGACACAGGAGCGGTGGCCGCCTGCAAGACGGACATCAAGACGGTTCAAGTTGCCGTAGAGGCCTACAAGGCCAAGACCGGCGGGTTCCCGCCGAACCTTGACCCCGCGGTGACCACGGCACCGAACCAGTTCCTGCGGCCGCAAGCGAACCTGACCGGCAACACGCTGGTTCAGACGCAGAGCGGGTACACGATCACCTATACACCGGCCACGGGAGACGTGACCGCAAGCGCTGTCTGCTAGACGGCGCGGCAACGTTCGAGGGGGCGGGGTAGCCGGCCCCCCCGAACTTCCGTACGACTCAGCGACGACTCAGCGCCGGCGCGTCGCGCCGGCGTCCGCGCCGACCGATGCTTGTTTCGCCACTTCCTTCGGATACAGGCTTCGATTGAGCGCTTCCTCGTAGGAGACGACGCCACTCGTCACCAGATCCGACAGCGACATCTCGAGCGTCTGCATGCCATCTTCCTGACCGGTGAGCAGCACGTTGCGAAGCTGCGTGCTCTTGCCCTCACGGATCAGGCTGCGCGTCGCGTGCGTTGCCACCAAGACCTCGAAGGCCGCCACCTGACCCCCGTCGATCCTGGGCAGGAGCTGTTGGTAGATGATTCCGGTGAGCGAGCTCGCGAGCTGCACGCGGATCTGCGCCTGGCGCCCCGTGGGGAAGACGTCCACCAATCGGTCGACCGCTTGGCTCGTGTCGTTGGTGTGAAGCGTCCCGAGTACGAGGTGACCGGTCTCGGCCATCGTCAGCGTCGTCTGGATGGTCTCGAGGTCGCGCATCTCGCCGACCAGGAGAACGTCAGGATCGGCTCGCAGCGCCGCACGGATGCCCCGCACGAACGACGACGTGTCGAGCCCGACCTCTCGCTGGCTGACCGCCGCCTTCTTGTGTTGATGCACGTACTCGATCGGATCCTCGACGGTGACGATGTGGCAATGACGCTGCTGGTTGATCCGGTCGATCATCGAGGCGAGCGTCGTCGACTTGCCCGCGCCGGTCGGCCCGGTGGCGAGCACCAGACCCCTCGGCACCTTCACCCATCGCTCGACCACTGAGGGGAGCCCAAGATCCTCGAACGAGGGGATCGCCATCGGGATCAGCCGAAGGGACAGCCCCATCACGCCACGCTGCGTGAACACGTTCGCGCGGAAGCGCGCCAGATCTCGCCAACCGAACGAGAAGTCTGCGTCTTTCTCCCGCCGGAACTCCTCGAGAACCTCCGGCGGCAACATCGACATCACGATCCGCTCCGTGTCGTCGGCAGCCAGCACGGCTGCGTCGGTGGCGGGCCGCATCACGCCGTCGATACGAAGCAGGGGTGGGACCCCGACCGTGAACAGCAGGTCGGTCCCCTTCCGCTCCCACAATTCGGTGAGGAACGGTTCGATCTCCTGGTTCGCGACGTCAACCATGATGTCGAGTATCGCAGCGCCCGGAGCGCCCCCGGGGACCATCGTGACTCATGGGCAGGCTCCAGGATCGTGGCCGCAGTAGGTCCAGGAGGTGATGTTCACGTCGGGCATAGGCCCGCCACTGTCGTGATAGACCACCGTGGCCCGGACGAGCGGCGTCGCCGGGCCGCTTACGAACGACGTGAATGTGACCGTTCGATCAGGCTGAAGAGGGTCAGGCGACCAATTGCAGATCACGGTCGCCACGGTCGCGTCATCGGTGGTTGCGGTCGTCGTGAGCAGGATCGGCGTCGCGGACGATGTCCCGGGCAATTGGCATCGGGCGTCCCCGTACCCTCCGACCCCGGTGTCGGTCCTGGCGACCTGGATCGCGGCGTCGAGCGCCCCGTCCGCGGCGTAGACGGTCGCCCGTTGCTCGCGAAGGCGTTCGGTGCTACGCACGCTCGCGTCGGCGAAGGTGAGCAGCGCGCCGATCACGAGCCCGAAGAACACGAGGAACCCCAGGGCGAGAAGCAGCACTTGTCCGTCCTCGTCTTGCGCTCTCATGGCACGATCCTCTTGATGACCTGCACTGTCTCGGTTTGTCCATCCGAAGAGGTGGCTTCGATCGTGATGCGCTGCATGCCGTGGTCTTGGTCTGGAGTTGCACATGACGTCTGAAACCCCGGGACGTACGCAGCGGGCACTGGTAGCTGGTTGCCCGACCAGTACTCGACATTGACGATCGTGACTGCGAAGCCGCTCGGCACCGAGACACCCGACAATGAATACGAACTCGGACCTGCGCACTTCTCGTAGGGGTTCTGCAAGCTGTCCTTCACCCACTCACCCGTCGAACGGGCCACCGCATCCGCGGTGGCCTCTTGTCGCTGGAAGGCGGAAACGGTGATGGACGTGGTGATCCCACCCAAGATGGCCGTGAACGTGACCCCCACGATGACGATGGTCACGAGGATCTCCGCCAGGGAGAAGCCTCCCTCGGCTTGGATGTTCAGGCGACCGCGCACGACTCGCTCCTCAACCGATGGTCACGGGCGACGCGACCTTGATCTGCTGAGCGACGATCGCCCTCGCGGTTAAGGTCGCGTTCCCCGTGGCGAGCGTGACCAGCGTCGAGTTGGGCACGTAGACGATCCCGTTGAGCACGATCGGGATGCTGCTGCCGGCGTTGCCGGCGAACTTCACCGGTGAGGGATTCGATCGCGCCTGGAACATCACGATGTCCTTGTACGTACCGGAACTCGGCGCAATGAGGTTGATCGTCGACTGCCCCGTGAAGGACGCGCTGCCTCCGGCGATGTACAGCATCACGCCCCCCGCGCACGGGGACGTACACGTGAGAGCCGCCGTCCCGGATAGCGAGATGCCTTGCTCGAGGTAGTAGATACCGGGGTCCAGGGTCGTGGGCGTCGTACGCGAAAGCGTGGACGTGTACCGGCCGGGCGTACAGACCGAGCCGCCGCAGCTCCCGCTCGACGGCAACGGCGGCGCGGGTAGAGACCGAAGCGGATCCAGCAGGGAGGTCGAGTACGACGTCCACGGTTGTTGCCCATTCCAGGTACATCCGGGGCACGAGACCGTCGTGTGGTTGCAGCCAGAGCACGCACCCGGGCTCCAGATCCGAAAGTCCCCGGGGCTGATCGTCAGCTTGGTCGCGCCGGAGCCGCTCTTCGCCCCCCCGGTGAGTCGGACCGCCTCGGCGCTCTGCGAGTTGACGTAGAGGGACCCCCGGATCGTGAGGAGGCCTGCGGGAGCGGCGGTGTCCAAGGCGGTCCCGTACACCATGACGCTGCTCCCCGCCCCTCCGGTCGTCATCGCGATGCCGAGCCGTAGGTCCGCGAGGTTCGTGATCGCGCTCGCAGTCTCGGCGCCGGTCAGCGTCCACACGTAGTCGTCGATCGGGTTCTTGAGCCTGATCGCGGGGCTCGTCGCGAACGGCGTCGCGCTCGCGCCGTGGTACAGGTTCATCGTGACCTTCTGCTGGCCGGAGCCGACACTCGACGCACGGAGTTCGACGGAGGGGTTCACCCCGGGTTCAGGGGGAAGCAGGCTCGTTCCCAACGCCAGTTTGGCCCGCTGGTTCAGGGTGCTCGTGGTAGCCGAGGTGGAGTCGAGCTGATCGCTCAGTTTGTCCCACAGCGTGCTCGGGCTCGCGGGGGTGGGGGTCCACCCGGTCGTCACCACGTCCGAGATCGGCAACGCGGTCGCGGTCGGGTCGACCGAGCACGCCCCGTTCGTGCCCGGGTTCGGACATCCCCCCTGGACCCACAGAGGGCTCGACGAGCCAAGGGAGAGCATCGCGACGTCCGGGGGAGGATTCCCACCACCGCCACCGCCGTTGCTGAACCCCCGGCGCGAGCCCACGAGCGTGTAGCTGTATCCGCTCGCCTCGATGAAGGCCATCGTCGCCGAGTTGATCGTTCCCGTGCAGTCCGTGCTCGGCGAGCAACTCACCGCCGGTCGAGCGACCCCTGCGAAGTGCGCCAAGACCACCGAGCTCCCGCCGAAGGCTCGCGTCACTTGTGTCTCACCGTTCGACGTTCCACACGAGTAGACCGCCGCGCCATGTTCGTACCGAAACGTGATCAACGTGGTCGAAGCCCCCGAACAATCGCCGCCCGAATCGATTTGCACGCTCGCCGCGCTCTGAACGTCGTTCGCGAGGTACGCGGAAGAGATCTGGGCGTCGTGACTCTCGGCCATACGCTGCTGCGTTACATCGGAGGTCCGGAAGCTGACGATCATCGCGCTGGCGATCGAGCCCATGATGATGCTGGTAAGAACCATCCCGATGATCAATTCGATCAACGTGAAGCCATCATCTGCTCGCAGCCGCGCATGGAGAACGCCCATCCGAGCATCGTGGGTGGCACGCCATCGTGGTGTCAAGGTTCGGGGCAGCGACCGGCCTAGGCCAAAAGTCTCGAAGGTCGAGAGCCTTGGTCCAACGTCGTAGCCTCACGTGCATCGGTGGGTCGACATCAGACGCTTGTTGGAGTGATGGTGACCTGGATCGGCCAGGGAAACGGCCGACGAAACCGTTCACCCGTGTACGCACCCAGGTCGTGGTCGGTGCTGCACGCAGTTCCCAGGGCAGCACCGGCACGAATCGCCTAAAGGGCGGCTGAGCTACGGCCGTGTGGTGGAGACGATCGGACTCGAACCGACGACCCCCTGCTTGCAAAGCATCCGGGGCTGAGCGCTGTGCTAACTGCCATTCTCGCAAGTCAGGCCGGAGCGTGCGACCGTAGTTATGGTCTGAGTCGTAGGTGCAAGTCGTTCATTGCCACAGTCACCTCAGTCGCGAACAACGTCGGCTTGGGCGGACAGCGGCACCTTCTTCGCAACGATTCCGATCCCGCGACGTCTTCCTATCCTGCGGGCATGGGCCATCGACGGTCGCGCGACCCTGAGCTCCACGCGCGGGGTGGGCACGCATGAGCGCAATGAGGATATGGATGCGCGGCGACACAGATAGCTGCTGGATTGGTCGAGGGCAGGTTGCACCTGCTCGCGTACGCCCTTGGTGCGAGCGCCTCGGGCATGACGTTCCTGGACAGCGAGGTACCGGCCCTGCTCAAGGAGCCGCTGGACGCCTTACTGTTCACCTGCGTCGGTGTGCCGGAGTACGCGTCGGCCATCGGGGGACCGCCCGGTGCTCCGAGGATCGTGCGCAAGGTCATGGAGCGCTGATCCGAGGGCCCGGCGACAGGACATTAGCCTACAGCGGGTTGCGTATCTGGGCGTCGACGTGGTTGTCTCCGTCCACGCTGGCACCGGTCGGCGCAAAGGGAGGGATGCGTTCATGATCCGTCGAACGCTGGTACTACTCGCGACCGTCTTCATGGTCGTCGGGCTGTTGGCGTCCCTCGCCCAAGCGGGCGAGGTCACAGGCACCGGCAAGACCCTGCACGTTTCGGACAGCAAGTGGGGAACCGGTCTGCATTCCCGGTCGCTCTGCGCGTTTTCCGGACAAGAGGATCTGCAGTATTTCAACGAGGACGGCACGCCGAAGGACGTGATCACGCGCGGGGACCCGGGCCACGCGCAGTCCTGGGGCCAGATTCCGAAGTCCGTGCGTGCCAGCTTCCCCCCGGAGTTGCACCCGGGGATGGCGTGCAACCCGATGCGCACGACACTGGTCGAAGGGTAAGGACACCACGCAACGTGACGAGGCGGGGCCCGAAGGGCCCCGCCTCTCATAAAAGCTGCCACCCCCTCGACCCAACCATGCGGGGTGCTC
>JANMPG010000041.1:0-4527 GCA_031369745.1 Actinomycetes bacterium
GGGCAAGCGCGAGCTCCTGCGCGACCATTCCGCCGAACGACTGCCCGTAGATATGCGCGCGGTCGGTGTCGAACGCGTCGAGCACGCCGACCGCGTCGTCCACGAAGGTCGCCATCGAGACAGGGCCGGTCGGCTCGTCACTGTTACCGTTGCCACGGTGGTCATAGGCGAGCACGTGGCACGCGGTCGCGAGAGTCGGGATGTTCCTGCGCCACCCTGGAAGATCGCCGCCCATGCCCTCGAGCATCAACAGCGCCGGCGCGGCGTCGTCGCCGTGCGACTCGACGTACAGGTTGCAGCCGTCGGGACGCCTGACGAACGTCACGCCGGACCTAGGCGGTGGCGGTCTTCGTCGCGTCGCGCAGTCGCGCGACCATGGCCTCGAGCGTGCGGAGCGCGATCGTCGGGTGCTCCACCAGCAAGCCCCGGAACACCCACTCCGTCAGGGCATACAGCTGGATGTCGGTCGTAGCCGTCACCGTCGCCGTACGTGGTCCACCGTCGAGCAACGCCATCTCTCCGAAGAACTCGCCTTCATGCAGGCGGTTGACGCGCTTGCCCCCGATCGTCACATCGGCCTTGCCCCTCGCGATCACGAACAGCCCGGCCCCCGGGTCGCCCTCCGTTGCGATGACCGTGCCGGCTGGGTGGTTGATCTCACGAACCGTCCGGGCGATGGCCTGCAGCTCCTTCTTGGTGCAGCCCGAGAACATCGGCACCTGCGCAAGACGCTCCACCAGATCGCTGATCGTCACGTTGCCTCCCTGATCGGTTCGATCTGCTGATGCTACGCGGCATCTCGGGGCCGGTCCAGCCGCTGGCCCGACGCCCGGATCACAGCGCGGCTTTACGTGTCGGCGCCCGGAAGAGAATAGATCCCGACCCCGTCTGAACAGGAGTATTTCGAGAACACGAGATCCCCCACGTCCAGGGACATGGTGTTGGCGATGTCCGGCCCCGTGCGGTTCGTCCAGCTCGCGTAGTGCTCACCCAGGAAGTCGTTCAAGAAGTATTGGCCGCTGCGGTTCTGAATGGTGGCGATCTTCGTCATCGACTTCGCGACCCAGTCGTAGGGATACAGGTTCGCGTACCTCACCCCGTTCACCCTTTGCCACCGGAAGAAGGAGAAGTACGCCGTGGAAATATGCGGATCGAACTCCACGGCCGACGTGCGCATGGAACGCGGCCCTTGCACCCCCGTCATCGTGTCGAGGTCGAAGAGGCCGATGTCCGAGCCTTGGTTGGTGTATTGCGCATAGATGACCGTGTTCGTGCCGGGATCGAAGCCACCCGGGTAGCCCTCCGTGCCCTTCTCGTTCACTCTGGTCGGCCCTCCCCCGCCCAGCGGTCGTGCCAACACATCGTAGTGACGCGGACGATCCTTCGAGTTGGCGTCATAGACAAGCCAGGCGGCGTTGCGGTACGGATCAAACTCCGCGGATCCGGTGCGGTCGAAATCCTTGACCGGGATGATTAACGCGAATACAAGCCGGCGCGGAGGCCGGGGGAACGCGCCGGAGCAAGGCTCAGCAAGGCTCCAGGTAGCGGATCAGCGGCCCGAACGGGAATCGCGGATCCGTCGCGACACCGGGAGCGCGTACCAGAACCACGCGTAGACCAGGACGAAACCCCCGGCTACAAGGACTGCGGTGGTCGTCCCGAACAGAACGTCAAGCACCATGAAGATGGCGCCGACCATGGCAAGCGCGAGGAACAGGATGCCGCCGGCGGCCAGATGATCCTGGGTGACGAGCATCTCTCTCTTCTCGGCTGCGGTCTCCTCCTCCAGCCGCCGGAAGCGATGCCGGTGATACGCGGCAGGCCCGATGAGCAGCGCCGATGAGAGAGCAGCGCAACCGAGCGAAATCGTATACACGGCCCGGCTGAGATCGTCCGTCTCGGCGAAACCGCTGTTGAACGGCACGACCAGAAGGAAGGCGAACAGAACCTGCACGCCGGGCAGGACGATGCGCAGCTCGTTCAACAGCTCAATCAGCTTGCGATTGAGCCGCTCTTTCTCTTGATCCTCATCAGTCATCAACCTGAGCCTACCGGGGTGTCGGGCTACCGTGGTGCCGATAGGTGAACGGATTGCTCGCTCGCCGTCAGAAATGCCAGCGGGTCTGACTGAACTCCCCTTTGCCGAACCCGAAGACGGTCGCCGGGGTGAGCTGGCCGGACTGCGCTGGGCCGACGTGGACCTCAACGCGGGCGAGCTGTCGGTCCGGCAGAACCTCGTGATCGTCGGCACCACCGCGACGATTCGAGAGCCGAAGACCGATCGCTCCAAAGCGGGCGATCGCTCTGGACGCTGCGATGGTGGAGGCGCTGAAGAGCCACCGGCGTCGCAAGATCGAAGAGCGCATGGTGTGGGTGAAGCGTGGACGGATAGCGGGCTTGTCTTCGTCCGTGAGGGAGGCGAGGCGATCTACCCGGACCTCGTCTCCCACTGGTTCGCCAGCGCCGCGAAGGCCGCCCCGCTGCCGGTCATCCGGTTCCACGACATCCGGCACAGCAACGCGACCGCCAGCTTGGAGAGCGGGATGCCCATGATGATCCTGAGCGCCCGTCTAGGCCACAGCGGCCCCGCCTTGACCTTGAACGTGTACCGCCAAGCGCTACCCGCGACGAACAGGGCAGAGGCGAACAGGGTGGCGGCCGCGCTGGACTGAGACTTGCTGGTGGGGCGTGGGCGCCCCTAACGTTCGAGACGTGGATGATTCCGATCAGCGATTCCCATGCCCGTGCTGCGGACACCTGACGTTTGCGCACCCGGCCGATGGGAGCTATGACATCTGCCCCGTGTGCCTTTGGGAAGACGACGAGGTACAGCTGAACGACCCCTCCTTCGCGGGCGGAGCTAACGACCCAAGCCTTGCCGAAGCTCGCGCCAACTTCAGGGAGTTCAGTGCCTCGGCTCGATCAGCGCTCCCGCACGTCAGAGGTCCCCGCCCGGAGGAGATTCCTCCACCCGACTGAGCCGCGTTCTTGCGGATTTCTTGCAACTCGGCCCCGATGGGATCATCTCCCTCCGGGGCCGAGTGCTGTGACCTGGGACTTCCTCGTCGCGGGGGTAGGATTTGAACCTACGACCTCTGGGTTATGAGCCCAGCGAGCTACCGGACTGCTCCACCCCGCACAAGGAGGCTAGCGGGCAACCGTTGTGAGCGACAACCTTCGGCGACGCCCGCTAGGGCAGGTTGACCGACTCGATCTGATGGATGTCCGCGTCGTCGTACAGGCAATCCCAGTCCGAGAACAGAAGGTCGATGTCACCCGGCGTCGTCATGCTCGGAGCCAACGACACGGAGTTGGCGTCGATCCCCTCGGGGAAGTCGTAGATCATCGTCGCCGAACCACCTGCGATGTTCCAACGACGAAGCTCGACGAACAAGCCGCAGCTATCGGTCGAGTAGACGTAGTACACGTCGCCTGAGGTCTCGTCCATGGCTGCGTCGTACTGCGAGTACGGGGCGGTATCTTCCGGCAGCGTCATCGTGCCACCGCCCGCCGTCCAGATCTTCAAGCGACATGGGCCGTAGTTCTTGCCGCAGACCGCGTAGATCGCGTGCGTCGAGCCGACCCATTCCGGAGAGAGACATCCCGAGCAGTTGCGGCCAACGCTGGCGAGCTTCTGGACACCGTTCGTCTTGCGGTTCCACAACAGCAAGACCCGCGCGGTGCTCGTCTGGCGCATGAACATGACGTACTTGGTCGATCCGGTGGGCCAGTACTCCCACGCAGAGGTGTTTACCCGCGAACCGAACTTGACTCGCTTCTTCGTGCTCATGTTGTAGAGGAAGATGTCGGACTGCGAGTTCGTGTATTGCTGATAGACGATCGTATCGGTGCCCAAGACCGGTTCGGAACAACAGCCTTCGGTACCTGCGGCGTTGACTTTCCACGCCGCGCCGCCGCCACGCGGCTGCGCCATCACGTCGTAGTGGCCCGGCGCACCAGCTGAGTTCTGCTCCCACGCGAAGTAGGCAGCGGACGCCGCCGGGTTGTACGCATCGACGTTGGGCGAGACCTTGATCGGCGTCGGCGCCACGACCGCGAGCGATGGCACCGCCGACATCGCGATCAGCCCGCATGCCACCAGAAGGGGCACCGCGGATTGAACGAGCCTCTTCATGACGCACCCTCCGCAGCTGGACGGAACCGTGGGCTGTCGATCATCCGCCTCGTTCCCGCAGAACGCAACTTCTTGACGACATCACACCGGATACGGCGATCCCCCGTATCGGCTATCCGTCGAGCGATCCAGAGCATTTCCCCCGGGGCGGCACGCCGGGGCTCTGGAAGTCGGGAGGGGCGGCACGCTCGACCCGCACAAACGGTCGAGTGGGTTCATCCCACGAGAGCGCGCACGACGCCCAGCCCAGCCGCGACGCCGACGACCAACAACACGTGCACCTTGAATCGCCACATCGCGACGAAGGCGCCGACGGCAACCGCCGCCGCGAACGGCACGATCGTTGACCACACCGGCACGGGGATCGGGTTGCCGAGGAACTCCACGGCGCG
>JANMPG010000047.1:0-1593 GCA_031369745.1 Actinomycetes bacterium
GATCGTGACCGCTTCGTAGAAGACCTCGCCGCCACCCGTGAGCGTCACGACCACCGAGTAGATCCAGCCCGCTGCGATGGCCGTGGCGACCAGCACCATCATGTCGAGGGTTCGGGCTCGCAATGCGCGCGCCGCGCCGTCAAAGAAGATCCACGCAGCGTAGAAGATGACCGGCAGACTCAGGAGAAGCTGGAACACATCGTCGCGCAATCCGAAGGGCGGCGGTGCCGAGAAACCGAGCACCTCCCGACCGATCGCGGACCACAACAAGATCGGCACCGCGAAGATGACCGCGACGAGGAATCGCTTCTGCATGTCGCGGACCATCTGATCCATGGACATGTCGGCGTGCCCGCCGTGACCCATCGCGTCGTGCGGCGTCGTCGTGGGCGCCGCAATCGCGTGTCCCGCATGTTCCTTCGGCATCGCGTGCCCGGCGTGCACAGCGGCCGGTTGTTCGGAGCCGGCCAGCTCCTGCATGGGATCGCATGCATGGTTGGGAACCGATCGGCCCGCGCAATGAAGTCCGCAGTCCCGGATCCACCCCTGCAGATCGATGAGCGACGTTGTCTTCGGGTCGATCGTGACGGTCGCCGTCTGTGCGACCGCGTTCGCCTCGACCATGAGCACGCCCGGCCGACGTCCGAGAACCCGCTCGACGACGTTCTTCTCCGTCGCCCAATTGATGCCGCCGGTGTGGACCACGACCGTGGTGCCGCCGTGCATCGAGTGTTCGTGATCCATGCGGCCCCTCCCGGCGAGCGTTCAGTTCGACGTTAGCGGTTCTGCTTCAGCGCGCGCGTGTCCTCGAGTACGCGGAGACGCTCGTGGTATTCCTCCGGGTCGATCTCACCGTTGGCGAATCGTTCGGCCAGGACGTCTTTCGGGTTGCGAGGACGGTCGCGCCTGTCACCGTTGCTGGCGAACGCGCGGATCAACGCCCACACGAACGCGACGAGGACGCCCATGGAAAGGATCATCCAAACAACGCCCCAGGTCCCATCGTTCCATCCGTACATCATGGTCGCCCTTCCCTTCGTGACGGAATCGCTGCTCCGAGCGTATGCCGGGAACGGAAGGCGACGACGGGCCGAACGTCGAGGATGATGCGGGACCTTCGGGCCCGCGGCCGCCATCGGTGACGAAAGCCGGCTGTTAGCCTCGAAGCGTGAGTGGCGCACTCGAAGTTGCCGAGAGCCACCGGCCGGCGATCATCCAGGGCGGGATGGGCGTGGGCGTGTCCGGTTGGCAGCTGGCACGTGCCGTGGCGCAGACCGGTCAGCTCGGAGTGGTCTCCGGCACTGCGCTCGACGTGGTGCTCGCCCGTCGACTGCAGGTCGGCGACGCCGGTGGTGACGTCCGACGGGCCATGGCGGCCTTCCCCAACGCAGCGGTGGCCGAGCGGATCTTGGCCGACTACTTCGTCGAGGGCGGGATCCACGACGGTCGGTCCTTCAAGGCGGTGCCGATGTTCAACGCCGAGCCGCACCGTCGGAGCCTCGAGCTCGCCACGATGGGCGGGTTCGTGGAGGTCTGGCTGGCGCGGGAGGGACACGAGGGGACCGTCGGGATCAACTTCCTCGAGAAGATCCA
>JANMPG010000090.1:0-5510 GCA_031369745.1 Actinomycetes bacterium
GGCACCTGTACAGGGTCGTGAAGTAGGTCACATCGAACAGTGACCTCAATGACTGCGGCGTCCGTTCTCTTTGCCGGTGGCCGCCCCAGTTGCGGCGGGGTCCGATCCGGGGAAGGATTCGGGCGTGGAGCTTCCCGAGACCCGCTATGCGAAGACAACCGACGGCGCCCACATCGCCTACCAGGTGATCGGCAACGGCCCGGTCGACTTCGTGTACATCGGGCCGTGGTTCACGCACGTCGAATATCGATGGGAGCTGCCGCGTTACGCGAGGTTCCTCCGCCGGATCTCCGCGTTCTCGCGGTTGATCCTCTTCGATAGACGGGGCATGGGGATGTCCGACTCGGTGCCGATCGACCAACTCCCGGACCCCGAGACGCGTATGGATGACATCCGCGCCGTAATGGATGACGTCGGATCCGAGCGAGCGGTCGTGTACGGTGCTTCCGAGTCAGGCGCCCTGGCGATGCTCTTCGCGGCGAGCCACCCGGACCGAACGGCAGCGCTCGTGGTCCATGGGTCCTACCCGTCTGCGAAGATGGAGCGTGACATCCCATGGGGCTGGACCTTCGAGTATTTCGAAGAACAGACAGCAGTCATCGAGAGCAGCTGGGGCACGGAGGAGTTCTTCCGCCGCGAATTCCCTGACATGGGGGATGATCCCCAGCTGTTGCGCTTCTTCGCGTCTTATGCCCGGCACGCGATGAGCCCGGGCGCCGCGGTGGCGGCTTGGCGGATGGAGTGGGAGACGGACGTGCGAGACATCCTTTCGGCGATCCACGTGCCGACCCTGATCCTTCACCGCCGTGAGGACCAGCCGGAGGCTCACCGCTATATCGCGGAGCACATCCCCGGCGCCGAGTACGTCGAGCTGCCCGGCGATGAACACATCCCGTTCCTCGGCGATCAAGACAGCGTCTTGAACGAGATCGAGCGCTTCGTCAAAGGGGTACGGTCCGAGGAGGCGTCCCTAGATCGGGTGCTCGCGACCGTGCTCTTCACCGACATCGTGGGGTCGACGGAGACCGGTGCACGCCTCGGCGATCGCGCCTGGAGCGAACTCTTGGAGCGGCATCATTCGACCATCCGCAGTCTCCTCGCTCGGTATCGAGGCGTGGAGGTTGACACCGCTGGGGATGGCTTCTTCTCTACGTTCGACGGCCCTGCGCGCGCCGTCAAATGCGCGCGAGCGATGTCCGACGCCATGGTTGCCCACGACCTGCAGATCCGGGCGGGCGTGCACACCGGCGAAGTGGAAACGATCGACGGGAAGGCCGGTGGCCTGGCCGTCGTCATCGGCGCTCGGATCGGGGCGCTGGCCTCGGCCTCCGAAGTGCTCGCGTCATCGACGGTTAAGGACCTTACGGCGGGGTCTGGCCTGGTCTTCGAAGATGCAGGCGAGCACGAGCTGAAGGGCGTCCCCGACCGCTGGCACCTCTACCGAGTGGTGAAGGACGTCACTTCGCGTTCGTGACCTCAGTCGTGGTTGCTCCAGCTCCCCGCCCACCTGGAAAGGCGTGGAGGGAGAAACATGCAGCTCAGATCCCTGTTGCGGTGGCGTATGTGGTTCCGGGGGGAGGGATCGAACCTCCATTCCAGGCTCCAAAGGCCCGTGTCTTGCCATTAGACGACCCCGGATGGCGGCCCCATCGTACGTGGCGGGCCCGACGCGACGAACGAACCCGCAACTGCTTCGGCCAGCTGGTCGGCGTGCGCCATATGTCTGGCCAGGGCCACCACGGTGGGTCCGCTCCCCGTCATGACCGCGCCGAGCGCGCCTGCCTCCTGGAAAGCAGCGATCGTGTCGGCGATCTCTGAGTGTCGAGCGATCGCGGGAGCTTGCAGGTCATCGAACAGCGCTTCGCCGATGAGCTCGTCGTTGCCGGCCTCGATGGCGGCGATCAGGACGCCGGGATCGGGACCGGTCGATCCGTCGAGGTCCCACCAGCCGTATGCATCCGGAGTGCGGACCGGGAACGCCGCCGGGGCGATCACCCAATGGCTCGTGACGGCATGCACAGAGGTGACGCGCTCGCCGCGGCCGTCGGCGTAGACGGGACCGCCGAGCAGCAACGCAGGGACGTCCGAGCCGACGGCCGCGGCGATGCCGAGCAGGGTCTCGCGGGAAAGGTCGGTTGCGTAAAGCTCGTCGAGAGCCAAGATCGTGGCGGCAGCGTCGGCGCTGCCCCCGCCGAGTCCCGCGGCGATGGGGATGCGCTTGTCCACCGCGATGCGGACATCCGGCGCGCCGAGCCCGACCGCGTCGGTCCACGCCCGGGCGGCCCGCTCGACCAGGTGATCGCCGCCCGCGGCGGCCAGGTCGTCGGCCCGCGGGCCCGTCACGACGACCTCGAACCCGTCGCCGTGCTCCACGGTGACGACGTCGTGCAGCTCCAGCGGCAACATCACGGTCTGGATGTCGTGGAAGCCGTCGTCCCGGCGCCCCACCACGCGCAGGAACACGTTCAGCTTGGCGTGTGCCGCCCGCGTGACCCCGCTCATGCCGGCAACGCCGCCACGATCCGGGCGAACGCCGGCAGATCCAGCGTCTCGGGTCGCGCCGTGGGCTCGACCTCGGCTTGGGCGAGCGTAGCGTCCGCGTCGCTCGCCGAGAGGCCGAGGCGCCGCATGGCGTTGCGCATCGTCTTTCTTCGTTGGGCGAAGGAGACGTCCACCACCGACCACAGGCGTGTCGGGTCGACCTGCACGGGCGCATGTTCGAGCCGCTCGAGGCGCACCACCGCCGAACCGACCGACGGACGCGGCCAGAAGACCTCGGGCGGGACGGAGCGCACGATCTCGGCCCGGGCGTGATACGCGACGTGCAGGCTGACGGCACCGTATGCCGCTCGTTCGGCGGGGGTCGCGGCGAGCCGATCGGCAACTTCCCGCTGCAACATGACCACGATGCGCGACACCGACGGCGCATCGCGCAGCACGTCGAGGACGATCGATGTCCCGACGTTGTACGGCAGGTTGCCGCAGCACACCCATTCGCCGTCGCCGAGCGTCGCGGGCCAATCCAACTTGGTCGCGTCGGCGTGCACGATGTCGACGCACGCGAGGTCGGCGACCGACTCGGCGAGCCCCGGGAGCAATGCGCGGTCGAACTCGATCGCGAGCACGCGATCGGCTCCCGCCTGCGCAAGCGCCGTCGTCAACGACCCGAGCCCCGCGCCGATCTCGACGACGCGACTGCCGGGTCCGACCCCGGCGTCCCGCGCGATCGCCCGCGCGAGGTTCGGATCCACGAGGAAGTTCTGACCGAGCGCCTTGGAGGGTCGGATCGCGTGCGCGTCGGCAAGGGCACGCACCGCGGCGCTACCAGTCGAGCTCGACGTCGAGGACGCCCCGGCCGAGCGGGGCGAGTTGTGCGAAGGCTTCGGGCGAAAGGTCGATGATCCGCCCGGGTCCGAACGGTCCTCGGTCATCGATCACCACGGTAACGGAGCGGCCCGTCGTCCGGTCGGTGACGGTGACCAGCGTGCCGAAGGGCAGCCACGGGTGGGCCGCCGTAAGACCTGACCACGGTGGGTCGTACCAGGTGGCCTGACCGGACTGCGTGGTGGCGCCGGTACCCGGCTCTCGAAGGGTGCCGTCGTACATCGACCACGGCGCCGACGAACGCCGCTCGGCTACCGGCGCCGACACGACGGTGCGCCCCAGAACCGACCGCGACGCGACGCGACCGTCCACGAACGTCGTCGCGACGGTTCGCACGCGCATCCCCGTGGAGCCCTCGCGCTCGATGCGGAGCTGCCCCGGCGTCAACGAACTCGTGTAGTCGGTGTGTACCGAGTACGGGATCACCGAGCTCACTCGCCGAACGACCGTGCTGACCGATCGGAACCGCACGGTGAGACCGTCGTAAAGGGGGGTGCTGGGTGGTGGGGCGACGCGATCGTCAGCGTCGGGTTGGATCCCCATGGCCGTAAGGAGCGCCCCGGTCGTTCCCGCGTTGGTCGAAACGTCGTGTACCTTCCCCGACACGACGGCCCGCACGGATACACCCGGAGGCCCGACACCGGCCGCAGAGGCCGAAGCCTCCTCGGTTGCGAAACTCGCCTTCCCAAACGAATCCGCGCCCGGTCGCTCCACCACCCAGACCCCCACACCTGTGGGGGTGACCGCCATCGAGAACGCGCCCGCCGCCACACCCGGCGGCGGACTCACGACGACGGTCATGCCGTCTGCCAGGGCTGTGCCCGGCGGCGGCTGGATCTGCAGACCGATCGACATCGGTAGCCCTTGATCGTTCAGCAGATCCCCGACGCTGGTCGATCGGGTTCGCACGTCTTGCGACTGTCCGTCGATCACCAGCGTCACGTCCTTGGCCCATGCACCCGATACCGCCAACACCGACAACACGACACCCGCGGCGACGATCGCCGCCTTGACGGCGCGCCGCTGTCGCAGGCGCCGTACGCGCGTGGGTCGAACCACCTTGCCTCCTCCGTATCGGGGAGGGCCTCTTGGGGAAGCAGCTCGGTGGATAAGTACCGGGCCGGAAGGAAGCCTCCGGTCGCATGGGCGCCCACCCTACCGAACCCTCAACCCTCACTGCAACCTTGAGAGCGAACGGATGTTCGGCGTCACGCAAGGCCCGGAAACGCCGCTTCCGCATTGTTGGTGGTCGCCTCAGCCAGCAGTTCGAGCGGCTCTTCTCGCAATGAAGCAAGTTCCGCGAGCGTCATGATCACGTTCGCGGGCGAGTTGTCGGCACCGCGCACCTTCTGCGGCGCGAGGAACGGGCTGTCGGTCTCCACCAAGATCCTGTTCAGCGAGACGGCGACGGCGGCCTCGCGCATGTGCGCGTTCTTCGGGTACGTCACGTTCCCCGCGAACGACAGCCAGTACCCACGTCGCTCGCATTCGCGCGCGATGTCGGCATCACCAGTGAAGCAATGGATCACAACGCGCTCGGCCGAACCTTCAGCGAGGATCCGCAGCGCGTCGTCCCACGCGTCGCGCACATGCACGATCATCGGCTTGCCGGCCGCGTTCGCCAGCTCGACATGCGCCCGCAGCGTTGCGATCTGCGCGTCCCGCTCGCTGTGCATCCGGAACCAATCCAGGCCGCACTCCCCCACGCCGATAATGGCGGGTTCTTTCAGCAGTTCCTCGACCCTCGCCGCCGCCTCGTCATCGAATCCGTCCGCATCATGCGGATGCACACCTGCGCTCGCGAACACACCCTCAACTTGCGACGCGATCTGGATCGATCGCAGGCTCGTTTCCACGTCCACGCCGACGCAGATGAAGCGTTCGACGCCGACCGCCTTCGCAGCCTCGACCGCCACTGCAGGTTCCTGGTCCATGAGAAAGAGGTGGCAGTGGGTATCCACCACCCCAGACTGCACCGCCAGTTCAGGGTTCGAGGCCGCCATCGGAGGCAGACGATACCCGGTCTCAACTTCGGGTGAACAGGTGGAGCTTCACGTGAAACATGGATCTGCGAAGCCTCATCCCCCCGTGGAAGCAGCGAGTTCTCGATAGCGCGGGCGGGGGGG
>JANMPG010000103.1:0-12975 GCA_031369745.1 Actinomycetes bacterium
GAGTGTGTCCGGTTGCGATCCGCTCGGCCATCAGCTTGCCGAAGATCGGCGAACCCTTGAAGCCCCAGGTGCCCATCCCCGACATCAGGAAGAACCGGTGCACGTCGGACTCGCCGAGCAGCGGTGAGGAATCCGGCGACAGGTCGCACAGGCCGGTCCACAGGCGCATCGCGCGCGCCTTCGCGATCGTCGGAAAGATCTGGATCGTGCGTTTCGCCGCCTCGGCGAGGAAGCCGAACGTGGAGCGCGTCGAGTATGTGTTGTAGGGGAGCACCTCCGCGCCGACCAGCAGCTCGCCTCGAGCGGTCTGCGACACGTACACGTACAGGTCCATCGACGACACGAGCCCGTCGAGCACATGTTTGTACGGCTCGGTCACGAATGCCTGCAGCGCCATCGTGACGATCGGCAGCTTCAGGCCGGCCATCGCCGCGACCTGGCTCGACCAGCCGGCCGTCGCGTTGACCACCGTCCCTGCGGCGATCGGACCCCGCTCGGTGACCACGCCTCGACAGATCCCGTCGTCGACGACGACGTCGGTGACCGCGGTCTGCTCGTGGATGTGCACGCCGCGCCTGGTCGCGCTCGATGCGTACCCCCACACGACACTGTCGTGCCGAGCGAACGATCCGGGCGGGTGATACGACGCGCCGAGGACCGGAAGTTCCCCGCCGCCGGTCAGATCGATCAGGGGGTTCAGTCCCGCGATGTCCTCAGGAGTCACGACGTCGGTCTGCACGCCGTACGCCTGGTTCAGCAGCGACTTGTCGCGCTCGACCTCGAGCGAGTCGTGCGTGTGGCACAGATCGAGCTCCCCTTGGTTGGAGAACAGCAGGTTGAAGTCGAGCTCCCGGCCGAGCGTGCGCCAGATGCCGAGGCTCGCCTTGTACAGCGGCACGGTCTCGGGCGTGTTGTAGTTGGCTCGAACGACCTGCGTGTTGCGCCCGCTGCCACCGAAACCGATGTAGTTCGCGTCAAGCACCGCGACGTCGGTGATGCCGTGGTTGGCGGCCAGGTTATGCGCGAGGGACAGCCCGTTCACCCCGCCACCGACGATCACGACGTCGTAGGACCCTTTCACGTCCTCCCGCTTGAGGAAGGTGCGGTGGCGCAACAGCCCGGTCATGGGGACAGGACCTCCCGCGCGCTCGCGTCGCGCACGGCTCGCTCGCGGACGTGCGCTCGCCAGTACGCGGGCACGAGCATGATGAGGCCGCTCGGCGTGCCCAGGACCTTCGCCGCAACGTGGGCGACGTCTCCCTGGACGAACGCACCTTCGATCGGCGCGTCGAGCTGCGACAGGTACGAGAACGCATGCGCGGCGTCGTCGCCGGTGAGGTCCCACGCCGCCCATCCGTCGGATACGTCGAGCGTGACGGCATCGTCGTCCATGGCCGCGATCCGGTCTGCGACCTCGCGCCCGACCTGTGGCGCGACGTCGGGCGGGGCAACGAACAGCGCTTCGTCGCGGGCAGTGCGGAGCATCCGGGCGCCGTGGCCGGGCGCCACCAGCGCGTCCAGGGCCGCGGGATCCGCGGCGCAGAGCACGACGGCGAGCGAGCGAGCCCGCAGCTCAGCCACGAGGCTTCACCCCGCTCGGGTCGTAGAACGGCGTCGCGACGACCGACGCCGTCGGGCCACCGGCCCTCAACGCGGCCGGAAACTCGCCGTCGACCGTTCGGATCCAGCCGAGCCCGATCGGGTGGCCGACGGCCGCCGATCTCGCGCACGAGGTCACGCGCCCGACGATTGCCCCGTCGACCGTGAGCGGCGCCCCACGCTGCGGCGTTCCGTCGAAACGCAGGCCGACGAGCTTTCGCGCAAGGGGAAGGCCCGCCATCCGCTCCAGGGCCATCTTTCCGACGAACGCAGGTTTGCGCATCGTGACCGCCCAGTCCAAGCCAAGCTTGGCCGGGTGATCGTCGGGCATCGTGTCCTGCGCCAAGAAGAAGTGTCCCTTCTCGAGGCGAAGCACGTCGAGCGCGTCCAGGCCGTGCGGGCGGATGTCCCAGGTGCGGCCCGCCTCCAGCAGCGCGGTCCACAGGTCTCCGCTTCGCCCGCGCGGATGGTGCAGTTCGTAGGACAGCTCTCCCACGAACCCGACCGCGATCGCGCGGCATGGCACGCCGGCCACGGTGATGTCGGCGTGCCCCGGGTAGGGGATCGCCGTGCGGGACAGGTCGTCGTGGCTGAGCTCGGCAAGCAGGTCACGCGCGTTGGGGCCCGCCACGTTGATCGCGCCGAGCTGCGCCGTCTGGTTCACCAGGTGCACGTGTAGCTCGAGGCGGTCGGCCCAGTCTCGAAGCGAGGCCTCCATGCGGTCGGCGCCACCCGACGTCGACGTCAGGTAGTAGGTCCCATCCCCAAGCGCTGCGAGCAACCCGTCGTCCATCACATAGCCGGCTTCGTCCAATGCGAGCAGGTATCGGGTGCGCCCGGGCTCGATCGCGCCGACCTCGAGCGGGAGCGTCCAGTCCAGCAGCGCCCGTGCATCGCGCCCGCCCACGAGGAATTTCCCGAGCGTGGACACATCCATGATCGACACGCGCTCGCGCACGGCCCGGATCTCTTCGTCGACATCGCCGTAGTGACCGGGGCGCATCCACACGCCGGAGTGGTCCATCCGGGCATCAGCGGCGACGTGAAGATCGTGCAGCGCCGTCCGGCGCTCGATCACCTCGTGGATGCCGCCGATCAGGTCCTCCAACCGCGGCGCCCGCACTGGTGGGCGCGCCGTCGTGCGCCCCTGCGCGTTGGGGACGGCGCCCTTGCTCTCGGTGAACGCGGCGAGGTGGCGCGAGCACAGCGCGCCCTGGCAGGGGCCCATCGTCGCCGTGGTGTACCGCTTGAGGATCTCCGAGCTCGTCCAGCCCTCGTCCCAGGCCGCTTCGAGGTCGTGGACTCGAACGTCTTCACAGACGCACACATAGCCGTCCTCTTCCAGGATCGGCCATGGGTCGCCGAGGCGCGGCTCGAGGCGTTCGCCCCTGGCGGCCGCGCGGCCGCTCGTTTCTGCGTCCTGGAGTCCGCAGCCCGGCCAGAGCACATCGCCGGCACCGAAGACGTCGGCATCCGGGCTCATGCGCAGCAGCGAGTCGCGGGGAGCCCAGCCGAGCGAGAGCACGAGTGCATCGCACGAATAGGCCCGGCGTCCCTCGGGGGTGAGCACGCTCACCGACGAAACCTGCTTGGACCCGCGCGCCTCCAGGACCCTGCCGGTGACCTCCACGACGTCGACGCCGGCTTCGCGGAGTGTCTGCGCGCACGCAGCGCCCTGTGTCGTGTTCGCGACCACCACGGCTCGCTCGCCGGGCGCGACGCCGTGGATCGCCGCCATGCGTGCCGCGCCCCGCGCGAGCCACACGCCGGGCAGATCGTTGCCCGAAAAGACGCCGTGCGCCTCGAGCGCGCCGGTCGCAACCACCACCCGCCGGCACTCGACCTCGACCATCTCCTGCGGGCCGACGAGTGGAACCGAAAGTCCCGCATAGATGCCGGTCGCCGTGTGCCGTTCCAAGATCTCGACGCCGGCGGCGCGGGCTTGGGCGGCGAGCCGATCGATCGCCACACGTGTGCCTGTGTCGCTGACGCCCGCCGCGATCATGCCCTCGTCGGCAAGCAGGACGCGACCCTCGGCGGTACTTGCGGCCGCGAGCCCGGCGACGCCGCCGCCGATCACCAACACGTCGACCCGCACGTATCGGGTGCGCTTGGGCTCTGCCCGCGCCGAGACCGGCAAGGTGCCCGTACCGGTTGCGCGGCGGATCACCTGCTCGGCGAGCTCCCACAGCCAGCGGGGCCGGACGAACATCTTGTAGTAGAAGCCGACCGGCATGGCCCAGTGCAGCTTGTCGTTGATCGCGAGCGCGTCACGCTCGGTCGAGGGCCAGCCGGTTTCGCGAATCACGTCGGCGCCGTCTCGCGCCGGAGTCACGCACGCGCGCTCGCCGGGCAGGCCGTCGACCGTGACGAGGCAGTTCGCGCAGTCGCCGGTGCCGCAGTACAGACCGCGCCGACGATGCGACTTCAGGGATCGATTGAAGGTGCGGATGCCGTGACGAAACAACGCGGATGCGATGGTGTCGCCGTCGTGGACCTCGACGAACTTGCCCTCGAACCGAAGCGTGCCCACGCGATCAGCCCTCGACGAACCGGTCGGTCGCGGTGTCGCGCGCGAGCGTGACCCAACGACGGCACCCCAGTAGGTGGAACCAGCGCTCCCGCTGCACGCCCGCAAGGTTGTCCCGCAAGTAGACGCGCGCGAAGTCCGATGCCGAATCGGGCGAGGAGACGTCGCGAAGCTCGCCGCCGAACGTGAATTCTGTGAACGGTCGCTCGCCGCATGTCGGACACGCGACGAGCAGGCTCACGTTCGACTCCCGGTCACATGCATGGCCCGAGGATGCTAGCCGACCTGCGGTCGGGGGTGTCGCGCCCAAGATGACCCCGCGTCACCCTCGTCGGGACGCAAGCGCCGCGTACGCTCCCGACATGGACCTTCGCTGGGCTGTGGAGACCACGCCGAACCCGAGCGTCCTTCGCCTGCACGTCAACGATGAGCTGACCGACCGAACGATCGTCACGAGTCCGCCGGCAGAGCTTGCGCCGCCGTTGGACGGATTACTGCAGCTCGACGCCGTCCGCACCGTCGACATCCATCGGTATCGCGTTCGGGTGAACCTGCGACCCGATGCCGACCGTGACTCGACGACCGAGCACGTCGCCGAGATCCTCGAACATCGGTGGGGCAAGGCGAGCCGCCTCGATCCCGACGCCGGTCCCCGCGCGTTCGAGTCGCGACACGCCGGTCCCCGCACGGTTGCCGAGTCCGCCGAGATGGCGGCCGGCCATCCACTCCTGGAGGCGCTCTTCCACATCGACGGGGTCAGCGAGGCGATCGCGGGCGATGGGCTGGTCCTGGTCCGCCTCGGACGCCTGTTCTCCTGGGAGGACGTCGAGGTATCGGTCTCGGTCGTGCTGGCGCTCGATCCCTAAGCCAGCGCGGAAGCCGGCGGGATCCCCGGATCGACGCCTTCGCCCGTATAGATCGTGTCGCCGAATCGGCTCGTGTCGCCCAGCCCCGCCAGGTAGGTCGACGCGAACACGGCGGCGAACTCCTCCGTGTCGAGCAGGTCCTGCTCGATCGCGTCCGCGGGCACGTACGGCCCCAGATTCTGGCGGTAGGTGAGGTGTCGCAGCGACGCGGCCACGTCTTCGATCGTCGCCCCCGCGTCGCGCAAGGCGGCGACATCGAGGTAGACCTCGGATGGCGCCGAATACTGCACGGCCTTGCCGAGCCCCGCGCCGAACTCCTGCTCGATCACCCGCTCGAGTTGGATCGGATCGAGTCGGACGCCGCCCTTGGAGTCGGGCAGCGGGCACTGTCCGTGGTCGGCAGTGACGAGCAAGACGTACTCCCCGGGGAACCGGGCTTCGAGCAGGTCGACCAATCGTGCGAGCTCCACGTCGACCGCGTTGACCATGAGCCCTTCCCACTTCGAGGCCATGCCGTAGACGTGGCCGGTGTAGTCGGGCGACTTGAACGTCGTATACAGCAGCGACGGACCCGCCTCGCCGATCGGCTCGTTCACGAGCGCGGCCTCCAACAGATCGCCTTGGAAGCCCGCGATGGGGGGAACGCAGCAGTAGTCGGTGCGCCACGGCTCGAACTCCAGGTCCCAGTTGGGATCGTTGAAGGTCGCCATGCGCGCTTGCAGCACGTCCATGCCGGGTGAGGACGCGGGCAACCGGAACAGCTCGGGGTTGTGCGGCTGCCAGCCGTTGCCGCCCGGCTCGTCGAAGTAGACGCCGACCGGAAGGTCCTCGGCCGGCCGGTCCGTGCCGCCGTGACCGAGCATGCCCATGTGCCAGACCTGGTAGCCGATCTGACCGACCCATGCTCCCGTCTGGTCGTGCCACAGGTCGGACAACGTGGGGACCATGATGTCGCCCGGGTCGGCGGCGCCGGGCGTCCCGTAGGCCTTCCGAGCTCCGGCGCCGTCGCGGATGTTGTGACCCGTGATCCCATGCGCCCGAGGGAACGTTCCCGTACCGATCGTCGCGTGCGCGCAAGCGGTGACCGCCGGGAACGAACCCACCAGCGCGTTGCGAAAGTTCGCGCCCTCGCGCATCAAGCGCTTCAGGTTCGGCCAGTCGTTCGGCCACTGACGCAGGACGTTCCAGCCGCCCCCGTCGAAGACGTACGTGACCACGACTTTCGGCTTCACGCCGGTGGTGCGAAGCCCCGGCAAGACGCGCCCGTCGCGGTCCTTGGGCCACTGGTCGAACCCGATCATCTTCGCGGTCGTGGGGGCGAGGTCTGCGAGCGAGACGCGCTCCGCGGAGTCGCTCGGCTCGATCACGCCGGGTCCGTAGGCGACCATCGGGATCTGCTCGAGGTACATCCACACGGCCGCGTGGCTGGTTCGCGGGTCGCGCGGGTGCAAGCTCTGCGACTCGAAGGGATAGTTGGCGCTGTTGAAGGGCGCGAGGAGCAGCTGCAACTCGGCGGAACGCTCCGCGTTGTGGGCGCGGGCCACCAGCTCCATGTACTCGGCACCGAGATCGGTGGCCGCGGCCTCCTGGACCGCGCGCGCGTCGGGGCGCGCGAGCTTCAGCAGCGCTCGCCCGATCGCCGCGCCACCTGCGAGGACGACGAGGCTGCCGACACCCACCATCGCGAGGAATCCGCGACGCGATGGGTCCTCGGGGCCCGCAGCACCGGGTCGTGCAGTCGAGCGGGCAACGGCCAGCGTGATCGCGGCCATCACGAGACCTGCGGCGAGCCCGACGAGGATGCTGCCGACCCAGGTGCACACAGCGGTCAGCGCACCGGTGAGCACGACGAGCAGCACGACGATGCGAGGCAGACGCTTCACGATGAACCTATCGTCGCAGACCGGCTGAGCGGTTCGCTCTGCGGGCGTGACGTTCCTGCAAGAACGCCGGTGGGCACCCGCTCAGGTTCGCTTGCGGGGCAGGTCGAGGAACGGCAGCTGCACGACGGTCGCGGCCACCTTCCCGCGTTCGCCCTCCACCGTGTACTCGACCGACACGCGAGACCCGGCCTTCTCCAAGCTCTTGTCGATCGACCCGAACCCGACCATCTTCTTGATCGTCGTGCCCCAGGTGATCGAGGTGGCGCGCCCGACCTGCTTGTTGTCCTTGTAGACGGGCACGGGGGAGCGGTCCACGAACGGCGAGATCATCGAGGCGAGCCCGTGTTTGGCGAACATGCCCTCGATGCCCGCCCAATCCAGTTCGAGACCGACGAGGCGTCGCTCGGGGCCGCCGGATCGCTGCTCGGCGAGCAACGCCCGACGCCCGTTGAAGTCCGCGGCCTTGTCGAAGTCTACGAGTCGACCCAGCCCGATCTCGAACGGTGAGTACGTCTGCTCGGGGCTGATCGCATGGCGGGAGCTCGTGTATTCGGCCTCGATCAAGATCAAGCCGGCCTCGACACGAGCCGCATCCAGCGCTCGGATCCCCGCCGGGAAGATCCCGTATGCATCGCCGGCTTCGAACACCGCGTCCCACACCTCGAGCGCGCCGTCGACCGGGATCCACAGCTCGTAGCCGCGATCGCCCGTGTAGCCGGTGCGGGTGACGCTCACGTCCACGCCACCGATCTCCGTGCGGCGGTGACGGAAGTACTTCACATCTGCCCAGTCCTGGCGCGTGGCGGCTTCGAGCACCTCGCGGCTGAGCTTGCCCTGTAGGGCCAAGCCCGCGAGCTTCTCCGAGACGTCCTCGACCTCGACGTCCAGGCCCGTCGCGCTCATCAGGAACCACCGGTAACACGGGTCGGCGGCCGTGATCCGGTATTCGTCCTCGGCGACCCGAGTGATCGTGCCGTCGTCCACGACCTTGCCGGCTTCGTCGCACCAGGGCGCGTAATACACCTGGTCGACCTGCATCTTGGAGACGTCGCGTGTGATGACCCGGTCCAGCAGTCGTTCGGCGTCTGTGCCGCGCACGAGATACTTGTAGAGCGGGCTCGTGTCGATGACCGCCGCCGCCTCACGGATCGCGCTGTACTCGATGTCGTGGAAGTCCGCGTAGACGGCCGGCGCGAAGTAGCC
The DNA here is from genome assembly GCA_031369745.1 of Actinomycetes bacterium. Taxonomy (GTDB): domain Bacteria; phylum Actinomycetota; class UBA4738; order UBA4738; family HRBIN12; genus AC-51. Next base: position 8,082 of record JANMPG010000103.1, read on the forward strand.
GGCCCACTCGCCCCAGGTCTGCTTGGTGTTGAGCTCCCGCTGACGGGGGTAGAACGCGGTTCCGACCGACACTGTGAGCCTCCTGCTCGTGGAGTGACTGCCCGTACGGCCGGGAAGCGTAACCAACGGCGCAACCTCGCTGCCGACCGCGAGTGACCTGAGGTCAGGGTACCGTTGGCCGGGCTCCAAGCCCGTGGCTAGCATGGGCAACCGGCGTCGGCGCACCCGCGCGAGCGGGCTCCGGCTGACCCCGAGTCACCGGCTACACATACCTGAAGGAGCGCGAGCGATGGCCAAGCGGTACGACGCGGTCGTGATCGGCGGCGGGCACAACGGGCTCGTCAACGCCGCATACCTGGCAAAGGCCGGGCTGAAGGTGCTGGTCCTCGAGCGCCGTCATCTGCTCGGCGGCGCGACGCTCACCGAGGAGATCGTTCCCGGCTTCAAGTTCTCGGTGTTCTCCTACGTGGTGTCGCTGCTTCGTCCCGAGATCATCCGCGAGCTCGAGTTGCCCAAGCACGGCCTGGAGATCTTGCCGTTGGACGGCACGATCACCCCGCTGGACGACGACTACCTGTGGCGGGTGAACGACCACGGCAAGACCGTACGCGAGTTGCGCCGTTGGTCGCTGAACGACGCCGAGGCCTACGAGGATTACGGTCCGCTGATGGCCGAGATGGGCCGGTTCATCAAGCCGATCTTGTCGGTGCCGCCGCCGGACCCTGGCAAGATCTCGCCGATGGAATGGTTGCCGCTGACGCCGCTGGCCAAGCAGTTCCGCGACCTGCCGCGCCGCTTGCAGACGACCTTCATCCAGCTGATGACGATGTCGGCGGCCGACTTCCTGGATCAGTGGTTCGAGACCGAGCCGCTCAAGGCCACGATGAGCGCCAGCGGGATCATCGGCACCTTCCAGGGGCCTCGGTCGCCCGGCACGGCCTACGTGCTGCTGCACCACTACATGGGCGAGATCGACGGCGCGTTCCGCGCGTGGGGCGTTCCCAAGGGTGGCACGGGCGCGATCGCCTATGCGATCGCCGAGGCTGCGCTGGCCGCCGGCGTCGAGATCCGCACCGAAGCCGGCGTGTCACAGATCAAGACGGTCGGCGGCAAGGCAACCGGTGTGATCTTGGAATCCGGCGAGGAGATCGAGGCGGGCGTCGTCATGAGCTCGCTCGACTCGCGCTGGACCTTCATCAAGCTGCTCGAAGACGGGGTCTTGGAGCCGTCGTTCAAAGAAGAGGTCATGCGCTACAAGTACCGTGGCTCCTCCGGCAAGGTGAACCTCGCGCTCGACGGTTTGCCCGAGCTCGCCTGCAAGCCCGGCAAGGGGGAGTGGCTGCGCGGCGCGATCTCGTTCTCGCCGAGCATCGATTACATCGAGCGCGCCTACGACGACGCGAAGTACGGGCGCGCGTCGGCGCGCCCGTACATCGACTGCATCATGCCGACGCTCGTGGACCCGACGATGGCGCCGCCCGGCCAGCACGTGATGAGCTGCTTCGTGCAGTACGCCCCCTACCACCTTGCCGACGGCAAGGTCTGGGACGACGCGGCGCGCGAACGCTTTGGTCAAAACGTGATCGACACGCTGGAAGAGCGTTTCCCCGATATCCGCAGCAAGATCGTCGGTTCCCAGTTCGTCACCCCCAAAGACATCGAGGACATCACGGGGCTCACGGAGGGCAACATCTTCCAGGGCGAGCTTTCCCTCGAACAGTTGTTCTTCAACCGGCCCGTCCCCGGCTGGTCGCGCTACCGCACGCCGGTGAAGAACCTGTGGATGTGCGGCTCGGCCACGCACCCCGGCGGCGGCATCATGGGCGCCCCCGGTCGGATCTCGGCGCTTGAATACCTCAAAGAGAAGAAGAAGGGGCGGCGGGCGGCCTAGATGGCAAGGAAGAATATCGACGTCATCGTGATCGGCGGGGGCCACAACGGCCTCGTCGCGGCCGCCTACCTGGCCAAGGCCGGCAAGCAGGTCGTCGTGCTCGAGCGTGCGGACGAGGTCGGCGGCATCCTGCGTCCGACGCAGCCCGCGCCCGGCTTCACCGCTCCGGGGCTCGTGCACACCGTCGGTAGGTTTCGTGCGTCGGTGGTCAAGGATCTGAAGCTCGCGCGCTTCGGTTTCCAGACCGTGACGCCGGCCGTGCGCATGCATGCACCGATGCCCGACGGGTCATCCGTCACGTTTTGGGGTGACGCCGCCAAGACCGCTGCCGGCATCTCGGCTCGCAACGCGCACGACGCCGAGGCCTATCTGGCCTTCGACAAGAAGATGCGCGCGATCGCGAGCTTCCTGGCCTACATCCAGGTCGCAACGCCGCCCGACCCGAAGTCGCCATCGCTCGCCGACGCGATCATGGGTCTGAAGCTCGGCAAGGCGTTCCGCGATCTCGGTGGCAAGACCGGCCGCGAGGCGATCCGGGCGCTGCCGATGTCGGTCGCCGACCTCGTGCAGGAGGTCTTCGAAGACGAGGCGATCCGCGGGCCGCTGTCGACCCGCGGGATCCTCTACACCGCTATGGGCCCGTGGGCCACGGGCACCGCGCAGGTCTTGTTGAACGATTCCGCCGGCACCGACGGCGGCGCGGCGGGCACCGCGGTGTTCGCCAAGGGTGGCACAGGTGCGCTCGCGACAGCGCTCGAGCAGGCCGCAACATCGCTCGGCGTGCAGATCCGCACCGGTGCCGAGGTCGTGGCGATCCGCAGCCGCGGCACCCGCGCGATCGGCGTGACCCTTGCCGACGGCACCGAGCTGAACGCGCCGAGCATCGTGTCTGCCGCCGATCCGAAGCGCACGGCGGCGCTGATCGACCCCGTCACGCTCGGCCCGACGATGGTGTGGCGGACCGGCAACATCCGTCAGCCGGGCGCGACCGCTCGCGTGAACTTCGCCCTCTCGGGGTTGCCGGCGTTTCATGGCGGGGACGCCGAACGGCTATCCGGCCGTATCGTGATCGGTCCGTCGATCGACGCGGTCGAGCAGTCGATGGACGCGGTCAAGTACGGACACGTCAGCGAGACACCCACGCTGGAGGCGACGATCCCGTCGCTCACCGATCCGTCGCTCGCCCCCGAGGGCAAGCACGTGATGAGCGTCGTGTTCCAAGCCGCGCCGTATGCGCTGCGCGACGGCGACTGGGCTACGCAGGGCGATCGCGTTGGTGACATCGCGGTCAAGACGCTCGAGCGATACGCGCCCGGGTTCGGCGAGTTGGTGCAAGCGCGTGACGTCATCTCGCCCGCCGACATGCAGACCGACTACGCCCTCAGCGGCGGGCATGTCCAGCACGCCGAGCCGGCGCTTGACCAGTTCTTCGCGTGGCGTCCGATCCTGGGTGAGGCGCAGTACCGCTACCTGCTCGACGGGCTGCACCTCGCGGGCTCCGGCGCGCACCCCGGCGGCGGCATCACGGGTGGCCCGGGCGCGAACGCCGCTCGCCAGATCCTCAAGGACGCGAGGAAGGAGCGCTCGTCCCCTCGGCGTTGAGACGACCGAGCACGCGCCGGGCCTGATCGGCGTACAGGATCGAGAAGTTCGGGTTGATCGCTCGCGCGCGCATGAGCAAGTGCTCCGCCGAGTTCACCTGGCCGAGGCGCCGCGCGATCATGCCGGCATGGAAGAAGTAGGAGGCGTCCTGCGTGCCCAACCGAAGGGCCAGTCGCTCCAGCTGTGCGGCCTGCTGGTACCGACCGTTTCGATACAGCGCCCAGGCGAGAGCGTCGGCAGCGTGGATGCTGCGTCGCGAGCGCCAACCCGCCCGCGCATCGGCGAGCGCGGCCTCGGGATCGCCGTGGTCGGCCTCGAACAGGGCGAGTTCCACGTCGACGTTGACCCCGTTGGCGCGGAACAGCTCGGCTTCGGCGCGCGCCAGCTCGTACTCGTCGCTCGATCGCCGGGGGCGTCCGTCGATCGCGTAGAGGTCCCCGAGCGCGATCACGTGCTCGGGCAACGGGTAGCGCGCGACCACCCACCGGTACCCACGGATCGCCTGATCGATCCGACCTCGCGCCCACGCCAGCTTGGCGAGCCCCGCGCGTCCGGGGACGAACGTGGGCGACAGCGCGACACTGCGCCCGTACGCGCGTTCAGCCCGGTTGAGCCGACCGCTGCGGAAGTACAGCTCGCCGATCTGATGGCTGACCCACGCGGCATCCTGCGGCGTGCCGGCCGCCTGCTCGGCCAGTTGCATCGCCTCGAGCGCACCGGCGATGTTTCCTTGCAACTCGCGGGCGTAGGACACCCTGGCGTACGAGGCGATGTCGGGGCGCGAGCGCACCATCGTCGCAAACGTCGCGAACGCCCGCCGGTACCGACCCAGCTCCAGCTGTCCATCACCGATCACGCCCAGCACGTGCGCAGCGTCGGGACTGAGCTGCAGCGCACGGCGACCCCACTGCACGCCGCCGGTGAAGTCGTGCCGGGCGAGCGAGATGATGCCCATGCCGATCAGCGCCTCGGCGTTGTCATCGGGCTGCAGCGCCAGCGATCGCCGCAACGCCTCCTCGGCTCTCGGGTAGTACGAGGGGTCGGCCGTGCGAACGGCCTCCTGCGAGTACGCGAGTCCGAGCGATGCGAGGGAATGCGCATCGCTCGGGTCGGCGGCGATGCGCGCCTGGAGGTTCGCGATGGCCTGTTCGATCGAGGCGGCGGGCGCGGCGACCGCACCGAGGCCATCGGTCGGTAGCGGAGCCGCTATGCCGGGTGCGGGCTTCGTGGTCCGCCACACGCCGAGACCACCGGCGAGGAACACCGTGATGGCAAGCACCGCCACGCCGAACGATCTCCTGAGGTTGTGCATCCGTGCCTTTCCGGTCGGTGGTTGGGGTGGGGGGGGGGGGGGGGCCCCCCCCCCCCCCCCCGGGGGGGGTGGGGCCCCCGGGGGGGGGG
>JANMPG010000108.1:0-9936 GCA_031369745.1 Actinomycetes bacterium
CCCCCCCCCCCGCGGTGGGGGGGGGGGGGGGATTCGGGGGGGGGGGCCCCCCCGCCGCGGCCCCCGCCCGGGGGGCCCCGCGCTTCCACGGTGAGACCGAGATCACGGCGATCCTCACCGACGACGTGCGGGTGCGGGGCGTGCGCACCGCCGGCGGTGAGGAGATCGACGCCGACATCGTCGTGTGCTGCGCCGGCGTGTGGGGTCCGACCATCGCCGCGATGACGGGCATGCGCCTGCCGATGCTCGCGATGGAACACCAGTTCGCGATCACCGCACCGATCCCCGAGCTGGCGACCGAGCCCGGCGTCGAGACCGCCCGCCCGATCGTTCGCCATCACGACATCGGTGTCTACTACCGCGACTACGGCGACCGTGTCGGTATCGGATCGTTCAGACACGAGGGTCTGCCCGTGCCCGCGGGCAACATCGACGATCACCCGCGCAATCGTGCGGCAAGCCTCGCCTTCGACTTCACCGACGAGGATTTCGCCGAAGCGTGGGAGCTCACCTGCGCGTTCCTGCCCGCCCTGGCCTCGGCGAGGATCGAGCAGAAGTTCAACGGGGTGTTCGGCTTCACTCCCGACGGCTATCCGTTGATCGGCGAGCACCCGGCTCTGGCCGGCTTCTGGGTGGCGGAGTCCGTGTGGGTCACGCATTCGGTCGGCGTCGCTCAGATCGTGGCCGACCTCCTGATCGATCGGGATCCTGCGATCGATCCGTCCCCCGCGGACCTGTCTCGATTCGACGACGCAGAACGTGAGCCGGCCTTCTTCGAGCCGCGATGCATCGATCAATACGTCGACGTGTACGTCGCGCACCACCCCGCAGAGCCGCACGGGTCGGCGCGCGACATCCGCTTCAGCGCGTTCGCCGAGCAGCAGCGGTCGTTGGATGCCGCGTTCGTCGACGTCGCGACGTGGGAGCGTCCGCAGTGGTACGGCGCGAACGCTGATCTGGTCGATGCGACGACGACCCCCGGGCGCGATGCGTGGTCCTCGCGGCACTGGTCGCCGATAGCGGTCGCCGAACATCTGGCCGTGCGCCAGCGCGCCGGCCTGTTCGACATGACGCCGCTCACGCGCATCGAGATAACCGGCTTCAGCGCCGCCGCGTTCCTGCACCGGATGACGACCGGCCGCGTGGACCGACCCGTCGGCGCCATCTCCTATTGCCTGCTGCTGAACGAGCACGGCGCGATCGTCTCGGACATCACGGTCGCGCGCATGGCTGAGGAACGGTTCGTGATCGGTGGCAACGGACCCCGAGATCTTGCGTGGCTCCGCGCGCACGCGCCCGCCGACGACAGCGTGCGCATCGTTTCGGTGAACGACGAACGCGCGTGTGCCGCGCTGTGGGGTCCCGCCGCCCGCGACATCCTCGGCTCGATCGCCGACGCCGACGTTTCCAACGAGGCGTTCGCCTACCTCACCGCAGGGCACATCTCGGTCGGCGCGGTCGAGGTCGATGCCGCGCGTATCTCGTATGCAGGCGAGCTCGGGTGGGAGCTCACCGCGCGCGCGTCCGACGGCGCCCGGCTGTGGGACACGCTGTGGAAGGCCGGGGCACCGCACGGCCTGATCGCCGCGGGCCGGGCGGCGCTCGGCACGCTCCGCTTGGAAAAGGGCTACCGCGCCTGGGGCTCGGACATGACACGCGAGCATGGCCCCGAGGAAGCCGGCCTTGGTTTCGCCGTGCGAGGAACGGACACCGATTTCCTCGGCGCGACGGGCCTTCGCGAGCGGGCGTTGGCCACGCACGCGCTGCGTTGCCTCCTGCTCGATGACGAACAAGTGGCGATGGGAGCAGAGCCTGTCCTGCATGACGGCAACCCGGTGGGCTACGTCACGAGCGCGGGATGGGGAGCGTCGATCGCACGCAGCATCGCCTACGCCTGGGTCCCGCGCACGCTCGCGGTGGGCGACGAGGTAGCGATCCCGTATCTCGATCGAACCCTTCGCGCGCACGTCGCCGAGGAACCGCAGTTCGACCCCGGAGGCGAGCGGCCGCGCGCCTGATCGCCAGGCTCGGACGATCGTGAGCTCGGTCGGCGGGCGAACCGCGGCCCGCCCGCCGACGCCGAACCCCCTTACATCACCTCGAACGTCTCGTACACCGAGATCGAGGCGCCGCCCTGCACGACCGGGCAGCCCTTGGCCATGTCCGTGGCCGCATCCAGCGAGTCGGCCTCAAGGATCGAGTAGCCGCTCGCACTTGCGCCGCCCGCCGTGATCGAGCCATCCGAACCGATCCGCTTGGACGCCGGCGTGAACGGGTTGCCCGGATCCGCCACCGCGGCACCAAGCTGCGTGAACCACGCTTCCCACGCCTGCATCACCGCGGCCTGCGCAGCGTCACCCTCCGGCATCGTGCCACCGTCGTACAGCAACAGATACTTCGCCATGCGGTTCCCTCCTTCTGTGGCCCATCCCCAGGACCATCCGACTTGAAGACGAACGAGATGCCGAGATCGCGACAGGCGGGCGGATCTGCCGCCTGGAGCCGGGAAGTGGGCGCGTAGTAAGCTTGGTACCTCGGTCTCAACCGAGGGTTCGCCCCAGCGGGACCGACAGCGGCTCCCCGGCCTCTCGTCCCCCTTTGACGGATCACCCGCAGCCGTCACGAACGGAGCTCACCATGACGAGAGCCAACACGGCAGATGTGCGCTACGGACCTCCCGACACCGGCCGCAGCGCAGCCGCGCGCGCCCAAAGCGGAAGGCAGTGCGAGGTCGCCGGTTGCCTCACCGTCTTGTCGACATACAACGCAGCCTTGACGTGTTGGCTCCATTCCGCGCCGGCCTTCCGCCACGCGCTCGCCCCTCGATGAACGGATCATCCACCTCGACCGCCCGATCGTTCGCGATCGTCCTCGCCGCGGCGGCCTTCCTCACCGCCTGTTCGTCTTCTTCGTCCTCGACGGTCGCGACCGGCACGAGCGCGGTCCCGACGTCCGCCGCGCCGTCTTCGGTCGCGGCAACCGACGCCGCGACATACATGGAATCGTTGTGTACGAGCATCGACACGTGGCAAACGAGCATCAAGGACGGCAACACGACCTTCCAGGACGCGATCTCGGCACCCGGCACGACGCCACAAGCGGTGAAGGACGCGCTGGACACCTACCTGACGTCGGCCGTGCAAGACACGCAGACGATGGCAGACGAGGTCGAAGCACTCGGCACTCCCGCCGTGGACGGGGGCGACCAGGCGGCCTCGACGGTCGTGGGAGCGCTCAACGACGTCGCGACCTTGTTCCAGGGCGCGCTCGACACCGTGCAGGGCGTGGACGTGACCAACCCGGCCGCGATGGGCACCGCGCTGGCCGACCTCGCCACAAAGGTGCAGCAGGGTTCCAAGGACATCACCGACGCACTCGGCACGCTCGAAGGCGGCGAGCTCGCGACGGTTGCCGCCGACATCCCGGCCTGTCAGTCGATCGGCTAGGGGCTAGACAGCGCTCGCGGCGATCCGGTCCGCGATCACACAGATCAGTTCGAAGGCGATGCGTGTCGCGTTCCACGTCGTCATCGAGTTCGGCGAATCGACCGAGGGCATCAGCTCCACGACGTCGGCGCCGATCACGTTCATCCCGCGCATGCCCTGGATGATGCGGATCGCTTCCTTCATCGTGAGGCCCGCCTCGCCCGGCTCCGGGTTGGACACCGCCGGGGCGATCGTCGTGTCGAGCACGTCCAGATCGAACGAGACGTACACCGGCATGTCGCCGACGCGCTCGTGGATCAACGCAAGGGTGCCGTCGATGCCGAGCTCGTCGTCGAACTCGTCTTTGGTGACGATGCGGTAGCCGAGCTCGCGGCTGGTCTTTCCGGGGTCCATCCACACGTCGTGCCCGCGGATCCCGATCTGCACGCTGTGCGTCGCATCGACATGGCGCTCGTGTACCGACTTGGACGCCCAATGACCCGCCGAGTCAGCCACCCCGTACCAATTCGGGAAGTCGTCGTAGGTGTCGTAGTGCGCGTCGAAGTGCACCAGCGCGGCCGGACCGCCGTAGGCCGAGTCCGGGCCGGCGATCGCCCGCAAGATCGCGAGCGACACCGAGTGGTCCCCGCCGAACGACACGGGTCGCACGCCCGCCGCATCGACCGATCGATAGAACGCCTCGATCTCGCGCACCGCGACGTCGTTCGTCAAGGTGTTGAGGATCGGCACGTCGCCGATGTCGCGGATCCGACATGCGTTCCAGGGGTCGAACTGCCAGCCGAGGTGCAGTCGCTGGTAGGCCATCGAGATATCGCGGAAGGATCGCGGGCCGAGGTGCTGATCGCGCCAGGTCGTGCCGTTGCCACTGGAATGCGGCACACCCACGAGCGCGATATCGCAGTTGGCGGGGTCGGGATCGTGGGGGCAGCGGAATAGCGTTGGCATGCCCCACCAGTGCAGGAACCCGAGGTCTTCGACCGTGATGTCGCCGGGCACGCGCGCACCCTATCACCGCCCTCGTTCGCCCCCGGAGCCGCCTCCCCCGCAGGATGCAGACGGCTAGCCCGGTGGCGGGTCGTCGGGGGGCGCCTGCTCGGACTTGCCCGACCGAACGCCGTCGGTCGCCTCCTGCACGGTCGCCGTGATCGCATCGCCGATCGCGTTCAACGCCGCACCGAGATCCCTGTTCGCTTCGTCGTTTCGCAGGGTGTGGCCGAGCGCGCTGAAACCGCGCGACAACTCCTCGACCAGCTCTTTCGCGGCCGTGGTCAACTCGCGCCCGGCTTCATCGGCTGCGGCAGCGTCGGTCTGCGCGGTTGCGTGGTAACTCGCAGCCACCCTGCGCCCCCATGACGAGAACTTCTCGCCGACCTCGCTCCAGGCTTCCTTCGCACTCTCGTCGGTCATCGCACTGCCTCCTGACGTCCGTGCCCTCCACCCTAACGAAGAGGTCGGCGTTTCGACGGCGATCCCGGCCGTCGGCCTCATGAATCGAATCTCATGCCGGTCTCACCGGTTGCTCATCGTGCGACCGCCACGCTGTTGGGGAGATGACGAGGAGGAGGTGATCAAGATGAAGTTCAAGATGAAGAGCATCGCAGTCGCCGGCATCGTGGCGCTCGCGCTGACCTCGATCGGAGGAGTGGCGCTCGCCAAGACCTCGGCGCAGACCAAGAGCACGCCGGCGACGTCGGAGACGACGACCGGTGTCGACACCGACAACGTCCAGGAAGGAGATCAAACCACTCCTGACACCGGCGCGGAAGCTGCCGGCGAGGCCGGGAGTGAAGCGGCAGACGAAACGGGCGGCGAATCCTCCGCGGAGTCCGACGGCCCTGGAGGCCACGCGGACCCGGCGGGCAACGTCGACCACCAGTTCGACGGCGAGGAGTAAACCCCCTCTCGCCGCACGGTGAAAGGCCCGGCATCCGCCGGGCCTTTCCCGTACCCCTACGTGGCGGTCGCATCAGGCTCGCTCGGCAACCACACGGAGAACGAACCACCCGCCGCAGCCCGAACGTCGACCCAGATCCGACCACCGTGCGCCGCCACGATCTCTCGGCATATCGCAAGCCCCAAACCGCTGCCACCGTCGTGGGCCCGCGCGGGATCGCCGCGCACGAATCGATCGAACACGCGGCCGGCAAGCTCGGGCGACACGCCCGGGCCTTCGTCAGTCACCGTCCAGCCGGCGCCACCGTCGTCGACCCAGGTCGATACCTGCACCCGCCCGCCCTGGGGCGAGAACCGGATCGCGTTACTCACCAGGTTCATCACAACCTGCTCGACACGCACGCGATCGGCATACACGATCGCGTGCGGACCCGATGCGACGACGCCCACCTCCTTCGCTCGCGCCAACGTCGACGCGTTATTCGCGACCGCGGCAGCAACGTCGGCGAGGTCAGTCGGCGTGCGCAGGAGTTCCAGAGCACCGTCGTCGGCGCGCGCAAGGGTCAGCAGGTTCTCGACGATCGCTTGCATCCGCTCGACCTCTTCCTGTGTGCTCTCCAGGGCGTTGCGCGCGCTCGGCGACAGCTCGGTTGCCCGTAGGCTGACATCCAATTCCGCACGCATCACCGCAAGCGGCGTGCGCAACTCGTGCGAGGCGTCCGCCGCGAATCGCCGCTTGTCCTCGACCCCGCGCTCGAGTCGGTCGAACATCGCGTTCAACGTCACGGCGAGTCGCTGGATCTCGTCGCTCGCAGGTGGAACCTCGATGCGCTCGTCGAGTCGCTCGATCCCGATCGAGTCGGCCTCTTGGGTCATGCGAGCCACCGGCGCGAGCGCGCGACCGGCCAGCCACCACCCGCCCACGGCGGCGATCAGCAACGCGATCGGCCCACCGATCGCCAGCTGCAGCAGCAGCTCGCGAACGGAGCGCCCGACCTCATCGGTCGACGTTGCCACCACGATCACGTCTGTTCGACCGGCCGCAGGCACGCCGACCGCGAGCACGCGGAACCCCTCGGTGTCGGTTCCCGCCGCGATCGTCGCGCGAAGCGTGTGCCCGTCCAGCACGAGCATGACTTGCTGGGGCGTGAGGAACGGCTGATCGGCCGCGGGGTCGCCGGCCGATTCGAGCACGCTCCCGTCGGCCGCGAGCAGTTGCGCGCCCGATTCTCCTTGCGGTAAGCCGACCAACGAGGCATCGCTCGCGTCTTGGAACTCTCCTTCGGTACCGTGTTGTAGCCCAAGGGAGATCTGCGCGGCCCGGGTCGCAAGGCTTTCGTCGAGACCGCTGATGAGTCCCCCTCGCAGTCGCAGCGTGAGGAACCCGCCGAGGATCACCAGCACGACTGCCAGCATCACCACGTACCACAGCGTGAGACGCACCCGGATCGGCAAGCTCACTCGAGTCCCACCCCGTAGCCCACCCCGCGCACCGTGCGGATGAAGGGGCGATCGAACGGCGCTTCCAGCTTCTTTCGCAGATAGCCCACGTAGACATCGACCACGTTGGAGAATCCCTCGTAGTTCACGTCCCACACATGCTCCAGGATGCGGTTGCGACTCACGACCTCTCCGGCATGGCGCATCAAGAACTCCAGCAGCGCGAACTCCCGAGCCGACAGGTCGACGACGTCGCCCCTGCGGGTGACCGTGTGCGACGCGGGATCGAGGACGACGTCATCGGCGGTGAGGGCGGTTGGTCGTTCCGCCGCGCCCCGACGCACGAGTGCGCGCAGACGCGCAAGAAGCTCACCGAAGGAAAACGGCTTCACGAGATAGTCGTCCGCGCCGGCGTCCAGCCCGCGGATGCGGTCTTCGACCCTGTCGCGGGCCGTGAGCATCAGCACCGGCGCCCAGCGACCCTTGGTTCGAAGCTCACGGCAGACCGTGAAACCGTCGCGGCCGGGCAACATCACGTCGAGGATGATCGCGTCGTAGTCCTCATACAACGCCCGATGCAGCGCGTCGTCGCCGTCGGCGACCGCGTCCACGGCGTAGCCCTCTTGCTCCAGTCCTCGGCGAACGGCGCGCGCCATCTTCACTTCGTCTTCCACGAGCAGGATCCGCATCGGACCTCCCGACCCCAGTGTGACACCGGTTGATGAGAGTTCGGTGAGAGATCCGTGATGAACGGCCGTTCTCATCGGCCCCTCATGTTCGGCGGCGTACACCTGTTGTCATGAACGAGAAGGAGTCGACGATGCGACGCATCACCCTGCTTGCCGCGACCGCGCTGATCGCAAGCACACTACTCGCGGCCTGTTCCTCCGGTCCGACGGGCGCAACCTCCACCGTGGGGAACCCGCCCACGGGCCCGGCGCGAACAGCAACGGGCTCGACGAGCGCGACGACGACCGAGGCTCCGGTCTCCTCAGAGCCGGCCGTACCGGTCGAGTCGAACCCCCCCGGCGACATACCGGACAACACCGCCTTCGTCCCGTATCGGTCTGCCAAAGGCGGCTGGTCGGTCACGGTCCCCGAGGGTTGGAGTCGCTCGACCAACGCCACGACGGTGACGTTCACCGACAAGCTCAACACGGTGCAGGTCGACGCGCAGCCGGGGCCCGCGGTCACTCTGGCCAATGCGAAGGCTTCCGACGTTGCCACCCTGGCCGCGGACACCCGAGCGTTCAAACTCGTGAGCGTGACGCAGGTCACGCTTCCGGCCGGCCCGGCGGTCCTCATCTCGTATCAAGCCAACAGCGATCCGAACGCCGTCACCGGCCAGCAGTATCGGCTGGACGTCTTGCGCTACGAGCTGTTCCACGCCGGCACCCGCACGACGCTCACGTTGTTGTCGCCCGTGGGCGCCGACAACGTCGACCCGTGGAAGATCGTCACCGACAGCCTGCGGACGGCCTAAGAACGATGGCGGCCATCCTTTCGACCCGATCGTCGGCCGACACGGTTCTGGAGGCGAGCGAGCTGTATCGCTTCTACCATGCCGGCGATGACGAGACGTTCGCCCTTCGGGGCGTGTCGCTCTCGGTTGCCGCGGGCGAGATCGTCGCGGTGGTAGGTCCCTCGGGCAGCGGCAAGTCAACGCTGTTGGCCTGCCTCGCCGGCCTCGACGAGCCAGACGGCGGATACGTGTCGGTGGCGGGCACACGCATCACCCGACGCCCTGAAGCCGAACGTGCCCGGCTGCGCGCCCGGTGGATCGGGGTCCTGCTGCAATCGGGCAACCTACTCGATCACTTGAGCGTGACGAACAACGTCCGCGCAGCGCACACGCTCGTCCGCGATGCCGATCGGGCGGGCGACGACGTGGCTTCCCTGCTCGCCGACGTCGGGCTGGCCAGTCGTGCGCACGCACGCCCGGCGACGCTTTCCGGGGGCGAGGCAGCTCGCGCGGGACTCGCCGTAGCCCTGGCCAACGACCCGCCACTGTTGTTGGCCGATGAGCCTACGGGCGAGGTAGACGAGGCCAACGAACGCCTGATCTTGGATCTGTTGCGCCACCGTGCCGAGTCCGGCCACGCCGTCGTGATCGTCACGCACAGCACGCGCGCCGCACTGGAGGCCGATCGCATCGTGCACCTACGCGACGGGAGGATCGTCGATGCCTGACATCTTGGTCCGCGCCGAATCGATCGGCCGCGCCTACGGCAGTGGGGACGCGCGCGTGCTGGCCGTGAGCGAAGCCACGTTCACGGTGGCCGCCGGCGACACCGTCGCCCTCGCTGGACCGTCGGGCAGTGGGAAGTCGACGCTGCTGCACCTGATCGCCGGTCTGGACGCGCCCACCTCGGGCACCATCGAGTGGCCCGCCCTCGGCGACCGCGGGTCGCTGCGACCTGGTCCGGTGGCGATGGCGTTCCAAGGCCCGAGCCTGCTGCCACCGCTTACCGTCGTGGAGAACGTTGCGCTGCCGATGATCCTGGCGGGCAGTACCGAGGCAGACGCGATCGGGAGCGCGCTGGATCTGCTGCACATCTTCGAGGTCGACGCACTGGCGGCCAAGTTACCCGAGGAGTTGTCGGGCGGGCAATCGCAGCGCGCCGCGCTTGCCCGGGCGTTCGCGGGCGAGCCCCGGCTCGTGCTTGCCGATGAGCCGACCGGCCAGCAGGACACGGCCACGGGAGCTCGCGTGCTCGAGGCGATCTTGACGGTCGCGATCCTGCAGGCAACCGCGCTGATCGTCGCTACGCACGATGCTTCGGTTGCCGATCGCCTCTCAGCCCATTGGACCATGCTCGACGGCACGCTGCGAACGGAGGCGCTCACATGCTCGGCCTGACCTGGCTCGGCGGGCTGCTTCGGCGTCGCACCGGACGGATGATCGGGCAGTCGGCCGGCGTCGCGTTGGCGGTCTTGCTGCTCGCAGCTCTTGGCACGTTCTTCACGTCCAGCCGCGCGTCGATGACCGCGCAGGCGGTACGGGCCGTCCCCGTCGACTGGCAGGTCCAGGTATCTCCCGCGACACCGCTGGCAGATGCCTCGGCCACCGTGGCCGCTGCTCCCGGTGTGACGGCGTCGCTCCCGGTGGGCTACGCCGACACATCGGGCCTGACATCGCGGAACGCCGGGACCGTGC
>JANMPG010000126.1:0-11592 GCA_031369745.1 Actinomycetes bacterium
GCACGGGCAACCGGTGTGGGTGCGGCATCGGGGTCCGCCTCGCCGCGAAGCGCCGGGTAGATCATCACGACCGACAGCACGAGGAACGGGATCGGCACGATGAACGCCCACCGCCAACCGACGGTCCCGGCGAGGAAGCCACCGATGGGTGGTCCGAGGAGACCGGGGAGCAGCCACGTCGTCGCCATCAAGGCCAGCACGCGCGGTCGGATCGCGGGCGGCAGG
This sequence comes from Actinomycetes bacterium, assembly GCA_031369745.1. Taxonomy (GTDB): domain Bacteria; phylum Actinomycetota; class UBA4738; order UBA4738; family HRBIN12; genus AC-51. The sequence goes on from JANMPG010000126.1 coordinate 226, forward strand.
GCTTTCGCCACTGTGCCGAGCGACAGCGCATACGCGGAACCGCTGGCCGCACCCTGGATGAACCGCCCCGCGACCAGCACCTGCATCGACGGGGCGAGCGCCGACACGAGCAACCCCGTGAAGTACAGCGCGGCCGTGATCAGCACGAGCGGCTTCGTGCCGAATCGGTCGACGGCCGCCCCCACGATGGGGATCGCGCCGAACATCGCGAGCGCCGCTGCGGAGAACGCCCAGCCGTAGAGGGAAAGGTTGCCCAGATCCGTCAAGACCGCGGGCATGACGGCTGCAACCAGGAGGATGTGGACGGCGCCCAGGGTCTCAAAGAGCAACAGCCCGATGACCAGCCGGCCATCCCGACCCCGGAAGACATCGCGCCACGGTGCCGGGTCGCCGACTTGAGGTTCCACGCCACCAGCCTATGCGAGCGCGTGTCCGACTCGGTCGTAGACTCGCTCCCATGGAGTACACCCACGTCGGTCACTTGGGGCTGATGGTTTCGCGCCTGTGCCTGGGCACGATGAACTTCGGCCCTCACACGCCCGAGCCCGACAGCTACACGATCATGGACAGCGCCGTGGCCTACGGCATCAACTTCTTCGATACTGCGAACGTCTTCGGGCGCCACCTCGGGGTCGGTGCGACCGAAGAGATCATCGGCCGCTGGTTCGACAAGGGCGAGGGCCGGCGCGACTCCGTCGTGCTCGGCACGAAGGTCTACGGTCAGATGGGCGATCTGCCGAACGAGTCCCGCCTGTCGAAGCTGTCGATCATCCACCAGTGCGAAGAGTCGCTTCGCCGTCTGCGCACCGACCGCATCGACCTGTATCAGATGCATCACGTCGATCGCGAAGCGTGGTGGGACGAGATCTGGGAAGCGATGGATCACCTCAAGCGCCAGGGCAAGATCCTGTACGTCGGCTCGTCGAACTTCGCGGGCTGGCACATCGCGCGCTCCAACGAGATCGCGTCGTGGCGCCGTTCGCTCGGCCTTGCGACAGAGCAGTCCGTCTACAACCTGTTGCAGCGAACGATCGAACTCGAAGTGATCCCGGCGGTGCAGGAATACGGCATGGGTCTGATCCCGTACAGCCCGCTGGCCGGCGGGTTGCTGGCCGGCGCGCTCGAAAAGGTGACGGAAGGTCGCCGCTCGCAGGACTACATGCAGGGTCACGTCGAACAGGAACGCTCACAACTCGAGCGGTGGGAGCAACTGTGCAAGGAGTTGGGTGAGCGGCCCGCCGATGTGGCGCTGGCGTGGCTGCTCCATCAACCGGCCGTGACCGCGCCGGTCATCGGCCCGCGTACGGAAGCGCAGCTGCTCGGCTCGATGCGAGCGCTGCAGATCAGTCTGTCCGACGACGTGCTGGAAGCGCTCGACCTCATCTTCCCAGGCCCGGGCGGCGCGGCCCCCGAGGCATACGCCTGGTAGTCAGCGACCGAGCAGCGCCTCGATCTGACGTGCCGCGTCCACTACTGCGGGTCCATAGCGCTTCGCCTGCTGGCCGGCCAGCCTCGCCTGCGGACCCGAGACCGACACGACCGCCAACAGTCGATCGTTCGCACCGAAGATCGGCGCGCTGACGGAAGCCACGCCCGCCTCCCGCTCCCCGAAACTGTCCGCCCATCCTCTCCGGCGCGTCGTGATCAAGGCGGTGCCGAGGCCCGAGATGTCCTTGTCGGCGGGCGGCGGCCCCCAGGCCAGGAAGACCTTGCCGGCCGAGCCCTTCGTGAGCGGGAGGGACGCGCCGATCGACACGATCGTGCGGAGCTCGTTGTCGGACTCCACCGCGTCGATGCAGATGCGCTGATCGGCATCGCGCACGTACAGCTGCGCGGATTCACCGGTGGAGCGTGCGAGCTGCTCGAGAACAGGCCGCCCGAGCTGGCGTAGTGGCAGTTCTCGCATCGCCGTGGCGGCCAGCGAGAGGAATCGTGGACCGAGGGCATAGCCGATCCCACCGACGTGCATGAGGAAGCCGTGCGCCTCCAGCGCGTTGATCAGACGGTGTGCGGTCGGCTTCGTGAGCCCGGTTGCCTCGGCGATGGCGGTGAACGAGCGGGCGCCCGCCTCCACGGCGTTCATGACGGCGACGGAGCGATCGAGCACACCGACCGACGTCGTTGGCGGGGGCGGAGTTGCGGCCGTCTCCCGACGGGCGATCGCCCCTCGCTCACGGACGCTCAAGTCGAAACGGGCACGTTCTTCGACGTTCTTCCGGCTCTTGGCTGGTGGCACCTGCTATCCTCGCTTATCCAAGATGCGGAACTCAGTTCCAAGATATGGACACAGCCTAGCAGCACCCGCGGGGCCGCAGGAGGAGAACGACCACCATGCCGAGCACGCTCGCCGAGAAGGTGTGGGAGCAACACATCGTTCATCGCGCTCAGGGCGAACCCGACTTGCTGTATGTCGACCTTCACTTGGTGCACGAGGTCACCAGCCCGCAGGCTTTCGACGCTCTCCGCTTGTCCGGTCGAACTGTCCGCCGACCCGATCTGACCGTCGCCACGATGGACCACAACGTGCCGACCACCGCGGGCCCCGTCACCGACCAGATCAGCGCCCGTCAGATGCGGGCGCTGCAGACCAACGCCGACGAGTTCGGCGTAACCCTGTATCCATGGGGCTCGGGTGGGCAGGGGATCGTCCACGTGATCGGCCCCGAGATGGGCTACACACAGCCCGGCATGACGATCGTGTGCGGCGACTCGCACACCTCGACGCACGGCGCCTTCGGCGCGCTCGCATTCGGCATCGGTACCAGTGAGGTCGAGCACGTGCTCGCCACCCAGACGCTGCCGCAAGCGAAGCCGAAGTGGATGGCGGTGACCGTGACCGGCGATCTGCCGGCGGACTGCAGTGCCAAAGACGTCATCCTGGCGATCATCAATGAGATCGGCACCGGCGGCGGCGTCGGTCACGTGATCGAATTCCGTGGCTCCGCGATCGAGGCGCTGTCGATGGAGGGGCGCATGACGATCTGCAACATGTCGATCGAGGCCGGCGCGCGAGCCGGCGTGGTCGCTCCCGACGAGACCACCTTCGCCTACGTGAAGGGCCGGCCGCACGCCCCGAAAGACTCGGCGTGGGACGCGGCGCTGGAGTACTGGCGAACGCTTCCTACCGACGAGGGTGCCACCTTCGACGTCGACGTCACGATCGCCGCCGACGGCCTGCGGCCCTACGTCAGCTGGGGGACCAACCCCGCGCAATCCACGACGATCGACGGCGTCGTTCCCGACCCGTCTTCGCTCGAGGACGCCGCCCGACGAGAGGCGGCCGCTCGTGCACTCACCTACATGGACCTGGCGCCCGGCACCGCGATCCGCGACATCCGCCCCGACACCGTGTTCATCGGCTCGTGCACGAACTCGCGGATCGAGGACCTGCGCGTGGCGGCCGAGGTCGTCCGCGGGCGCGCGGTGCACGAGGGTCTGCGCGCCCTGGTCGTTCCCGGCAGCGTGGCTGTCAAGATCCAAGCCGAGCAGGAGGGCCTGCACGAGGTGTTCGAGGCTGCAGGCTTCGAGTGGCGCGGCGCGGGCTGCTCGATGTGCCTGGGCATGAACCCCGATATCTTGCAGCCGGGCGAGCGCAGCGCGTCCACCAGCAATCGCAACTTCGAAGGCCGGCAAGGAAAGGGCGGGCGTACCCACCTCGTGAGCCCGCGCGTAGCCGCAGCCACCGCGATCGCCGGCCACTTCACGACCCCGGAGGACCTGTAGCCATGGAGCCGATCACCCACATCGACGGCACGGCGATCCCGTTGGATCGCTCCGACGTCGACACCGACCAGATCATCCCTGCGCAGTATCTGAAACGGGTCGAGCGCACCGGGTTCGGTCCCTTCCTGTTCGACGAGTGGCGCAAGGATCCCGACTTCGTGCTGAACGACGAGCGCTATGCAGGGGCTTCCATCCTGCTCGCCGGGCCCAACTTCGGGTGCGGGTCCAGCCGAGAGCACGCACCTTGGGCGATCGAAGACGCGGGGTTCAAAGCGGTGATCTCCTCGAGCTTCGCCGACATCTTCCGCAACAACTGCTTGAAGATCGGACTGCTGCCGGTGGAGCTGTCCGAAGAGACGGTCCGCTACCTCATGGAGGCGGTCGCGGCCGACCCGGCGATCGTCGTCACGGTCGACCTGGACCGCCGGCTCGTGGAAGCACCGGAGGTATCCGAGTCTTTCGACATCGACGACTTCACGCGCTGGCGTTTGATGGAAGGTCTGGACGACATCGGGCTCACGCTTCGCCATACAGAAGAGATCGACCGTTACGAGTCCAGCCGACCGGCGTGGCTCCCATCCGCATGATGACCGTCACCCCTGAGCGGTTCGAGGAGCTCGTCGTCGAGGCGATCGACGGCCTGCCCGCGTGGGTGCACGACGCGATGGACAACGTATCGCTGCTGATCGAAGACTTCCCACCGCCCGGCCAGCCGAACCTACTCGGGCTCTATCACGGGGTCCCGCTGTCGAAGCGTGGTGGTGGCTACACCAACGTGCTGCCCGACACGATCACCCTGTATCGCGCCACCATCGTTGCTGTCTCCGGGTCAAGCGAAGAGCGTCTGCGCTCGCAGGTGGCACGAACGGTGGCGCACGAGGTCGCGCACCACTTCGGGATCAGCGACGAGCGACTGCTCGAGATCGATGCCTACTGACACCGAGTGGATGCGCCGGGCGCTCGATGTCGCCCGCACCTGCACCGCACATGACGACGTCCCGATCGGCGCCGTGATCGTCCGTGACGACGGGGAGATCGCGGCGGCCGGCAACGAGCGTGAACTTCGTGGCGATCCGACCGCGCACGCCGAAGTGCTGGCCCTTCGCGCGGCGTCGACGGCGGTCGGAAGCTGGCGCCTCGACGGTTGCACGCTGTACGTGACGCTCGAGCCGTGCGCGATGTGTGCGGGTGCGATCGTGCTCGCTCGCCTCGACCGTGTCGTGTTCGGCGCGGTCGATCCCAAGGCCGGGTTCGCCGGCTCGCTCGGCAACCTCGTGCAGGACGAGCGCTTGAACCACCGCGTCACGCTCGATAGCGGCGTCGAGACCGAGGCCTGCGGCGAGCTGCTGCGCTCGTTCTTCCGCGACCGCCGCGGCTAGGTCCCGCCCTGGGCTGCGCCGGCTCGTTGCTAGACTCGGCGACGGAGGCGTGCCGGAGCGGACGAACGGGACCGCCTCGAAAGCGGTTAGGGGCCTCATACGTCTCTCGCAGGTTCAAATCCTGCCGCCTCCGCACCGACGAAGGCGGGCTTGCCATCGGTGGGCCCGCCTTCGTCGTATCCGTACACTCGTTCGCGGTGGCCTGCCCGAGCGGCCGAAGGGACACGCCTGGAAAGCGTGTGGGGGGGAAACTCTCCCGAGGGTTCGAATCCCTCGGCCACCGCCGATGCATCACAGATCGAGTCCCCAGTTGGTGTAGGAGCGCGCGACGCGCATGCCGACCCGCTCGTAGAGCGACAGCGCGCCGGTGCGCGAGTCCGTCGACAACGACGTGTGGTCGTAGCCGCGCGCGAACGATCGCGCGAACGCGGTGTGGAGTAGTGCACGGGCGATCCCTCGATGCCGGTGTGTGGCCGCCACGGCGAGCTTGTCGACCCAGATCTCATCGTCGGCGTCGATCAGGAACGCCCCACCGACGACCTGATCCCCGTCGACGGCGACGATCAGATCGTCCGGTGTAAAGCCCTCGCGCTCGAGGGTCATCGCGCGCCACGTTGACTCGCTCGAGGGCGGTCGGTCGGCGAACTCGGAGAACGCGGCCTCGAACATCTCCATCGCCGCCTCCTCGTCCTCGGCTCGTACGGGCCGAAGGTCGATTCCCGGCGGTGGCACGGGGGCGGCCGGCTGGGGCGGGTGGTCGATCCGTAGGAGCCATGAGATGTGCCGAGCGGTGTAGCCGGCATCTCGCAACATCGCGCCGACGTCAACGAGCTCGTCGTCGACGACCTGCGTCACGCGATCAGCCCCGCGTGCGCGACCGCGTTCCTCGCTCCACAGACGCAGCCACGTGCCCACGCCGTGACCGCGCGCGGCCGGATGCACGTCTGCCCACACGCGTCGCGGATGGATATACAGACCCCACCCGAGGACCCGTTCCCGATCGAACACGCCGACCCAGTCCCGATCGCGATGGAACCCTTCGGTCGAGGTATCGGCAACGAGGTCCGCGCGATCCCACATCACCTCGTGGGTGTCGGCGAGCTCGCACGCGTTGATCATGGCGATGACCGCGTCGATGTCCTCGCGGGCCAGCGGCCGCGTGGTGAAACCGTGCGGGAGCCTCATCCCGCGTTCCAACCGGGGCAGCGTTCGGGCGCGACCGGTCCGGGGAAGCTCTCGATCGTCTCGAGCGCCCGGCGCACGTCGTCGAAGTCGTTCCACGCGACGAACGCAACCCCGTCTCGACGGCAGTGGTCGACCAGGACGTCCTTGGCGAACACGACATCGGCGTACAAGGCGCCGTACCGATCGGAGGGCCCCTCGCCGATGAACGCGACGGGACTGGTCGCGCGTTGCACCGCCTGCATCTTGCACGTGCCGCACCACGTGCACAGCTGGTGCCCGTTGGGAAACGCCATGCGCCCCTCGTCCCAGTCGTTCGTCACGATGGTGACCTCCGGCACGCCCGCCGCCGCCAGCAGCGGCGCGATGTAGAACCCGAGGCCGTCGGACACGATCGCAACCTCCGTGTCGTTCGCGAGGCACCAGCGAACGAACCCGGCGAAGGTCGGATCGATCGGGCAGTGCGCCACTGCGAACTCGATGAATTCGTCCGCCCGCCCGGCGAACGGCGCGACCTGCGCGCGGATCGCGGCTCGCGTGTCGATCTCGCCGCGTTCCCACGCCTCGTCGTAGGTCGTCCAGTCCGCGTCGCCGAAGCGATCCATCACGTGCCCGGCGACGTCGTGCAGACATGCCGTGCCGTCGAAATCGACCAAGACCGAACGGACCGCACGCATCACGACAGGCTACCGGGCATCGCCGTGGGAAACTCCGCGGCATGGTCGACCTTGCGACATCGATGAAGATCGCCGCGTTCATGCCCGCGGCGTGGCGCCGGCGTGTGGCGGCGTGTGGTGGGCTCGTGCACGACGTCGATGGTCTGGCGGTGTGCCTGACCGGTGTACCGCTGCCGCCGTTCAACCCGACGCTGATCGAACGATCGCCGGCCGATCCGGACGCGGCGCTCGCCGACGCGGAGTCGCTCTACGCCGAGATCGGGTTGCCGTTCGGGATCGATCTTGAGACCGCCCTTCACGGACCGGTGCGCGACGCGGCCGTGCGAGCCGGACTGCACCTCGAGGAGTCACGCCCCGGGATGAGCGTGGCGGTGTCGGACGTGCCAGCGGTGAGTGCCCCCGACGGGGTCGAGCTCGTGCGTGTGGAGGATGCCTCGCTGTTGGACCTGATCGTCGAGGTCGATGCCGCCGCGTTCGGCGGTGATGCAGCGATCACCCGGCTGTTCGTCCCGGATGCCGTGCTCCAGGACCCGACCCAGCGTGTGTACGGGGCGCGCATCGACGGACGGATGGTGGCCGCAGGGGAGAGTACGCTGCTTGACGGCATCCTCGGCGTGTTCGGCATCGCGACGCATCCTGCCTTCCGTCATCGGGGGATCGGCACGGCGCTGACGGCCTTCCTGATCGCCGATCGTGCGGCCGAAGCCGACCTGGCGGTGCTCGACGCTTCCGATCTGGGTCGCGGCGTCTACGAGCGGCTCGGCTTCGAAGCGATCTCCACCTGGGAGGTCTGGGTGCGCGCGGGCGATCCGACCGGGTAGCCGGTTCTTCAAGGTTCCCGAGGCCGCGGCCGATGGGCTAGGGACGGCAACTTCCCTGACGCAGGAGGTCCTGCGATGACCGTCAGACACGTCACGCAACGAAATACCGTGCCGATCGGCGTCACCGTGTTGGGCGCCCTGGTCCTCGGCACCGGCTGGCTGGTGATCCAAGGGCTCCCGTTCCTCCTCGGCTGCGCGCTGACGCTCGGCCTGGCCGCCGCCGCCGTCGGCCTGCTCACCGCGCCCGTGCGCGAACGCTGATCCGATCCCCGCGTTCGGGCCGCCCCTCGTGTCGTCGCCCACCCGTATACTCGGCCCTGGTCGTGCTAGGCGGGGAGCTAGCGGTGCCCTGTACCCGAGATCCGCTTATGCGGGGCTGAATCCCCGCCTGAGGCCCGCGAGGTACGAGGCAGCCTCGGCGCGGGGCATTGAAGGTCGGGTCCTACGCGACGTCGGACCGCGAACCGGGTCAGGGCGGGAACGCAGCAGCCCTTAGCGGTTTCCGGCGGGTGCCGTAGGTTCGCCTGGCTGGAGCCTGCCGCACCGAGTAGCGCTTGCGTTTCACGTGGTCGATGGCGGGTGCACGACCATTTTTCGGTTGCCGACGGGGGGCGCGCGTTTTGGCGGAGGAGAAGCAGCACCAGGCGCTGTACCGGCGCTACCGGCCGCAGACGCCGGCCGAACTGCTGGGCCAAGAACACGTCGTGCGTGCGCTCACGGGCTCGATCCGTGAGGGGCGGCTGCACCACGCGTTCCTGTTCTGCGGCCCCCGGGGCACGGGCAAGACCTCCACCGCGCGGATCTTGGCCAAGATGGTCAACTGCGAGCAGGGGCCGACCGCCGAGCCGTGCGGCACCTGCGAGCAGTGCGTGTCGATCCGCGAAGGTACCCACGTCGACGTCGTCGAGATCGACGCGGCCTCCCACGGCGGTGTCGACGACGCGCGCGATCTGCGCGAGAAGGCCCCCACGGCCCCGATGTCGGGTCGCGAGAAGATCTACATCATCGACGAGGCGCAGCGCCTGTCGCGCGAGGCGTTCGATGCGCTGCTGAAGCTCTTCGAAGAGCCCCCGCCCGGCGTGCGGTTCGTCCTCGCGACCACCGAACCGCACAAGATGCCCGCCACCATCGTGGGGCGCTGTCAGCGCTTCGACTTCCGCCGGCTCACGATCGAGGATCTTTCCGAGCACCTCATCAAGATCGCGAAGACCGAGGGCGTCGAGCTGGATCTGGCCGCCTCGCACGCGATCGCGCGCCACGCCGAGGGGTCCGCACGCGATGCGCTGTCCTTGCTGGATCAGGCCACCGTGCTTGGTGGTAACGCGGTTGACGAGGCGGTGATCCGTTCATTGCTCGGCGCCCCCCAGGCCGAGATCCGCGTCGAGGTGGCCGACGTGGTGGCCGTCGGCGATCTGCGGGGCGCCTTCGAGGCGGTCGATCGTCTCGTGCAGGCCGGTCACGATCTGCGCAACGTCACCGGCGACCTGCTCACTCATTTCCGGAACCTCTTGCTCGTGCAGACGGCGCCCGACCAAGAAGATCTGCTCGACATCCCCGCCGATGCGTACTCCGCGTTGCGGGCTCAGGCCGACAAGTTCACGCCGGCCGAGCTATCGCGCGTGCTGTCGCTGCTGCTCGCGGCGCAGAACGACATGCGCTGGACGACCTCGCCCAGGCTGACCCTCGAGCTGGCGCTCGTGCGGGCGTGCTCGCCCGAGACCGACCCGACGCCGGCCGGTGTGGTTGGCCGCCTCGAGCGACTCGAACGACTCGCCAACGTGATACCGGGCTCGGGCGCCCCCGCGGCCGCCGCTCCGGCTCCCGAACGCGAACCCGTAGCCCGGCGTGAACCCGCGCCCGAACCGATCCCCGCGCCAACGCCAGAGCCGGTCGTGAAGGTACCTGCGGCGCAGCCAGATGAGGTCGCGGAACCGGAGGTCGTCACCGTGCCGGCGTCAAGTGCCGGAACCCAGCTTCCCGTGCCGCATGCCGCCGATGCGGCGAGCGTCGACGTCGCGATGCTGCGTCGGTCGTGGGGCTCGGTGATCCAGCACCTCGGGCAAAGCAACCAGCCGGTGCTGCGCGCGCTGATGGAAAGCGTCACGCCGTCGTCGTTCGACGGAGCCACCCTCGAGCTTGCCTTCCCGCCGACCTTCAAGAACACCGTCAAGCAGGTGGAGAGCCGCGAGGCCGCGCTGCAGCAGGTGCTCCAGGAGCTGTTCGGCATCACGCCTGCGATCGTGTGTGTCGTGCGCGAGTCGCGCGACGGCGCGGCCGCGCACGTGGAGGCAGTGGAGGAAGACGACGTGCCCTCAGACGATGCCGAAGCTCTGCGACGGGTGCAAGAGATGTTGGGCGCACAGCCGGTCGACGGAGCCTGAGCGTGTACGAAGGCCCGATCCAGGAGTTGATCGACGAGCTGGCTCGACTTCCCGGCGTCGGCCCGAAGTCGGCGCAGCGCCTCGCCTTCTGGCTGATCAAGCAACCTCCCGATGAGGCGAAGCGCCTGGCGACCGCCATCGTGCAGGCCAAGGACCGCATCGTGTTTTGCCGGGAATGCGGCAACGTCGCCGAGGGCGATCTGTGCCGCATCTGCCGCAACGAAAGCCGCGACCGCACCGTGTTGTGCGTGGTGGAAGATCCGAAGGACGCGGCCTCGATCGAAAAGAGCGCGCTGCACCGAGGCCGGTATCACATCCTCGGCGGTGCGATCAGTCCGCTCGACGGCATCGGTCCCGAAGATCTGCGGGTGCAGGAGTTGTTGGAACGCGTCGAGCGCGATCACGTCACCGAGTGCATCCTGGCGACCAACCCCAACCTGGAGGGCAACGCGACGGCGATGTACGTCGCGGCCTTGATCAAGCCGTTGGGTGTCCGCGTCACGAGGCTTGCCAGCGGACTGCCCGTGGGCGGTGATCTGGAGTACGCCGACGAGGTGACGCTGTCGCAGGCGCTCGAGGGCCGGCGGGAGATGTGAGCGACCGCCCCTCGGCCCGCGCGGCCGCCGACCGAGCGCTCGTGCTGTACGCCCTGGTTCGCCGTGCCGCGATCGAGCTGGTCGTCGCCGAGGGCGACGATGCCGATCGCATCGCTCGGGCGGAGGCCGCCCGAGCCGAGACCGAGCGGTGGCTCGAGCGGGAATCGCTGACCGATGCCTTGACCCCCACCGAGCAGATGCTGTTCGCGACCCCGACGACGTCATGGACCGCCGAGGCGATCGCCGACGGCTTGTGGCGCAAGGAGGCCCTCGGCGTGGTCGTGTGGGCGCTGCGGCTGCTCGACCGATTGCCGCCCATCGACACGGAGTTCGCGATCGATGCGTTGAACGCCGCGATCGAGTCGGTGGGCTCGGTTACCGCGTTCCGAGCTGCCGCTCGGCTCCGCGACCCAGGCGAGGTCGAGGTTGCGTGGCGGGAGGCCGACACGTGGTTCGGCGCCACCGAGGGAGCCGACGGCGACGACAGCACGCTGGCCTCGATCAGTGCGGAACGCTCGCGTGCGCTGGCGTGGCTCCGCCACGCCAGCGCGCCACCCGCTTAGGTCTCGCACGGCGCGGCGGTGGGGGGGGGGGGGGGGGGGGGGGGG
>JANMPG010000132.1:0-4385 GCA_031369745.1 Actinomycetes bacterium
AGGGTGATGCCGTTCTTGAAATCGTTCGTGGAAACGCTCAACCCAGCTCCTCGCTACAGTTCGATCAGTTCGCGGCTGGACGTACCGACGACCACGCACCCATCGTCGTTGACCTCCACCATGTCTTCGATCCGCACCCCGCCGAGCCCCGGGATATAGATACCCGGCTCGACGGTGACGACCGCCCCGGCCGGTAGCAGATCGTCCTGCTTGCGCCCAAGGCTCGGGGCTTCGTGGATCTCCAGACCCACACCGTGGCCCAGGCTGTGCACGAAGTACTCGCCATAGCCGGCCGCATCGATCACGTCGCGGCTGACCGCGTCGACGGCGGTGCCCGTCACGCCGGCCCGTACGGCGTCGATGCCCGCTTGCTGCGACGCCCGAACGACCGCGTGGATCTTCTGCAACTCTCCCGCGGGCGCGCCGAACGCGATCGTGCGCGTCATGTCGGCGTGGTAGCCGTCGGATCGTGCGCCGAAGTCCAGCTTGATGACGTCTCCCTCCTCCAGGAGGCGGCGGGTGGGCTCGTGATGGGGCTCGGCGGCGTTCTCGCCGAACGCGACGATCGAGTCGAACGCGAGTCCCTCCGCGCCCTCATCCATCATCAAGGTTTCGAGCTGGCGCGCGACCTGCTGCTCGCTCACGCCGACCGCGAAGCGCTCCAAGATCCCGTCGAATGCGCGATCGGTGATGGCCTGCGCCCGCCGGATCGCCGCTCGCTCGTCATCGTCCTTCACCGCGCGCAAGGTCTCTACGACGTCGGTCGTGGCCACCAGCTCGACATCGCCGAGGGCTGCGGCGAGGCGATCGCGCGCCGCCACCGTCATCTCGTCGGCCTCGAACCCCAGCCGGTGCACGCCGGAAAGGTGCGCCGGCAACTCCTCGCGCAGCGGGTTCAAGTACGTGAACCGCTCGAGGTCGGGCACTTCGCGGCGCGACTGCTCGGTGTAACGGCCGTCGGTCAGGAACAACGCAGAGTCGGGGCGCACGAGCACCTGACCGTTGGACCCGGTGAATCCGGTCAGGTATCGGGTGTGCAGCAACCTCGTCACGAGCAGCGCATCGACGGTCAGGTCGTCCAGGCGCGCGGCGAGCGCGCGCCTCCTTACGTGGTGATCCACTGCATCGCCTCCAGCGCCATGTGATAGCCGCCGGCTCCCAGACCCGTGATCGTGCCGCGGCACACATCGGAGATCACGGAGGTATGCCGGAAGGTCTCACGGGCATAGATGTTGGACATGTGCACTTCAAGCACCGGCAACCCGGCGGCTTCGATCGCATCACGCAGCGCGTAGGAGTAATGCGACAAGGCTCCGGGATTGATCACGACGGCCTCGACACCTTCACCCGGGGCCGCCAGCAACCAGCCGAGCAGCTCGCCCTCGTGGTCGGATTGACGCCAGCGGACCGTGTGACCCAGATCGGTGGCTCGGCGGTCGACGGCTTCCATGATCTCGGCAAGCGTGTCGAATCCGTAGATCTCGGGCTCTCGAGAACCCAACGCCCCCAAGTTGGGGCCGAACAGGAACAGCAGATTCATCCGAACGCCCCCATCTCGATCAAGACCGACCGCAGTTCGTCGTCGGTGACCTGCTCCACGACCACCGGCCGCCCCACGTCTTGGAGCAAGACGAACCGCACACCGCCGTGGAACTTCTTGTCCATGCGGAACGATGACAGGATGTCACGCACGGGCGGCAACGCCCCGTCGACCTCGAGCCCGAGCGAGGCCAGCAGCCGCACCGTCCTGGTCGCCAAGCCGGGAGCTGCCAGACCCCTGGACTCCGCCAGCCGGGCGGCGAACACCATGCCCACGGCCACGGCCTCGCCGTGCGACCGCCCCGAGAAGGCGTCCAGCCGTTCCAGCGCGTGGCCGAGGGTGTGCCCGTAGTTCAGGAACAACCGCTCCGCGCTGTCGTGCTCATCGGCCGCCACGGTGCGAGCCTTGGTGCGAACGCAACGCAGCACCAACGACTCCAGCGCGGCGGCGTCGCGAGCGAGCACCGGGCCCGGGTCGCGCTCCAACATCTCCAGCAGGTCCGGGTCCAGCGCGAGCGCGTATTTGGCCACCTCGCCCAAGCCGGAGCGGTAATCCCGATCGGCCAGGGTGGCCAGCGCCCCGACATCGCACAGCACGGCGATCGGCTGGTAGAAGGTGCCGACGAGGTTCTTGCCCTCGGGCAGGTTCACCGCGGTCTTGCCGCCGATCGCCGCATCCACCTGCCCGATCAAGGTTGTAGGAACCTGCACGAAGCGAACGCCCCGCATGTACGTCGAGGCGACGAAGCCCGCGAGGTCCCCGACCGTGCCCCCGCCGAGCGCAACCACGAGGTCGTCGCGGTGCGCCTCTTGCGACGCCAGCTGGTGCAACAGGGTCCCGTAGACCTGCATCGACTTCGCGCCCTCCCCGGACGGGACGGCCAAGGACAGACAGTGCAGGCCACGACCTTCCAAAGCGGCTTCCAGCGGAGGGAGCCACGCCTCGGCCACTGCCTGGTCGAACACCACGAACGCGCGTGCGGCCACGCCGAGATCCGGCAGAACGTCACCGGCGGCGGCCACGACGCCGGTGCCCACCGTCACCTCGTAGGGCCGCCCCGCAAGGGGAACGGTCACGCGCTCCAACGAAGCTCCTCCACTATGGCATCGGCCACGTCGCCGGGCTCACCACTCCCGTCGACCACATGACCCGCGAACTCCCGATACATCGGCTCACGCTGTTCGAGCAACCGCTGGAGGTCCCCCTCGGCGCGGATCAGCGGACGGTCCGCATTCGGCTCCACCCGCGATCCGAGCACGTCGATCGGCACGTCGAGGAACACGCACGTGCCGTTGCTCCGCAGCGTGATCCGGTTCGCGGGCTCCAGCACGACGCCACCGCCGCAGGCGATGACCGCGGGGTCCTGCGCCGAGGATGCCTGCAGCGCCCGAGCCTCGCGTGCACGAAAGCCCGCCTCGCCCTCCGCGTCGAAGATCTCCGTGACGCTTCGGCCGTCGGCGCGCGCGATCTGCTCGTCCAGGTCGACGAACGGCACACCGAGCTTGCCGGCGAGTTCCTTGCCGACGGTGGACTTCCCCGATCCGGGCATCCCCACGAGATAGACGATCACCACAAACCCTCCAGGTAGGCAGACAGGTTCCGTGCGGTCTCGGGCAGCGAGTCGCCGCCGAACTTCTCCAGCGTCGCATCGGCGAGGGTGAACGCGACCACCGACTCCCCGACGACCCCACCGGCCGGTACGGCGCACACGTCGGTGCGTTGTTTGATCGCCTGCGCGGGTTCACCGGTATCGAGGTCGACCGTTCGCAAGGGCTGCGGCACCGTAGAGAACGGCTTCATCGCCGCACGCACCCGGATCGGCTGCCCGGTCGACATGCCGCCCTCGATGCCGCCCGCACGAGCTGAGGCTCGTGCGAGGCGTCCGGCGCGGATCACGATCTCGTCGTGCGCCTTGGAGCCCGGTCGAGCGGCCGTCGCGAAGCCATCCCCGATCTCCACGCCTTTCACCGACTGGATCGACATCAATCCGGCCGCCAAGCGCGCATCCAGCTTGCGGTCCCAGTGCACGTAGGAGCCGAGGCCCGCAGGCACGCCGTACGCCAGCACCTCGAAGACCCCGCCGACGCTGTCCTTGGCCTTGCGGAGCCGATCGATCTCGGCAACCATCTTGCGAGCCGCATCGGGGTCGGCGCACCGAACGGGCGAGGCGTCGATGGCCGCAAGGTCTTCGGGCGCCGGGGGCGCATGGCGTGGCGCCTTCACCGTGCCGATCTGGACGACGTGAGACAGCACCGAGATCCCGAGCTCGGCGAGCATCGACTTGCACACCGCGCCGGCCGCCACCCGTGCCGCGGTCTCGCGCGCGCTCGCACGCTCCAACACGTTGCGCACATCGTCGAAGCCATATTTCATCGCACCGACCAGATCGGCGTGGCCGGGGCGGGGCCGGGTCAAGCGCTTGGCCGGGTCCATCTCGCCCTCAGGCCCCATCAGCTCGCGGTACTTCTCGGCGAACTCGACGTTGGGGATCGTGATCGCGACCGGCGAGCCCATCGTGCGCCCGTGTCTGACGCCACCTTGGATCTCGAACGCGTCCGCCTCGAAGCGCTGGCGTCCGCCGCGACCGTAGCCGTGACGACGCCGTGCAAGCTCTCCCGCCAAGCCCGCCGTGCTCACCGGCACGCCGGCAGGCAAGCCTTCGATCACGACGACCAAGCCCGGGCCGTGCGATTCGCCGGCGGTGAGAAAGCGCAACATGCGCCCCATCATCGGGAAGGTGGCGGGGGGCGCCCCGGGGGGGCGCCCCCCCGCGACCGGCGGCCGCACCCCCCGGGGGCGGGTCGCCCGCCGTGACCCCGGCCCCGACGTAGTCGGCGGTGTGGGC
>JANMPG010000133.1:0-8887 GCA_031369745.1 Actinomycetes bacterium
CCTCTGACCTCTTCCGTGTCAAGGAAGCGCTCTCCCCCTGAGCTAACCGCCCGTGCGCGGCCATGCTACTGCCGCGATCCGAGGCGGGGACCGGAATCGAACCGGTGTGCGCGGCTTTGCAGGCCGCTGCCTAACCACTCGGCCACCCCGCCGAACGAAAGCCCGGCGCGAACCGGGCGAGCGGTCAGTGTAACCCCTCCCCTCCGCAAGCTTCGGAGACCGTCCGTCGCGGCCTACACTGTTGCCGTGGAACAGCTCACCACCTGCCCGGAGTGCGGCTCGAGCGAACTGCATCAGACGAAACGGGTCCTCGATCTGTTCAACGAGGTCAACGTGACCGTCTGCGGCGTCTGCCACTGGGCATCCGATCTGCGCGTCGGACGGCCACCGGCCGACCGCTCGAAGAACTTCACCCTTCGTCGCCTCATGAAGGACACAGAAGGGTCCACCGAGCCAAATCAGGCGGAACCAGACGAAGCTGAGGCAAACCCAGACGGCTGATTGCACGCACGTCCCGATCCGCCCATGATCTCGGCATGGCCTTTGCGGTCGATGACCTTGATGCCTACGAACGCCGGATGCGCCGCGGGGCGCGCTGGTCGGCAGTCGTAGGGATCGGGTTCTGGACGGCGATCTTCGCCCAGGATGTTCCGGGCGAGGTCAGCGTCGCCGCTGCGGCGGTGGCCGCGGCCCTCGGGGCCGCGTTCGGGGTTGGCCTCTCGCTCGCACGCAGGGGAGACAACCCGCTGACGACGAAGGTCGATGCGATCGTGGAACGGTTCGCGCGCGACCGGCGCATGCTCAGGAACTGGTTGCCGATCGCGGTGACCGTGATCCCCACGTTCGCCGCCGTGTTCGCGACGCGATTCGTCATCAGCCTGTTCACAACCGCCCCGCCCGTATCTGTGTTCGGTTACGCGGGTTGGACCTCGGTGACGGTTCAGCAGTGGTTCGACGCGGAGCGCTACGGCCGGATGCGCCGCGAGCGGTACGAGAACGACCTCAAGGCCTGCAGGGGTTTCCGGGCTAGTTCTGGAGCGGACGACGGGATTCGAACCCGCGACCCCCACCTTGGCAAGGTGGTGCTCTACCAACTGAGCCACGTCCGCGCGGCACACCTATCCTAGAAGGCGGGTGCGCGAGCTTCAACCGACCGCTTGATCGGCACTTCTCGATCGGATCAGGAAGTACCTGTGGACCCGAAACCGCCTTCGCCACGCGAACTCTCGGGCAGCTCGTCGGTCCAGCCAGCCTCGATCCCTGGTAGCGCCACGATCACGAGTTGGCCGATGCGGTCGCCGACGTGCACCTCCACCGGCGTCGTGCGGTCCAGGTTGACCGTTGCGCAGATGACCTCGCCGCGGTATCCCGCGTCGATCAGACCGGGGGCGTTGGCCATCGTGAGACCCTGCTTCGACGCGAGCCCGCTCCTGGGCAGCACGAGGCCCGCGTGCCCATCCGGAATCGCCACCGCGACACCGGTCGGGATCATGACGCGCTCCCCCGGCGCCACGACGACGTCGACGGCGGACCGCAGATCCAACCCGGCGTCGCCGGGATGCTGCGCGACCGGGAGTTCGGCTTCAGGTCGCAGGCGCTTGAACGGCAGTTGCATCACTGCTCGACCGGTTCGACCAGCTCCAACCGGTTCCCGAAGGGGTCTCGCACGTGACAGCGGTGGAAGCCCTCGAGCGGCACGTCGTCGGTGACGCGGTAGCCCGCGGTCTCGATCCGCTCCCGCAAGGTCGCGAGGTTGCGAACCAGGAATGCGGGGTGCGCTTTGCGTGCCGGCGTGAAAGGCTCCTCGATGCCGAGGTGCACCTCGAGCTCGCCGTCGCGGAACCACACGCCCCCGCGCGGGGCGAGGTCGGGCGGCTTGTCCACTTGGGTGAGCCCCAAGATCGCGCCGTAGAACTTCACGGCGGCCTCTTCCTCGCCGGCGGGCATCGCCAGCTGGACATGGTGCAGCCCGATCAGTCTCGCGGCGTTCTCATCCACGGGGGCAGTTTACGAGCAACCGCTGGTGGAACCACAAGTACCGCAGACGTAGCAGGAACCGGCCGGCTGCATCTTGGAGCCGCACGAGTAGCACAGCGGGGCGTCGAGGATCTTCGCACTCTGTTTCTCGCCCATCTCGATGCGCTGGGGCGGTGCCGGCGGTGCGGGAGGCACCTCGGCCACCGGTGCGTCTTCGATCACGGCGGCCCGTATCTCCGCGATCTTCTCGTCGGCTTCGACCTGGCGCTCGTCGATCGACTTGATGCCGAGCCCCTCACGCACGTCGATCGCCAGGTTGTCGATCGCCAGGCGGCGGAACACGTAGTCGACCAGGCTGGTCGCGAAGCGGATGTCGGGGTCGTTGGTCATGCCCGATGGTTCAAACTTCGTGTTGATGAACTTCGAGACGTAGGCCTCCAGCGGCACGCCGTACTGCAGGCCCAGGGACACCGCGATCGCGAAGGCATCCATCACACCCGCAAGGGTCGAACCCTGCTTGGAGGTTTTCTGGAAGATCTCGCCGAGACCGTCATCAGGGTAGGAGCCGGCGGTGATGTAGCCCTCGGCGTCGCCCACCTGGAACGAGGTGGTGACCGACGGGCGCGACTGCGGCAGGCGCTTGCGCACCGGGTGCGCGAGCTGCGCCGGCTCTGGCTCGACGGCCTTCTTCTTCTTGTCGGCCGACAGCGGCTGGGCGACCTTGCAGTTGTCGCGGTAGATCGCGACCGCCTTCAAGCCGAGCTTCCAGCTCTCGACGAACAGCTGCTCCACCTCTTCGACCGTGGCCTCTTCGGGCATGTTGACGGTCTTGGAGATGGCCCCGGAGATGAACGGCTGGGCGGCGGCCATCATGCGCACGTGGCCCATGTAGTGGATCGGCTCGGAGCCCATAGCGGTGTCGAATACTGGGTAGTGCTCGGCGCGCAGGTGCGGCGCCTCGACCACGGAGTTGTGCTCGGCGATGTAGGCCACGACGTCCACGATCTGCTCGGCGGTGTAGCCGAGCTTGTCGAGCGCCCGCGGCACCGTTTGGTTGACGAACTGCATCGTGCCGCCCCCGACCAGCTTCTTGGTCTTGACCAGCGCGAGCTCGGGCTCGATGCCGGTGGTGTCGCAGTCCATCATCAGCCCGATCGTGCCCGTGGGAGCGAGCACCGAGGCCTGAGCGTTGCGGTACCCGTAGAGCTGGCCGAGACCGATCGCTTCATCCCACGCCTGCTTGGCGGCGGACAGTAGCCCCTCGGGCACGAACTCCGGATCGATGTCGTCGGCTGCCGCGCGATGGTTGCGCATCACGCGGATCATGGCGTCGGCGTTGGGCGCGAAGCCCTCGAACGGGCCGGTGACCTCGGCGATGCGAGCGCTGGTGGTATACGCCCAACCCGTCATCAACGCTGTGATCGCACCGGCCCACGCCCGACCCTGGTCGGAGTCGTAGGGCACGCCGCGCGCCATGAGCAGCGCGCCGAGGTTGGCGTAGCCCAACCCGAGCTGACGGTAGGCGCGGGCGTTCTCGCCGATCGCCTCGGTCGGGTAGTCGGACTCGCCGACCACGATCTCCTGCGCGGTGAACACGACCTGCACGGCGCTGCGGAAGCTCGCCACGTCGAAGTTGCCGACCTCGTCGATGAACCTCATCAGGTTCAAGCTGGCGAGGTTGCATGCGGAGTTGTCCAGGTGCATGTACTCCGAGCACGGGTTCGACCCGTTGATGCGACCCGAGGCCGGGCACGTGTGCCACTCGTTGATCGTCGTGTCGTACTGCATGCCGGGGTCGGCGCACTCCCACGCGGCCTGAGCGATCTCGCGCATCAGCCCGCGCGCCCGCGTGGAGTCGACCGTCTCACCCGTGGTGACCGACTTGAAGCGCCAGTCGGCGTCGTTCTCGTAGGCCTGCATGAACTCGTCGGTGACGCGCACCGAGTTGTTCGCGTTCTGATATTGCACCGAGTAGCTGTCGCGCCCGTCGAGATCCATGTCGAACCCGGCATCGCGCAGCGCGCGAGCCTTGTGCTCTTCCTGCGCCTTGCACCAGATGAAATCGCGCACGTCGGGGTGGTCGACGTTGAGGATGACCATCTTGGCGGCACGCCGGGTCTTGCCTCCGGACTTGATCGTGCCGGCGCTCGCGTCGGCTCCGCGCATGAAGCTGACCGGACCACTGGCGGTGCCGCCGCCGGCGAGCGATTCCTTGGACGAGCGGATCTTGCTCAGGTTGATGCCCGAGCCCGAGCCGCCCTTGAAGATCGTGCCCTCCTCGACGTACCAGTTGAGGATGGAAGTCATGCGGTCATCGACCGCGAGGATGAAGCACGCCGAGCACTGCTGGGGCGTGTTGGGGACACCGACGTTGAACCACACCGGCGAGTTGAACGCGGCTTTCTGGGTGACCAGCAGGTGGGTCAGCTCTTCGGCGAAGATCTGCGCGTCGGCCGCCGTGGCGAAGTACCGGTTCTTCGAGCCCCACCCGGTGATCGTGTCGACGACCCGCCCGACGAGCTGCCGCACGGAGGTCTCACGCTGCGGGGTGCCCAGGGTGCCCCGGAAGTACTTCTGGGCAACGATGTTGGTGGCGTTCTGGGACCACGTGATGGGGAACTCCACATCTCGCTGCTCGAACGCGTTCCCGCCCTCTTTGTAGTTCGGGATGATCGCGTCGCGGGTCTCCCACTCGATCTGATCGAACGGGTGCACCCCCTCGGATGTGAAGTAGCGCGTGAAGGTCAAGCCCTCCCGGATGACCTCGACGTCCCCTTCGCGGATAACCATGGAACCCCTCCTTACGTCGTCTGCCGAACCCACTGGACGCGGGCGCCAGTGGAAAACCTGTGGAAGCTCTGTGGATTAGTTACAACCGTGTAATCCGCAGCTCGCGCATGATGTACCCGGGACCCCCCGACGTCAAGTGGTTGTGGCAAAGGTTCTTGACGACCACAACATGTAGTATCTCACCGCCGAGCGGGGTCGACCAGTTGGGGGTCGCACGATAGTTCGGCGGCACTAGCCCTTGCGCCGGCGCTTGGCGGGCACCTTCTTGACCAGCATCAGTCCGAGCTCTCGCTCGAAGTCGCCCGCCGCCTGGAAATCCTTGTACACGCTCGCATACCGCAGGTACCCCACATCGTCGATCTTCTGCATCGCGGTGAGTACCGCGGCACCGACGATGCTGGACGGCACTTCGGGGCCCTTCTTGCGGACCCGCGTCTCGATACGATCGAGCATCTGGTCGATCTGGATATTGGTCACGGGTCGCCCGGTGAGGGACTTGCGGATGCCCGCCTCGAGCTTCTCGCGATCCCACGGCTCGCGGGTGCCGTCGCGTTTGACCAGCACCAGACCCACGTCTTCGATCCGCTCGTAGGTCGTGAACCGGCGGTCGCACGCCACGCAGTGCCGCCGACGACGGATCGCTTTGCCACCATCGGCGGCCAGTTTGTCGAGCAGCCGTTCGTGTTCTACACCACACCAAGGGCATCTCATCGTCATGAGCCACAAGATGTTGTGGCGGCGCGAACGCTAGCCCGGGCACGGCGGCAGCGTCAACCGAGCGGCACGACGAGCGCCTGCCCGGGGACCAGCGCGCCGGGGTCGACCGTGTTCGTCTGCAAGATCTGATCGATGGTCGCGCGAGGGTCGACGTCGGGTCGAACGCGCTGCGCGATGTCCCACAACGTGTCGCCGCCCTGCACGACAACGATCTGTTGCGCGGGCGGCACCGGCGCTTCCCCTCGCCGCACCGCCCCGGCCCCCAGTGGGCTGAGCACGACGGCGATCAGGGCTGCGGCCACCACCGCGACCGTGCGCCGCCGGCGAACGTATGTTCGATGCATGTCCGTATGGTGTTCGAACGTCCGTTCGATGTCAAGGCCTGAGTCGAACATATGTTTGCACTCCCTCCGGACGGGTGCTACGTTGCCGCCCACGAGTCAGGAGGGTAAGGACCGTGTCTGACATCACAGTTCGCCAGCAGCGCATCTTGGACGTCATCGCATCGACCGTCCGCGACCGGGGTTACCCCCCAACGGTTCGCGAGATCGGCGAAGCGGTCGGCCTCACGTCGTCGTCCTCGGTGCACGCACAACTGGCCAATCTCGAGAAGAAGGGGTTGCTCCACAAGGACCCGACCAAGCCGCGCGCCATGACGCTGTCCACCGAGGAATCCCGGGCCACCGGTACCGTCGTTCCCCTCCTGGGCCGCATCGCCGCCGGCACGCCGATCATGGCGAGCGAACAGATCGAGGAGTACGTGTCCGTCCCGACCGATTTCGCCCGTAGCGGCGAGCACTTCGCGCTGCGGGTGGCGGGCGATTCGATGATCGGCGCCGGCATCCTGGACGGCGACATGGTCGTGGTGCGCTCCCAGGAAGCCGCGTCCGACGGCGATATCGTCGCGGCGCTCATGCCGGGGCCGGCCGAAGATGAAGCCACGGTCAAGCGTCTGGGCCACGACGGGGCTCGCGTGATGCTGATCCCCGAGAACCCGGCACTGTCCGCCTTCGAGATGATCGACGGACGCATCGTCGGCAAGGTCGTGGCGGTACTCAGGAAGCTCTGAGTTGGGCTAGGCTCCCGAGCATCGAACACGTCTGAGGGAGCCGCGATGTCCGTATCCACGTCCACGCACCTGCAACAACAGATCCTGTCCCAACCTGAGGAACTCGAACGCGTCGCCATCTCGGGCACCGTCAAAGCGCAGGTGCACGCGGCTGCCGAGGCGCTGCATCGCGTGCGGCGCATCTGGGTCGTCGGCACCGGCACCAGCCAGCACGCCGCGCATCTGGGGGCCGCGATGCTGCAGGACGCCGGTCGCTCGGCGCACGCGGTCTCGTCGATGCAATTCGTCAAGAACGCGCCCATCGTGGGGCCCCAAGACGGCGTCGTCGTGATCACGCACACCGGCGAGACCGCCTACGCGCTGTCCGCACGGGCGCTTGCCGTGACCGGCGGGTTGCAGACCGTGACGATCAGCCGCCAGGGACTCGGCATGAACGACATGATCGAGACGGTGCCCAAAGAGACGTCGGAGACCTACACCGTCAGCTACACGACGACGTTGCTGGTGCTCGGCATGCTGGCCGCATCGATGGGTGCGGACTCCATCACACCCGAAGCGCTGGCGCTCGTGCCGGACGCCGCCCGGAACGCGATCGCTGCCTCGGGCACCGACCAGATCCCGGTCCCCGCGCGATCGCTGCAATTGATCGGCGCCGGGCCCGCCGCCATCACGGCCCGGGAGGGCGCCTTGAAGGTACGTGAGGCCGCGCGCCTGCTGGCGGAGGGCCACGATGTCGAGTTCTTCCTGCACGGCACGGCGGTGCCGTTGGGCAGCCAGGATCAGCTGATCGCCTTGACGCACGGTGACGACGACGGCCTGATCCGCGGTGTCGCCGCCGCCGCGTCCGGCGCGGGGGTCGGCGTGACCGTGCTCGACGAGGTTTCTGGGTTGCCACCCACGCTGGCGCAGATCCCACTGACAATCCGCCTGCAGTTGCTCGCGGCCCGGTTCGCGGCCGCCCGCGAGCAGAACCCCGACACCGTGATCGTCGGTGCGTGGGACGACCCGGCGCTCTGGTCGATCGGCGCTCCGGGGCGTTAGCCCGCTGCGGGCTCGGTTTTCACGACGTGGGTCGCGAACGCACGGATGGCCGCAAGCTCCCGTAGGCCCACGCGAGCGTGGACCCGCGTGCCCTCCGGCTCCGCGTCGGCCGTGAGCACCTCGGCGTCGCGGTACAGCATCGCCACCAGGTCGCCCCTGTCCCACGGGATCAGCGCCTGCACGTCGACCGGCGGTGTCGGGGCGGTGGCGGCGATCCCTTCCAGAAGTCCCGCGACGCCCTCGCCGGTGACCGCAGACACCGCGACGGAGCCTGGGTACTTCGTGGCGAGTCGGGCGCGGCGAGAGCCGGCCACCAGGTCGATCTTGTTCAGCGCCAATACCTCGGGCATGTTGGCCGCGCCGATCTCGTCCAAGACATTGCGCACTGCCTCGATCTGCTCTTCCAACACGGCCGAGGAGGCGTCTGCGATATGCACGACCATGTCGGACAGCGTGACCTCCTCCAGGGTCGAGCGGAACGCTTCCACCAGGTCGTGGGGCAACTTCGAGACGAACCCGACCGTGTCGGACACCGTCGCCGCGCGCCCGCCGGGCAGCACGAGTCGCCGTGTGGTCGGGTCAAGCGTCGCGAACAGCTGGTCGGCAACGATCACATCGGCGCCGGTGAGGCGGCGCATCAACGACGACTTACCCGCGTTGGTGTACCCGACGATGGCGATCTGCGGCACATTCGCCCGCTGCCTGCCGGCTCGTTGGGTATCGCGAGTGCGCTGCATCGCCTTCACGTCGCGCCGCAGCTTGCTGATGCGTCGACGGATGTGCTGCCGGTCGGACTCGAGTTTCGTTTCGCCCGGCCCCCGCGTGCCGATCCCCCCGCCGAGGCGACTCATGGCTTCGCCCCAGCCGCGAAGGCGGGGCAGGAGGTAGTTCAGTTGCGCGAGCTCGACCTGCACCTTGCCCTCCCGGGTGTTGGCGTGCAGCGCGAAGATGTCCAAGATCAACGCGGTTCGATCCAGCACCTTGACGCCGAGACGCGCCTCGAGCGAGCGCAGGTGGCCCGGGGAGAGCTCCTCGTCGAAGACGACCAGGGCGGCGCCCGTCGTGTGCAGCATCTCGTGCAGATCTTCGACCTTGCCCTTGCCGATCCAGTACTGGGGATCGGGCTCGTTGCGACTCTGCACGATCCGTCCGACGGGCTCTGCCCCCGCGGAATCGGCAAGCGCCGCCAGCTCGTCCAGATCGCTCTCGTCGATACCCGGACCGATACCCACCAGGACCGCACGCTCGTGTTGGATCGAGCGCCACGTGGCGGCGATCGGTGACTCGACGATG
>JANMPG010000194.1:0-19883 GCA_031369745.1 Actinomycetes bacterium
GGGGGGGGGGGCCGCCCGGGCCCGCTGGGTGGCGGGGGGGGCCCCCCCCCCCCCCGGTGCCGCCCGCCGCCCCCCTCCCCCGACGACCAGGACCTTCACGCGCGCACCACGAGGCTCTGCTCGCGCGCGGGCCCAACGCCCACGATCGACACCGGCACACCGCCGAGCTCTTCGAGGAACCGGACGTAGCCCTGCGCTTCCTTCGGCAGGTCATCGAAGCTCCCCACGTCGCCGAGCTCTGCCGACCACCCCGGGAGCTCTTCCCAGATCGGCTCGGCCTCGTGGAACAAGGTTTGGTTGGGCGGCACGTCGTCCCAGGTTTGACCGCCCGCGCGATAGCCGACGCAGACCTGCAGCGTCTCGAAGCCGCTCAACACATCCAGCTTGGTCAAGATCAGATCGGTGAGCCCGTTGAGTCGTGCGGCGTACCGCAGCACGCAGCCGTCGAACCACCCGCACCGGCGCTTGCGCCCGGTCGTGGTGCCGAACTCCTGACCGCGTTCGCCCATGCGCTCGCCGTCGGCGTCCAACGCCTCGGTCGGAAACGGACCGGAGCCCACGCGCGTGACGTAGGCCTTGGTGATACCGATGACTCGGTTGACGTGCTGCGGACCGAAGCCGGCGCTCGCGACCGCGTAGCCGGTCACCGGCGTCGAGGACGTGACGAATGGATACGTGCCGTGATCGAGGTCGAGCATGGTGCCTTGCGCGCCTTCGAGCATGACGTTCTTGCCGGCAACGAGCCCCTGGTACAGCAGCCTGGCGGTGTCGGCCACGTGCGGCCGGAGACGCTCGGCGTAGGCGAGGTAGTCGGAGAAGATCTGCTCTGGCTCGACCGCCAACCGGCCGTAGACCTTCGTCAGGATCTGGTTCTTCTCCTTCAAGACCACGTCGAGCTTGGCGCGCAGGATCTTCTCGTCGTACAGGTCCTGCACACGGATACCCACGCGCGCGGCGCGGTCGGCGTACGCGGGGCCGATCCCGCGCTTGGTCGTGCCGAGCGCGTTCTTGCCGAGGAACCGCTGGGTCACCTTCTCCAGCTCCAGGTGGTACGGCATGATCAGGTGGGCGTTCTGGGACAACCGCAGCCCGCTCACGTCGACGCCCGAGCCGGAGAGTTCGTCGAGCTCCCGCAGCAAGACTGCCGGGTCGACAACCACACCGTCGGCGATCACGTTGGTGATGTGCGGGTACAGCACGCCCGAGGGGACGAGGTTCAGCTTCAGCAGTCGCCCCTCGGCGATGATCGTGTGGCCCGCGTTGTTCCCGCCCTGGTAGCGGACGACGAAGTCCATCCGGTCTGCGAGGTAATCGACGGCCTTACCCTTGCCCTCATCCCCCCACTGGGTTCCGAGTACGACGGTGGCCGGCATGACCCGGGCAGTCTACGAAACGCGACGTGGCGGGCGGCAGGTCACCCGTAAACTGGGTTGATGCACGTCGAGATCGACTGGGCCATCGTGCTCGCCGGGGCCATCGTGGGCTTCGTGGTCGGCATGACGGGTATGGGGGGCGGCGCGCTCATGACCCCCATCCTGGTGATCTTCTTCCACATCAGCCCAACGGCTGCCGTGTCCTCGGACCTGATCGCCGCCATGGTGATGAAGCCCGTGGGCGGGGGCGTACACATCCGGCGCAGGACCGTGCGCTGGCCCCTCGTGAAGTGGCTATGCATCGGGTCGATCCCGATGGCCTTCGCCGGCGTGTTCATCGTGCACAACGCCGGGGATCCCCAACAGGTGGAGAACATCACCCGAGTGTTCCTCGGGTGGACACTGCTGCTGGCGTCCAGCGCGATGGTGGTCAAGGCGTGGATCCAGGGGCGCCGCTCCTCGGAAGCACGGCTGGCGGGACGCACCCTGCACGACACGATGCCGCCGTTCGCGGTACGGATGGCCCCGACGGTCGCGGTGGGCCTGGTCGGCGGGCTGCTCGTCGGTCTCACGTCCGTCGGCTCGGGCTCGATCGTGATCATCGCGATGATGCTGCTGTATCCGATGCTCCGCGGCGCAGAGCTCGTCGGAACCGACCTGGTGCAGGCGATCCCGCTCGTATCGGCCGCCGCGCTCGCACACATCCTGGTCGGCGACTTCGAGCTCTCGCTGACCTCCTCGATCTTGATCGGCTCGATCCCGGCGGTATGGTTCGGCGCTCGGGTGTCGTCGCGGGCGCCCGACGGCGTGATCCGACCGTTGCTCGTGTTCGTGCTCGCCGCCTCGGGCCTCAAGCTGCTCGATCTGCCCACCGGCATACTGGGCGTCGTGCTCCTGCTTTTCGTACTCGTCGGTTTCGCCCTGTGGGGCGCCTTTGACGCCGCACAGCACCCGAGGCTGCAGTGGGACATGATCGGCGTCCCCAAGCGCAGCTGGGTCACGCGACAGCTCTACCTGGCGCCGATCGGCGTGGGAGCCGCGTACGCGGTCGCCTACTTCGCCCGGATCCGGCCGCAACTCGAGGCGCTCGACAGAGGCTCGGGCACGTCGAGCATCGAAGTGGTGAACCGCTGATGTTCGAGCGCATCGTCGTGGCGATCGACGGCTCTCGCGAGGGTGGCAAGACCGTGCCCGTGGCGATCGAGATGGGGCAGCGCTTCGGGTCGGTCGTGACGGTGGTGCATGTCCGCGAGCACGCGAGATACGAAGGGTCGGATGTGGACCTCGGCCCCGACATCCCAGCCGAGGAGCTGGTCGCGGGCACGCTCACGCGATTCCGCGATGCCGGGCTCGAGGCGCGTGGCGAGATCCGGCGGGTCAGCCCCGGCAACACCCCCGAGCAGATCGTCGCGGTCGCAGCCGAGGTCGAGGCCGACCTGATCGTGCTCGGCACCCGCGGCCTGACCGAATGGAAGTCGATGCTGCTCGGTGGTGTCGCGAACAAGGTCGTGCAGCACGCTCACTGCCCGGTCCTGCTCGTGCGCTGACACGGACGACCCCACCGCCTGGTTGACCTTCCCGCGCTGGTTGGGTACCTTCCTTCCAGCAGCTGACCAGAAACACTGGAGGCCGCGACGCGAAGCACGACGCGTCGCGGCCTTTTTCGTTGCCAAGGAGGACATCGATGTCGAAGACCCATCGAGACCTCGCCCGTATGGAGCGAGCCGCGGTCGAAGTCGACGGCGAGTTCTGCGTGCCACAACAAGAGGGTGAGGTCCGACACCACATCGACCTCGGCCCGATCTTCGGTGACGTCCAGCGCCCGGGCACGTATTTCCTCGGCAAAGCCATGCTGTTCCTTCCGGCAATGTTCTTGTTCATCCTGGCGATCCAGCTGATGAAAGCCGGCGCGGCCGCGGTCGGACCCTCGATCGAAGGCTCGTTCCCGTTCGCGAACCCTTTGTCGACGCTCGGCACGGGGTGGCTCGGGGCCTACCTGGTCTTGTCCGGGTCGCCGGTCGCGGCAACGACGATCAGCCTGTTCGGCGCGGGCTCTATCGACAAGCTCGAGACCCTCACGATGCTGTCCGGGTCTCGCTTGGGCGCATCGTTCATCGTGTTGGTGACGGGGTTCCTCTACACACTGCGGAACAAGAGCCAGCGCTCCGCCGGATTGTCCGTCGGGATCCAGGCGATGACCATGACGATGGTGCAGTACATCCCCGGAATGATCTTGGCCTTCTTCATCCTTCGCAGTGGGGCGCTGGATGGCATCTCCTGGCACGCGTCCGGCACGATGGACGCCGTCTTGGCACGGCTGTGGGGGCCGTTCGTAGACGCGGCCAAGACGAACCTGCCCGGCTGGGCACTGTTCGTGGTGGGCATCGCCACGATCCTGCTGTCGTTCAGCCTCATCGACCGCGTGCTGCCACACGTCGACTCGGACTCGACGGCATCCAAGCGCAGATCGTGGTTGACGCGACCGTGGACGATGTTCCTGCTCGGGTGCTTCGTCGCCACCCTGACCTTGTCGGTGTCCGTGGCGTTGACCGTGCTCGTGCCCCTCGCGGTCAAGGGCTACGTGAAGCGTGACCAAGCGCTCCCCTACATCATGGGCGCGAACATCACGACACTCGCGGACACCCTGGTGGTCGCGATGCTGCAGCAGACCAAGGTTGCGGCGCAGATCGTCCTTGCCGAGGCGATCGGCGTCACCATCGTCTCGCTGCTGATCCTTGCCTTCTTCTACGCACCGACGAAGCGGGCGGTGCTCGGCCTCGACGACTGGCTGATCGCCGACAACCGGCGTCTCGCCGCGTTCGTCGGCGCGTTGTTCGCCGTGCCCGTGCTCGCGATCGTCTCCGGATTGTTGTGGACCGGCTGACCGGGTCGATGGGGCCGTTCGGGGCGGCTTCGGCGTAGCATCCGGGCATGGCAGACGCCCGCGAGCCATCGACCGGTTCGAGCGATGAGCTCGACAAGCTCGGATTGACCGAGGACGAGCGCATGGTCTTGGCCACCGTGGCCGGGGTCTTGCGCAGGATCCAGTTCGGCACGGTGGTGCTCGTCGTGCAAGACGGCAAGGTCGTTCAGGTGGAGATGGCCGAGAAGTTCCGGTTGCGGTGAGGTCGACGATGGCGGATGCGGCACGGAGCCTCTTGCAGGAAGCAGCGGCCACGAACGTGCCCAAACTTTCCGTTCGCGACCTCAGCGTGACGCGTCGACAGGCACGCGGCGACACGATCACTGCGGCCGCGCACGTGACCTTCGACGTGGCCGTCGGCGAGTTCGTCTGCCTGCTCGGCCCAAGCGGCTGCGGCAAGACGTCGATCCTGAACGTGCTGGCAGGACTCGACCCTCCGGCGTCGGGCGACGCCCTCGTGGACGGCCAACCGATCACGGCTCCCGGGCCCGACCGGGCAGTGCTCTTTCAAGACCCCGCCCTGTTTCCGTGGTTGTCGGTGCAGGCGAACGTGGAGTTGGCGCTGCAGCTGATCGGCGTCGCGGCCGACGAGCGGAGGTCGCGAGCCACGGCGCAGCTGGCGCACGTGGGGTTGGCCGATGCCGCCGAAGCCCACCCGCATGAGCTCTCGGCCGGGATGCGCCAGCGGGCAGCCCTGGCCCGCGCGCTCGCGGCCGATCCGCAGGTGCTCTTGGGCGACGAGCCGTTCGGAGCGCTTGACGCGCAAGCGCGCGAACTCCTGCAGAACGAGGTACAGCGGGCCTGGGTCGAGTCCGGCGGGCACAAGACGTACCTGTTCGTCACGCACAACGTGCGAGAGGCGGTCTTGCTCGCCGACCGAGTATTGGTGATGAGCGCCGCTCCCGGGCGCATGCTCGAGGAGTTCCGGATCCATGCTCCGCGCCCTCGCGACCTCGATGACGTGCTGGTGACGCGGGTCGTGTCGGACATCCACCGCGTACTGATGCACGAGCTGGAGGGCAGTGACCCCGATGCGCGTGCGTAGGGCTTCGGCCGAGATCGGTCCCCCCCTGGTCGGCGTTGTGGGACTGGTCGCGATCTGGGCGCTCGCCGCCGCCTTGACGAACACGGCGGCGATCCCGTCGCCCGGCGATGTCTGGGCTGCGTTTCTAGCCGGCATGCGCGACGGGTCCATCCCGCAGGCCGCCGTTCGCACGCTCGCGCGGCTGGCGTTCTCGTTCGCCGTCGCGGTGACGTTCGGTGTCGCCCTCGGCGTCGGACTGGCGCTCAACGAATTCGCCCGCCGGTCGATCCGCCCACTCGTGGTCGCATTGCAGATCACGCCGTTCGTCGCCTGGGTGCCCCTAGCCGTGATCTGGTTCGGCGTCACGGAGCGAGCGGTGGTCTTCGTGGCGATCGTGGGCTCGTTCCCCGCGATGACCCTCGCGACGATCCAGGCGATCCGCCAGGTCCCGCCGCTGTACGAGCGTGCGGGTCGCACGTTGGGCGCGCGCGGCTGGGTCTTGTACCGCAACGTGATCTTCCCCGCGGCGCTGCCGGGTGTGATGGCAGGGTTGCAGCAAGCGTGGGGGTTCGCGTGGAAGGCGCTGATGGCAGGCGAGCTGATCGTTGCGGGAGCGGGAACCGCCGGCCTCGGACACCTGCTCGACGCACAGGGAACCGACGTGGCCGCGCTGCTCGCGACACTCGGGGTGATCGTGGTGCTCGGTGTGGCGGCGGACTACCTGCTGTTCGGGCAGGTGGACCGGCGCATCCGAGGTCGTCGCGGGCTGTTGCCCGAGGGCTAAGCGGGCTCCTGGTCCTTCCCCAGCCAAGGACCCCGGTAGTCTGACATGCCATGAGCCAGGGCCGCGGCGAGCGCACCGCCGGGGCGGGTGCGGCCCTCGACCTGCTGCGTCGCAACCGCGACTTCCGGCGCTTGTTCCTCGCCTCGGCGATCTCCCTGGGTGGCGACTGGTTCTTGTTCGTGGCGCTCGGGGGCTTGTTGTTCGAGGCGACCGGCAAGGCGACGGCAATCGGCTTGATGATCTTCGCGCAGGAGGTGCCCATCTTCCTCGCGACACCATGGGCGGGGTGGCTGGCCGATCGGCTCGACCGCCGGCGATTGATGATCGCGTGCGATCTTGCGCGCACCGTGATCTGCGCGTCGTTCCTGCTCGTCGGTCCGGACAACCTGTGGCTCGCCTACGCGTTGCTCGTCATGCTGTCGCTCTTCGCCGCGGTGTTCGACCCCGCCTCCTCGGCCGCATTGCCCAACGTCGTTGACCCCGAGGATCTGGCTGTCGCGAACGCACTCAGCGGGTCCCTGTGGGGAACGATGCTGGCGGTCGGCGCCGGGATCGGCGGTGTGGTCGCGACATTGTTCGGCCGCAACGTCGCGTTCGCCGCCGACGCCGCATCGTTCGCGGTGTCTGCGCTCTTTCTGATCGGGGTGCATCGATCGCTTTCCGCGCCGCGCGAGCACGACGAGCACGTCGGCATAGCAGAGGCGACGCGGGAGACCGTGCGGTATGCACGCCGGGACGCTCGTGTGTGGGCGCTGGTGTCGGTCAAGTTCGGGTTCGGCGCGGCCGCTGGCGTGCTCGCGTTGATCGCGGTGTTCGCCAAGGAAGTGTTCCACGCCGGCGACGTGGGCTTCGGACTGCTCATGGCCGCGCGCGGGGTCGGCGCGTTGATCGGCCCGTTCCTCGGCCACCGCCTTGCGGGATCGGATCACCGACGGCTGCTGCCGGTGATCGCGGGCGCGCTTGCGACGTTCGGCATCGGCTACGCCGCGTTGGGGATCGCGCCGACCCTGTGGCTCGCGGCGATCGCGGTCTTCGTCGCGCACCTGGGGGGTGGGGCGCAGTGGATGCTGTCGAGCTACGGGCTGCAACGGATCGTTCCCGACCACATCCGCGGGCGCATCTTCGCGTTCGACTTCGCGTTGATCACGTTGTCGCTGGGCGCGTCCAGCCTGTTGGCCTCGACCCTTGCCGACCAGATCGGCGTCCGCCCGGCGGTCATGATCGCGGGCGGCATCGCGGTCGCCTGGGCGGGCATCTGGCTGCTACTGACCCGACGCGTGCGCCGCACGCCGATCTTCGCCGCAACCGACGCTGCAACGGGGCTCGACGCTGCCGAACGACCGCCACCCGGCGCGGAGTAACCCCGCCTAGCCCGGAGGCGGCGGCGGTGAGGCGTCGCCAGCATCGCTCGGCGGAGCCGGAGGCGCCTCGGGAGCGGTCGGGGCCGGCGTCGACAGCGACGAGAAATCGACCTTCGGCACGCCGGCATCACCGCGCAGCGACTCGTCGACCTCGAAGAATTCCTCGAGTTCGAAGTGGCCGAGGTTCGCGACGATCATCGACGGGAACGACTGCACCCGCCGGTTGTACTCGCGAACGTTGCCGTTGTAGAAGCGGCGCGACGTCTGCAGCCGGTCTTCCGTGTTCGACAACTCCGATTGCAGCGCCAGGAAGTTCTCGTTGGCTTTGAGTTGCGGGTAGTTCTCGGCGACGGCCAGCAACTGCCGTAGCGCAGCCACGAACGGCCCTTCCGCGGCCGCCTGTGCGCCCGGTGAGCCGGTGGCGGCGGTCGCCATCGCCCGCGCCTTCGTCACGTTTTCGAACACTTCGCGCTCGTGCGTCGCGTACCCCTGCACGGTCGACACGAGGTTCGGTATCAAGTCGTATCGTCGGCGAAGCTCCGTATCGATGTTGGCCCACGCGTCCTTGATCAGGTTGCGCTGGGACACGAAGCGGTTATAGCTGCCGATGCCGCCGATCACGACGACCACGATCAGCACCAGCACCACGATCAGCCAGATCCCCACGTCACATCCTCCTTGGTTATCGCGAGCCTACCCCGGATACAGGGAGTAGACGACCTTGGGCACATGCTGCACGAACCCTCGTGCGACGCCCAGCAGCTGGACGAACTCCACGGGCTGGATCTTCGGCCCGGCCACCAAGACGCGGTTGCCCATCAACTCGTAGGCGTGCTCGGCCCCGTTGGCCAGCAGCCACTGCATCATCCGAGCATCGATCAGGTCGTTGGCGAACTTCTTGTCCTCGCACTTCACGTTGAACGCGTCGTTGAACTGCTGGGATTCGAACTGGATGTCGTGAAACGACAGCGCATCGGCCACCCGGGTGAGGAAGTTCTCACGTTCGATCGTCAGCCGGGCGCAGGCGGCTTCCACGGGAACGAGCACGCAATCGAACCGGTAGTAGGTGCGGCTCGTGCCGCCCTTGGAGTCGGTCGACTGCTCGTAATACCAGTAGTCGAACGCGACGATGTTGAGCTCCTGCCACATGCCGTGCACGACGTTTTCGATCCCGCGGCCATCACCCCGCTGGAAGATCGAGAACGGGTAGCCGAGCAGGCCGAACGGATCCTGCTCGCTGTAGGTCAGATGCTGCTGGACCGCCAGCTGGATGAACCCCATGCGGCGACGCTTCTTCGCTGCGTAGCTGAGATAGACGATCAGCGCGGCGAGCAGCACGAACCCGAGGATCATCACGATCGGAAGCACCGCGAAGCCGTCGACCGAGCTGTCGCCGGGCGGTTGGCCGAAGTCGGGCGGCGGCGTGTTCGTGCGCCTCTTCGCCAAGACGTCGGCGATCGCGACGACCGCGGGACCGATCTGCATCGTGAGGGTCATTATCCGCCGACCTCAGGCCGGTTCGGTGGACTCCGTCGATGTCGGCTCCGGGGTCCAGTGACCCTGGAACCATCGGTCTTCGAACGGTCCCTCGAACGGCCGCGGCGGGTACAGGCTCGCCACCACCGCTGGGACGCGATGCGACAAGGTCCGCGCCGACTCAAGCAGCACCAGCATCTGTGCCGGCTCTAGGGGCATGGCGACACACAGCAGGTGTCCCTCGTTCACGTGGATGGTCACCGAGACCGGCAGCGTCATGATGGTCTGCATCATCCGCGGGTCGAGCAGTGCAACCGCCGCACGCGGATCGGCCGCCCACACGTCGAACCGCTCGTTGAAGGCGTCGAGCTCCAGCCGGACCTGCTGCCCGTCCGCAGGCTCCCCCGAGGGATCGACGACACCGCGAGCGCGCACGACGACCGGCGGCACACCGAACGGCAACGGCACCACACCGCACGTCATGCCGATCCTCGTGCCGAGGCCGTCTTGGTTACGCACCCGGTACCAGTAGTCGAAGACGCGGGTCGCGCCGTCATCACGCGGATCCCACACGACCGTGTCGATCCCGCGCTCGTCTCCTCGACCGAAGAGCCGGAACGGCAAGAACAGCGTGTCGGGGAACGGATCGACCACCGCGAACGACACGCCGGCATCCAGGCACAAGCGCACGAGGCTTCGCTGGCGCCTCGTGCGCCGGGCGGCGCGGGCTGCAGAAACGCCGGCCACGGCCAGCGTGAAGAGAGCGAGCAACACCAGCTTCATGGGAGCAACGTCGGCGACGGGACCTCAGGGCTTGATGGCGCGAGGCCTCGAGTCCTCAGCGGCCGCCCTCGTGATCGGCTCGCGTACGGGCGTACAGGGCATAGTCACGAGCGGGGGCATCGGGCACGCGCCAGAACCCCCGCATCACCCCTTCGAACGCGAAACCCGCTTTGTCCGCCACGCGGCGCATCGCCTCGTTGTCGACGTCGGTGCTCAGCTGCACACGAACGGCCTGCTCGTGCTCGAACAGGAAGTCTGTCACCAGCCGCACCGCGACCGAGCCCGTCCCCATGCCGCGCTTGTCGCCGAATAACCCGATGCCGAGGTCGAAGATGCCAGCAGGCGTGTACTCGAGATCGCGCCGAGCCTGGACATCGCCGACGAGAGCGCCTCCCGCCTCGACGGCGAGGTCGAGCACTCTCCCGTCGCGCCACGTGCCCGAGTGCTCGATCCGCGCGCGTACCCGCTCCTGCGCGCGCTCGTCGTCGGGCGCCCATGGTGTTTCGAATGCTCCTCGATCCCGGGTCTCTTCGGCCCAGACCGTGGCGAAGTCTTCTTGGCGGAACGGTCGAAGCACCACGCCGTCTTGTTGGAGGACGATCGTCACCGCGCGGGTCCCCCTTGCCACGGCGGTAAGAAGACGCTGTGCAGCGGGACGATCTTGCCGTCGGTGCGCTCGGCGGCTGCCTGCTCGGAGCGGATACGGAGCTGATCTTGCAGCGCGGCCGTTCGCGAACGCAGCGCGTCGAGCTGAGCCTGCATCTCGATGATCATCTTTACGCCTGCCAGGTTGATGCCGCCGTCTTGTGTAAGACCCTGGATCTGACGCAGCGTACGGATGTCGCGTTCCGAGTAGCGCCGCGTGTTCCCAGCGGTTCGGTGGGGCTGCACGAGCCCCTTGCGTTCGTAGATGCGCAGGGTCTGCGGGTGCACGCCGGCGAGCTCCGCCGCGACGCTGATGATGTAGACGGCCCGCTCGTCATCGCGGGCGGATGCGGCTTGCTGTTCGCTTCGATCCGGCTCGTCCATCATGGCCTCACACTTCCCGGAGCGAGTCTCGTGGCGACCCGTCCGCCTCCTC
Source organism: Actinomycetes bacterium (assembly GCA_031369745.1). Taxonomy (GTDB): domain Bacteria; phylum Actinomycetota; class UBA4738; order UBA4738; family HRBIN12; genus AC-51. The sequence continues at coordinate 10,806 of JANMPG010000194.1, forward strand.
GCCGAGCTGTTCGACGAGGTCCTTCTGCGTGCGCGAGAGTTTGGTTGGCACGTCGATGACCACGGTGGCCAGCAGATCGCCGTGACCTGCTTTGCGCGGCGCGCCCTTGCCCTTGATCCGAAACGTCTTGCCACTCGGTGTGCCCGAGGGAACCTTCAAGGTGACCGGCCCGTTCATCGTGGGCACCTGCACGTTCGCGCCCAACGCAGCCTCGGGGAAGGTAACCGGCAGGTTGAGCGTCAGATCGTCGCCGCGGCGCCCGAAGATGCGATGCGCCTTCACGTGCACGCGCACGAACAGGTCGCCGGCGGTGCCCGCGGCCCCCGCCGACTCACCTTTGCCCGTGAGGCGGATACGCGCGGCATCCTTCACCCCCGCCGGGATCTTGACCTGGATCGTTCGCTTGCGTCGCTGCGCCCCCACGCCGCCGCAACTCGCGCATGGCGACTGGATCAGCCGCCCCGTGCCCTGACAGCTGGGACAGGTCTGCGCCATGGAGAAGAAACCCTGGTTCACCGCGACCTGGCCGGTGCCGCCACAGCTGCCGCACACGATCGGCTGCGTACCCGGCGCCGCGCCGGACCCGCGGCAGGTCGTACACGGTGCCGGTCCGGTCAGCGTGACCGGCAGCGTGACCCCCGCCATCGCGTCCTCGAAGCTCAGCGTCACCTCCGTTTCGAGGTCTGCGCCACGACGCTGCGCCCGGCCGCGAGACCGACCGCCGCCGAACATGCCTCCGAGCAGGTCGCCGAAGTCGACGTCGGAGGTCTCGAAGCGCACCCCGCCGGGGGGAGCGCCACCGGAGCCACCGCCAGGCCCGCCGGGGTAGCCGCCGAAGCCGCCGCTCCCCAGCTCCCGAGCCTTGTCGTACGAGGCACGCTTGGCCTCATCGCCGACGACGTCGTAGGCCGCGGACACCTCCTTGAATCGCTCTTCGGCCGCGGCGTTGCCGGGGTTGGCGTCGGGGTGATGCTTCTGAGCGAGTTTCCGATATGCCTTCTTGATCTCGGCTGGGCTCGCGTTCTTCGGCACCCCGAGGACCCCGTAGTAGTCCTTGTCGAACCACTCGCGACGGAACTCCTCGGCCCCTGCCATGGGCGCCTACTCGGCTCGTTCCACCCGCACGCCCGCCGGTCGGATCACACGACCGCGCAACGCGTAACCGGGGCGGAACACCTCTGCCACGAACGGATCTCCGTCGCCGTCGCCTGTTTGCAACAGCGCCTCATGCAGCTCGGGATCGAACGGCTGACCTTCGGCCGGGATCCGCTCGAGCCCCTCCGCACCCAACGCATCGAGCAGCTTGGCGTAGACCAACTCGACGCCTTTGAGCAGACGATCGGAGTCGACGTCGTCTTCCGCGTGCATCAGCGCCAGCTCGAAATCGTCGAGAACCTCCAGCAGACGCCGGATCACAGGCTCCGCCGCTTGCTCGACCGCAGCGGTCTGCTCGCGCAGCACCCGCTTGCGATAGTTGTCGAACTCGGCCTGGAGGCGCTGCAGGTGCTCGCGCAACTCCCGCTCGTGTGCCGTATCGCCGGGCACGACTTCGTCGGTCCCCGCGTCCCGGCCGGCAGGGGTGGCCTCATCGGCCGCCCCGTCGACCCCGGACAGTCGGGTGAAGCGGCGCTTGTCGGTGACCTTGATCACCGGCGCGTCATCGTCGCGTTCGTCGGTCACGAGGTCATGACCTCGATCGTAGATGGCTCGATCGCTTCGGCCCTCGGTGCGCTCATGCGGGAGGGGTCCCACCTCGCTCGCGTCATGACGCCCCTCCTTCTTCAACGATCTCGCCCTCGACGACGGCATCATCGTCGTCGTCGGACACGCTCGCGTCCGCCGCGCCTTCGGTGGCGCCAGACGCGTTGGCCTGAGCCTGGGCGTTCTCGTACATGGCTTGGCCTATCCGACTGAACACCGTCATCACTGCCTCACTCGCCGCGTTGAGCTTCGCCGCATCGGCCTCCTGATCCTTCAGAGCCTCTTTCAGTGCGTCGGTGGCCGTCGTGAGCTCGTCACGATCGCCTTGCGGCACCTTGTCGCCCCACTCGCCGAGCGACTTGTCCACGGTGTAGGCAAGCTGATCGGCCTGGTTGCGCGCCTCGGCAGCTTCGCGTCGCTCGTGATCCTCGGCGGCGAACGCCTCAGCTTCCTTGACCATCCGGTCGATCTCGTCCTTGCTGAGGGCGGTACCGCCGGTGAGCGTGATCGCCTGCTCCTTGCCGGTGGCCGTGTCCTTTGCGCTGACGTTCACGATGCCGTTCGCGTCGATGTCGAAGCTGACCTCGATCTGCGGGACGCCCCTGGGCGCCGGCGGGATGCCGACGAGGTTGAACCGTCCGATCGACTGCACGCCCGGGCTCAAGACCGTCTCGCCCTCACCTTGCAGCACGTTGATCTCGACCTGCGTTTGACTGTCGGCGGCCGTGGTGAACGTCTCGGTCTTCTTCGTGGGGATCGTGGTGTTGCGCTCGATCATGCGCTGCACGATGCCGCCGAGCGTCTCGACGCCGAGCGACAGCGGCGTGACGTCGAGCAACAGGATGTCCTTGACGTCGCCCTTCAGCACGCCGGCCTGCACGGCCGCGCCGATGGCCACGACCTCGTCGGGGTTGACCCCTTTGTGCGGCTCCTTGCCGCCGGTCAGCTTCTTGACGAGCTCCTGGATCATCGGCATGCGAGTGGACCCGCCAACGAGCACCACGTGATCGATCGCGGATACATCCTTGCCCCAGTCCTTCACCGCCAGCTCGAACGGCACACGGCACCGCTCGACGAGATCCTCGGTCTGGCGCTCCAGTTCCGCGCGCGACAGCTTTAGCTCCATGTGCAGCGGACCCTCGGCGGTCGCCGTCACGAACGGCAGGTTGATCGTCGTTTCGGTCACCTGACTGAGCTCGATCTTCGCCTTCTCTGCGGCATCCTTCAGGCGCTGCACGGCCATCTTGTCGTTGGACAGGTCGACACCGTGGGCGTCCTTGAAGGACTTCACGAGCCAGTCGATCACCCGCTGGTCCCAGTCGTCACCGCCCAACTGTGTGTCGCCGTGGGTGGCTTTGACCTCGAACACGCCGTCGCCGATCTCGAGCAGGGACACGTCGAACGTGCCGCCGCCGAGGTCGAACACCAGCACGGTGTGATCGGCCTGACTGCGATCGAGCCCGTAGGCGAGTGCAGCCGCCGTCGGCTCGTTGATGATGCGGAGCACCTCGAGCCCCGCAACCTGGCCGGCTTCCTTCGTGGCCTGGCGCTGCGCGTCGTCGAAGTACGCGGGCACGGTGATCACCGCTTGCGTCACCGTATCGCCGAGGTAGGCCTCGGCGTCACGCTTGAGCTTCAGCAGGATCTGGGCGCTGACCTCCTGCGGGGTCCACGCCTTCGCGTCGATATCCAGCGACCACGACTTCTCGCCCATGTGGCGCTTGACCGAGCGGATCGTGCGGTCCGGGTTGGTGATCGCCTGGCGCTTGGCGACTTCGCCGACCAGGATCTCGCCGTTCTTCGAGTACCCGACCACGGACGGGGTCGTTCGCGACCCTTCCGAGTTCGGGATGACGACCGGCTCCCCGGCCTCCAGCACGGATACCACCGAGTTGGTGGTTCCGAGGTCGATACCGACCGCTCGTGCCATGTGGCTCCTCCTTGGTTTCTCTTCCCGCGTGTATTGCGCTCCTGAGTAGCATAGAACTTGAGTCCCCCATTGACAACTTCACTTCCGCCCACTCTTATACGAACTGCGCTGCAGTGGAACACAGCGCTCGCGAGATCGCGGGGTCGGCGGCGTCGGCGTCCGCCAAGCGAACGCTCCCTGCCCCGTTCTGCCGGTGTCCCCAGATGCGCGGAAGAACACGGCCAGAAGGTTCAAGCCACCCAGACCGACGTCCGAAAAGGGACTAGTACCGAAGGTCTTGGCCGGAAGGAAACGGACCGTGCGAGTTGGAGCAGCGAATACCTCGCCTCGCGAGAACGCGGTCGTGGGTGGACATCCCACGGTCCGCCATGCCGTGGAGTCGATCCTGCTCGAGGAACGGACGCGGTGGGCGATGCAGATCCATGACGGCCTGACCCAATCGGTGACCTCGGCAGTCCTGGAGCTGCAGACGATGCGCCACCGTATCGAGACCGATCCCGCCGGCGCCGTGGCCACCTTGCAGGAGATCGAGAACGAGATCCGCGAGGACCTGCGCCACATCCGCGAGTTGCTGTTCGAGATGACCGCCGAAGAGCCCTTGAACACCGTGCCGACGCTCGCCGGCTTGATCCGAGACCTCGCCGCTCGCTGGCGTCTTCCCGCCACTGTCGCGGTGGAGGGCGACATCGAGGGTCTGGACGACGGCTCGATCCAGGCGGCCTACGCGATCGTGAGCGAAGCGCTCGCGAACGCCGCCAAACACTCGGGGGCACCCGACGCACACGTTCGACTGTCGGCAACCGCCGACGCGCTGCACGTCGAGATCGAGGATCGGGGTCGCGGCATGACCGCCGTGACCGACGAGGATCCGCATTTCGGCATCCGCATCATGCGAGCCCGCGCTGAAGCGCTCGGCGGGACGTTGGAAATGACCTCTACCCCTGGACACGGCACCACTGTGGTCGCCGTTTTCCCCGTCACGAGAGCAGGTGAAGGACGATGAAGATCTTGATCGTGGATGACCACGCGCTCGTGCGCCGTGGGATGAACTACGTCGTGAAGGAAGGTTTCCCTGACGCCGAGGTGATCGAGGCCGAATCTTCGGCCGCGGCGCTCGAGGCGTTGCACGCCGTCAGCGGGAAGGTCGACATCGGCCTCGTCGACGTGCGCATGCCCGACCTCGATGGGCTCGAGTTGTTGCGCGCGATCAAGACGGACTGGCCGGATCTGCCGGTGATCATGTTGTCCACGTACGACAACGCGCCGTACGTCAAGCGCGCGCTCGCCGATGGGGCCTCCGGCTACCTGCTGAAGGACGCCACTCCCGAAGACCTCAGTCAGGCGATCAACGTCGCGATGTCGGGTAGCGGCAATGTGCTCAGCCCGCGCGTCATCCAGAACCTGTTCGAAGACCAGGACGCGAACACGTCCAACGGTCGGCGCAGCGAGTACAGCTTGACCCAGCGGGAGAACGACATCCTGGCCTTGCTTTCCGAGGGACGGTCCAACCGCGACATCGCCGGTGCCCTGTACCTGTCGGAAAAGACGGTCAAGGCCCACCTGGCCGCGATCTTCCGCAAGCTCGGCGTCACGAACCGCACGCAGGCCGCCATGATGGCGGTGCAGATGGGAGTCGGTCCGGTGCCTGGCGCGCTGGTGCACGAATAGCGTTCGTGCACCCGGCGGTCTAACTGCCGAAATCGCGGAAGAAGCGACTGGGGGTCGGCCCGCGCTGGCCTTGGTACTTGTTGCCGGCCTTGCCGTAGGGCGTCTCGGCCGGCGAGGTCAGCTGGAAGAATGAGATCTGGCCGATCTTCATGCCCGGATACAGCGTGATGGGCAGGTTGGCGACGTTCGACAGCTCCAGCGTGAGGTAGCCGTCCCATCCCGGGTCGACGTATCCGGCGGTCGAGTGGATCAACAGCCCGAGGCGTCCCAACGACGACTTGCCTTCCAGGCGGGCGACGAGGTTGTCGGGCAGCGCGACGCGCTCCAACGTCGAGCCCAAGACGAACTCGCCCGGATGCAGGATGAACGGCTCGTCGGGCTTGACCTCCACCAGTTCCGTGAGGTCGGGCATCTCCTCGCGGACGTCGATGAACGGGTAGCGCGAGTTGGCGAACACGCGGAACTGGTTGTCGACGTGCAGGTCGACCGAGGATGGCTGGACGCACCGCTCGTCGAATGGGTCGATCGTGATACGGCCGGCGGCAACTTCCGTACGGATCTCTCGGTCGGACAGGATCATCGCGCGCAGATGCTACCCGGCGTTGGAGACCTCGACCCACCGAGTGAGCGTCCTGGCCGCGTCACCGTCGTCGATCGCACGGGCGGCGGTAGCCATGCCCTCTTCGAGGGACTCGGCGAAGCCCGCCACCTGCAGGGCTGCGCCCGCGTTGAGCAGCACGACATCGCGCCGTGCCCCGAGTTCGCCATCGACGATCCGTCGAGCGATGTCCGCGTTGTGCGCGGCGTCGCCGCCCGCGAGATCTTCGGGCTTCACGCGGCCGAGGCCGAGCTTGCTCGGATCGATGTGGGTCTCTCGAACGGTCCCGTCCTTGACCTCGTAGACCGTCGACAGATCGGTGGTGGTGAGCTCGTCCAGACCGTCCACCCCGCGGAACAGTTTCGCGCGCGTGCCGCGCCGGGCGAGCACCTCGGCCATGAGCGGCAGCATCCGCTCGTCGGACACGCCGATCACCTGCGCATACGGCCGCGCCGGGTTGGTCAGCGGCCCGAGGAAGTTGAAGATCGTGGGTACGCGCAACTCGGCGCGCACCGGCGCGGCATGCGCCATCGCCGGATGGAACGTGCGCGCGAACATGAAGCCGATGCCCGCGTCCTCGAGGCACCGCTGGACGCCGGCGGCGTCCAGATCGATCTTGACGCCGAGCTCCTCCAGCAGATCGGCGGAACCGCAGTGACTGGAGGCGGCCCGATTCCCGTGCTTGGCTACGGGCACGCCGGCCCCGGCAACCACGAGCGCCGCGATCGTCGAGATGTTGAAGGTGCCTGCGCGATCACCACCGGTGCCGCACGTGTCGATGACCGGTTGTGGGGCGTGCACCGGCAACGCGAAGCTCAGCATGGCCTGGGCCGCACCCTCGATCTCCTCGACGGTTTCCCCTTTCGTGCGGAGAGCGAGCAGGAACGCACCGATCTGGGCGGGCGTGGCGTCGCCGCCCATCACGGCGGAGATCGCCTCCTCGGTCTGGGCACCATCGAGCGACTCACGGCGTGACAAAGAGGTGAGTATCCGGGGCCACAGATCGGGGTTCGTCATAGGCCGGTCAGGCTAACAGCGGGCTGCATGACCGCCCCGGCGATGCTCGCTACACTGGGGTCCCACCGTGCGAACGGTGGGGAAATGCGGGTGTGGTTCAATGGTAGAACGTAAGCTTCCCAAGCTTGAAACGGGGGTTCGATTCCCCTCACCCGCTCTTCGAAGTCCCCTCGCTCGGCGTTGATCTACACCGATGAAGTCGCCGGTCAGGCCCTGGTGCACACCTGGTTGAGGAACGGGTATGGGTCGATGGCGTCCAGGACACGGCTGAACCCTGACGGGGCTACATGCAGCGGGTCCGGCACGTTCCAGGGGTGCCACTGGAAGTGGTTGTGCGACGTCTGCGCGTCGCCGCTGATCCCGACGTAGCCGATCACGGCGCCCGCACGGACGTACCCGAGGTGCGCGAACCTGCTCAGATGCGCGTTGCGGACGAACCCCTCGGAGCCCACCAGACCCACGGAGCGGCCGGCGAACCAGTTATCCGTATGCGCGACCGCGAACCCGTCGAAGGGAGCGCGGATCGCCCGGCCGATCGGCGCGTGGATGTCGTTGCCGGAGTGCGGGTGATACCCGCCCGTGCCACGCGGTATGCCGAAGTCATCACGGTAGGAGACCGTGCCCTTCACCGGACACGTCGAGAAGGGAGCCTTGGTCGCTGTGTCGTCGGTGCCCGGACGCGGATAGGAATCGAACCGACCGGTCGAGGTGATGTGCCGCCAAGCGGCGCTCGGGCGTCCGTAGACCAGCCAGATCCAACGCATACCGGCGATCAGCTGCTGGACAATGCGGGTGTTCGCCGTCTTATGCGGACACGCATCCCATCCGTGCACGAAACACACGGGGCTCAAGATCAGCTCGTGACGATCGTTGCTCAGCCACGGACCCGCGATCGTCTTCATCTCCTGAACGGTCATGGCGAACACGCCGTGCCACCGATGCCCAGGGGCTCGGGCGAAGAACCCCGCGTCGAACGCCGTGTCCTGCCAGCACACGATCTTTGCGAGATACGGCGAGTCTGCCCAGGCGATCGGAAGGTTCCCGGAGAGCCGGATAGCCGCGACAACGCGGTCGTGGAAACGGCTGGGCACCTTCGGGTTGCGGCAGTCGGCGGGCTTCATGTCTGCCGCCGATGCAACGGGAGATGCGGCCAAAGGGCCACTCACGAGCAGCATCGTCACGACGAACGCTACCGAGACCCGGCGACGGAGCGCTCCCTGTGTCGTTTGGCTCGCGATGCTCACGGTGTGTCGCTCCCTTTCAAGAAAGATCGCGGCCGACGGTAACCCGCTGCCCATCGGGTGCCAACTCCCTCGGCTATCGCGATACTCTGCTGCCCCGGACCTTTCGGCGTTGCGGAAGATAGCGGGGCGCGGTCGGACACAGATCGTTCAACGGGCAGACGACGCAGCGCGGCGTCGGCGCCTTGCAGATCTGGCGCCCGAGCTGGATGAAGGCCACGTGCAGGGGCGTGCGGAGACCGTCGGGGATGAGTTCGTGCAGAACGCGATCCGCGCGCTCTGCAGACGTCGTGGCCGGGACGATGCCGAGCCGCTTCGTGACCCGGTGCACGTGCGTGTCGACCGGCATCGCGTCACGCCCGAGCGCGAAGCTGAGCACGACGGCCGCAGTCTTCGGTCCGATGCCGGGTAGTGAGGTCAGGTACGCGCGAGCGTCGGCGTCGGACAGGTCGCGGAGCCGATCGAGTTCGAACGCGCCTTCGCGTTCATGTACATCTCGCAAGATGGTCTGGATCCTTGGCGCCTTGGTATTAGCCAACCCGCCGTGGCGGATCGCATCGGCGACGCCATCGGTCGGTGCGTTCACCACCTGCTGCCAGGTCGGGTAGACCGCGCGAAGATCGCCGAACGCTCGCTCGGCGTTCAGGTCGCTCGTGTGCTGGCTGAGCACGGTGAGCACCAGCTCGTCGAGAGGGTCGACCGCGCGCGGAGGGTCGAGCGGACCGAATGCTTTGACGAGACGGGCGTGGATCGCGCGCAACCGGCGCGCGGTCGCGTTGGGCAGCTCGGGCGCGCTCACACGCCTTGGTCGCGCGCGGCGTTGCGGAACGTGGTCAGTGAGGGCTCGAAATGCAGCCGAACGTTGCCCGTCGGTCCGTTGCGGTGCTTGGCCAAGATGAGTTCGGCCTCGCGCTTCTTCTCGG